>CAYYKQ010000019.1:0-23016 GCA_964440965.1 uncultured Anaerolineae bacterium | reverse complement strand
TCAGGTCGGAGCCCGACACCCGATAGCCCTCCTCCAGGAGCACTTTGGCTATGGCTGAAAGCCCGATGCCTCCTATTCCTACGAGGTGGATGGACAGATCCCGATTCATGCGATGATCCGCAGGAGCAGCAATAGAACCAACAGAAGGAACAACACCGGTTCAGATAATATCCTCGGCGGCAGGAACCTGATCATTAGGAGCGCTGTTGGTGAGCTCGGCTCGGTGAAAATCCTGAGTGCCGGAAGGTAGCTCTGCTCATGTAGGAAAAACCAAAGGTTGCCGGCGATCAGATAGCCGTTTATCAGGCCTATGAAAAGGCCGAGGACGGATTCGGCGACGCCGGAGGCCTTTTTGCCCAGGGCCAAGGTTTCCCCATGGTAAGAGATGAAGGCCACAGCTAGGAAGACGAGGGCGAAGAAGAGGAATCTGGATAGAGAAGGGGCCTCAGCTATGGTAAGTTGTTCCATTCCCGCCGCCCTAAAGAACTTATTGGCGAAGGCTATCGCTTTTTCCCCAAATCGGTTGAGGATGAGCATAGCCAGGATCAAGCCTGTGGTGGTGCCTACTTCCTTAGACCAACCGCGGATGAAGCCTACAGCTCCGAACAAAGCTACAAGAATCCAGAAGGTCAATTCGATGGGTATCATGGTGCCTCCTTGCTTAAAGCCAATTTTAGGATTTCGGCCGCGATACGTTGGGCCGCTTCAGGCTGAGCCAATGCTCGCGCCCTCTCGGCCATCCTCTCTAACGTATCCGTATCCTTAAGGAGCGAGAGGACGGTCAACAGGAGCTTCTCTCTCAACTCAGCATCAGTGACCTTGACCGCCGCCCCACGGCTGACTAAGTAATCGGCGTTGAGTTCCTGGTGCCGTCCAGCATAGGGGTAGGGGACGAGGACGCTGGGGAGCCCCAGGGCGGGGAACTCGCCCAGGGTCGCCGCCCCGGCTCGGGCCACCACCAGGTCCGCAGCGGCCAAAGCATCTGCCATCCCCTCGTGCAGATAGGGGTAAACCTTGTAGCGACCTCGCAGGCGAGGGGGAAGCTCCTCCCGACGTCTCATCACCCAGTCTGCGTCCAGCTGGCCGCAGATATGAATGACTTGACAGGTCTCAAGCAGGCGGTTGAGGATGCTGCAAAGGGCCAGATTGATGCTGCGGGCGCCATGGCTTCCGCCGAAAACGGTCACCGTTTTAAGGTCCTCATCCAGCCCGAAAGCTCTCCTGGCCTTGGTTTTCTCAGCGGCGAAGAATTCGGCCCGCACAGGGTAGCCGGTCACCACCACCCTCTCATTGGTGAAGAAGCCAGCCGATTCGGGGAATGAGACGGCGATCCTGGCTGCTAAACGACTCAGGGAGCGAATGGCCAGGCCGGGCTCCAAGTCGGGCAGAAAGATGAGCACCGGCACGCCCCAGAACTTCGCCGCCAGAACCACGGGCACACAGACATAGCCTCCAGTGACCAGCACCGCATCGGGGGCGAAGCGGCGCATGATGCCCAATGATTGGACAAAGCCAGCGGCCAATTTGATAAAGTTCCAAGCCACCTTCCAGGGTGTCAGCCCTCGCAAACCTCCGGCCGAGATAGCGGCAAAGGGGAGTCCTTCCCGCCTGATGATCCCCTCCTCCACCCCTCCCCTGCTGCCTATGTACAGGAATTGGCAATCTGGCAATTGGTCAGCTACGGCGAGAGCGGGGTACACGTGGCCGCCAGTGCCGCCGCCGGAGATCATAATCCGCACCCTTCCTTGCTCCTTTCCTCCGTTTGCCTTTGGATATGCTGAGGAGGAGGCCCACACTTGCCAGGGAGACGATCAGAGACGATCCACCGTAACTGATGAAGGGGAGTGTAATGCCGGTGAAGGGCAAAGTGGCTGTGATCACAGCTGCGTTTAAAGATGCCTGGAAGACCAGGCAGCAGGTGAGGCCGGCGGCCAGAATCGTGCCAAAGGCATCCGGAGCCTCTCGGGCGATTTTAAACCCTCTATAAGCTAAGGCTGCGAATAGCCCTATCACAGTTAGAGTGCCGATCAGCCCTAAATCCTCCCCTAAGACCGCGAAGATGCTGTCGGTGTGAGGGGCATACAGGCGGAACTTTTGATAACTGCTCCCTGGTCTACGTCCGAAAATCCCTCCCGAGATCAAAGCGAGCAGGGCTTGTCGCACATGGTAACTGGCCTCCTGGTAAGGATCATTCCAAGCTTGGATGAATTCTCTGATCCTCCCTAAAGCGTAGGGGAAATGGATGACCAGGAAGGCGAAAGTAGCCCCTCCCACCATAAGACCGATGGCCAACTGCCACAGCTCGGCTCCAGCGATGAAGAACATGCTCACTACAGTAACCGCGATGAGGAGGGCGGTGCCGAAATCGGGTTGCATCACAACCAGACCTATCACCACCCCGACGAGGATAGCGAAGGGCACAAGCCCATAACTCACTTTGCGTATCTGCTCCCCTTTAGAGGCAAGCCAATCGGCCATATAGATAATGATCGCCAATTTGCAGAACTCACTGGGTTGTCCCAACCCGCTCGGAAGCCAACTTTGGCTTCCGAATCTGCTCTCACCGACGCGGAGGACGGCGACGAGAAGGGCCAAGGCCCCAGCCATAATGGGTATGGAGAAGCGCCGCCAGCTGTGGTAATCGATGTGGGCCATGGCTGCCAAACCAGCTAGGCCGATGGCCGTCCAAATGAGCTGCTTGAGGAGGAAATAGAGCGACTGCCCATGATAATCCATGTAGAAGGTCGAGCCATAGATCATCATCAGACCAATGGTGAGCAGAGCGGCCACAATGAGCAGGAGTATGTAGTCTTGGCTCTCCCTCTTCTTAGCCATCCTAAAGCCCCCTCACCAATTCTTTAAATCTCTCGCCTCGCTCTGCGAAATCTCTAAAGGAATCGAAGCTGGTTCCTCCAGGCGAGAGCAGCACCACGTCACCTGCCTGCGCTTCCCTCGCTGCCATCTCGACCGCCTCTTCTAACGTGGTACACTTGTGCATCTTGCATCTTGCATCTTGCATCTTGCCCCTTGCCCCTTGTATCGCTCTCTCGATGATCGGCGCCGCCTCTCCGAAGAGCACCAGATGCCTCACCTTCCTCAGCGTCAACTTCGCCATCTCATCCCAGGGGAGGTGCTTGTCCCGCCCTCCGGCCAGGAGGATGATGGGGGCATCGAAGGATTCCAATGCGGCCACAACCCTCGACGGCGTAGTAGCAGTGGAGTCATTATAGTAGCGAACTCCGCTCAATTCACGCACGAACTCCAAGCAGTGCTCCACCCCTTTGAAGGTCCGGGCCACATGGGACATGGCTTCGACCGAAGCCCCCGCCAGTCCAGCGAGAACACAGGCGGCCAAAATGTTGCTCACGTTATGCCATCCTGGGAGCTTGATCTCGCCAACAGAGCAGATCCGCCGCCCCCTCTCCCCCAGCCTGAGCACGAGCTCTCCATCGCGAAGGAAAGCCCCTCGATCGAGTTCGGCGTTTCGGCTGAAGAAGAGGACCTGCCCTGGGCACTCTTCAGCGATGAAGCGACAAACGGGATCATCATAGCTGAGAACGGCCACATCATCTTCCCTTTGGTAGCGGACGATGTTCTTCTTGGCCTCGATGTAAGCTTCCATCGAGGGATAGCGATCCAAATGGTCGGGTGTGATGTTCAGAATGGCAGCTATGTGAGGGCTTATCCCCTCAAATCCCAATGGCCAATGACCAAATCCCAAATTGCCAGAAGCGGCGAAGAGTTCCAATTGGAAGCTTGAAAGTTCCATTACCACCCTATCGGTAGGTTCGATCTCCTTCAAATGGCCGATTAGGGGGCGGCCGATGTTGCCTCCTACCCAGGTGCGCAGGCCATCGAGCTTGAGCATCTCCCCAATCAGGCTCACAGTGGTGGTCTTGCCACTGGAGCCGGTGACGCCGATGATAGGCGCTGGACAAAGCTCGACGAAAAGCCGCGTCTCGCTGCTGATGGGCATCCCTCGTCGGCGGGCCTCGGCGACAATGGGGGCATCCAGGGGAACGCCGGGGCTGACGAACAGGGCGTCGGCCCCGTCCAGGATCTCCGATGGGTGGCCGCCGAGAGCATAGCGGATAGGCAGGCCCTCCAGGGCGGCGATGCTCTCCGCCAGCTCTTCGGCCCCTTTCAGGTCGCTCACTGTGACCTGGGCCCCCTGTTCGGCCAGGAACCTGGCCAGTGCCGTCCCCTCCCTTGCCAGGCCGATGATAGTCGCTCGCATACCGGCGAAATTCATCTTATCTCCACCTTTCGCTTAGCGAAGTCTATCTCCAGTATACTATCCAAAAGCAATCCGGTCCCCAGCAAGGTGTCCCGGGCCTCGGTAAGGATGATATCGGCCCTTTTCTCCTCCTCACCTAAGGTGATCAGGCCTTCGAAGACCAGCTCGCGTCTCCGTGTCCCATCTGCCAATTCCACAAGCTGAGAGGAGCGCAATTCTAATCCTAATTGGATCGCTGTTTCAACTGGTAAGCATGGCTGACCGTTAAAACCCGTGTCAATCACTGCGAGGGTTGTAACATCCCCTCTACTTCCTCGAACTGTGATCTTCACAAGGGGTTACCTAAACTCGTTAACGTATCCTCTCATCTGGCATTACTTTCACCTGAAAACGTAGACAACAGGGAAGCCCACCCTTGCGGTGTAAAACACCTTGTCAGGATACTTCTCACGAGCCTTATCGGTGGCCTCTATCACCGACTTTCCCAGGAAGTAATCCCCTGTCTCTACCTCGATGGCCACTATCTCTCCCTTATGTTCGGGCTCTAACTTGTCTTTGATTTTCTCATAGATTCGTTGGCCCTTCTCCACGATCTCGTCTTTGTCAACAACTAAGATTTCTCCTGTCATCTCGATTCATCCCCTTCGAATCCTCTCGTACCAAAGCGCCATCCCTTCCCGCGCTAGGCCGATAATGGTCACTCGCTTGCCATCGAAATCCATCGCCTCCACCTTTCCCTCAGCCCCTTCTCACAGCAACGCTAATGCAACCCCTAACATGGCCGAAAGTATCCCCACCAACCAAAACCGCTGTACCACTTGCGTCTCCGACCAGCCCAGAAGCTCGAAGTGGTGGTGCAAGGGGGCCATCTTGAAGATGCGCTTGCCTCGTCCGTATCTGATCCTGGTGTATTTGAAGTAAGCTACCTGCAGGATGACCGAGAGGGTCTCGGCCACGAAGATAATGCCGATGAGGGGCAAGAGCAGCCACTGTGCAGTCATAAGGGCCACTACAGCCAAGGTGGCTCCCAGGGCTAATGAACCCGTGTCGCCCATGAAAAGGTCGGCTGGGTAGGCATTGTACCAGAGGAAAGCCATAATGGCCCCCACTATGGTGAAGCAGAAGCGCACCAGGTAGATCTGCCCCTGGAGGTGAGCGATGATCCCATAGGCAGCGAAGGCCACAGCGGCTGTGCTGCCAGCTAACCCATCGAGGCCATCGGTGAAATTCACGGCATTGGAGCTCCCCACAATGACGAAGACGGCTGCAGGCAGATACCAGAATCCAAGGTCGATGTATCTGGCCACGAAAGGGATGCCCACGATGTGGAGGTCCAATCCAAAGTAGATGGCCAGGGAGGCGATCGTGGCGAAAAGCGTCTGCCATAGCAGTTTGTAGCGACCCAATATCCCTACGCCATTGGGGTTTCGCACACAGGTCAAATCGTCGATGGCTCCCAGCAGCCCAAAGCTGACTATCACCCCTAAGGGTACCAGGATGGAGCGGCCTATCAAGTTGAGGCCCATCAAATTGACGATGTTAAGGGCAGCGGTGATGAGGAACACGGGAACCAGGATCATTAATCCCCCCATGGTGGGCGTTCCCATCTTCCATTGGTGGGATCTCGGCCCCTCGATGCGTATCCGCTTGCCGATGCCAAATCTCTTGAGGAGGCGGATCAACGGCCCTCCCCAGACTACGGCCAGTAGAAATGAAATAGTGCCTAAAGTCAATGCGTAAGCCATTTCTCAAATCCCAAATCCCAATGACCAAATCTCAATGGCCAAATCGCAATTTCCAATTGGTCATTGATTCATTGGTCATTGCGGCTACGATCTCCTCCATCTTCATCCCCCGCGAGCCCTTAACCAGGACGATATCCCCTGGGGCGAGGAGTCGATGCAGGAATTCTATGGCCTCTCGATTGCTTTTCATTATCATCACATCTTCCCTGGCCATTCCACAAGCCAGAGCCTCCTCGCCGATGATGCGGCCCCGTTCCCCCACGGTGATGAGCTTGTCCACCACATCCACCGCCCGCCGCCCCACCTTGCGGTGCCCTTCTTCCTCATAGGCACCCAGCTCCAGCATGTCTCCCAGCACGGCTATTTTGCGACCTTCCAGCTCCTCCAAGAGGTTAAGGGCGGCGATGGTGGAGGCTGGACTGGCATTATAGGTATCGTCGAGGATGGTCGTGCCCCTCAGGCCGGGCACCGCTATCAGGCGCAGTTGAGCTGTGTTCCTGAGGCCGGACACGATCTCCTCCCATGAGAGGCCCTCGACAAGGCCCACGGCTGCAGCGGCCAAGGACGAATGCACGCTATGCCTACCCAGCAAGGGGACTTTGGCATGCACAGTCTCTAAGCCATAGTGGAATCGAAAGCGGATCCCCTCCAGTCCCATGCTCTCGATGTGGCTGGCCCAAAGGTCACAAGTGGGGTCTAAGCCGTAATAGAAGACTCTGGCCTTTGTCTTCTCAGCCATAGCCCTTACCAGGGGATCATCGCCATTGAGGATGGCAACCCCTCCATCTGCCGCTGAGGGGAGTGCCTGAGGCAGTTCAGCTTTAGCCTGGGCTATACGTTCGATCGTGCCCAGCCGCTCCAGGTGGATCGGCCCCACGTTGGTCACCACGCCGATGTGGGGGCGGGCGATCTCTGCCAGGTGAGCGATGTCACCCAGAGCATACATGCCCATCTCCAAAACCGCCCGCTCGTGATAGGGCTCCAGACGCAGAAGCGTCAAAGGCAAGCCTATCTCGGTGTTGTAGTTGGCCTCGCTCTTCAGGGTGCGGAAGCGTTGGCTAAGAACGGAGGCTATCGTCTCCTTAGTAGTGGTTTTGCCCACGCTGCCGGTCACACCGACCACGCGAACGTCGTGCTTGGCACGCCAATAGGCGGCCAGGCGTTGCAAGGCGGCCAGGCTGTCATCAACGACGAAGCAGGCTGGAAGTTGGAAATTGGAAGTTGGAAGTTGGAGAGGCTTCTGTCTAACATCCAATATCCAACATCCAACCTCCAACTTCCGCTCGATGATAGCTGCTATCGCCCCACGTTCAAAGGCATCGGCGGTGAAATCGTGGCCATCTCGGCGTTCGCCGCGCAAGGCTACAAAGAGGCTACCAGGACAGGCCTCCCGCGAGTCGATGACCACTTTGGCCAGTTTCTGTTCCAGATGAGGCGGCCTTTCGCCGGTAAGTCCTTCCACCAGGTCGGCGAGAGTGAGCATCCCTAAACTCCTGTGAACCGGGTTCAGCCGTTAGAGTTTGCACATGCCAGGCGCACGTAATCGGGCGGCACGCCCAAAATGGATAAAAGCCGCTCGGCTATCCGTTTGAAGATGGGAGCTGCCACCTTTGAACCCCAAGGCGAGGCTCGGGGGTTGTCTACTTTGACCAGCATCACAAAGGCCGGGTCATCGGGAGGGGCATAGCCTACGAAAGAGGCGATGCTCGCTTCCCTCCTGTAGGAGCCATGGCCAGGCACCTGGGCTGTGCCCGTCTTCCCGGCGATGGAGTAACCTTCCACCTGAGCGGCGGGTGCCTCCTTTGGGATGGCCTCGGCTAAGAGGGCTGTCACTTCGTGAGCAGTAGCCTTCGAGATGACTTGGCGCACCTTCTCCGGCCGAATGGGTGCGATCTTCTCCCCATCGGCGATCGCTTCCACTATGTGAGGCTTCATCAGCAGGCCATCGTTAGCTACGGCTGCGATGGCTGTTACCATCTGCAGGGAGGTCACTGCTATCCCCTGACCGAAGGAGTTGGTTCCCAGATCGGACTCATGCCATTGGCCATCGCCAGGGAGTTTCAGCTCCCCTGCTATCTCGCCAGCCAGATCCACGCCGGTAAGCTGTCCGAAGCCGAAGCGCTGCACATACTCATAGAAGCTCCGCGCCCCCAGGGCTTGGCTTATCTTAACACATTCCACGTTCAAGGAGTAAGCGAGAACGTCGGCCAGGCTTACTCGGCCATAGGCTTTCCCATCCCAGTTTCTGATGGTGTTTTCGCCTATCTCTATGGAACCCTCATCATAGAAGATGCTCTCTTGGGAGATGACGCCGGCCTCGATCCCAGAGGCTACGGTGATTATCTTGAACACTGAGCCAGGTTCATACTCCTCGCTAATGGCCGAGTTGACGAAGAGTTCAGGCAAGGTGGCATAAAAAAGGTTGGGGTCATAAGCCGGATAATTGGCCATAGCCAGGATAGCCCCAGTTCTCGGCTCCATGACGATCACCGTTCCCCCTTCGGCCTGGAATTCCTTCACCCCCCTGGCCAGCTCCTGCTCCACCATGAATTGAATGGTCCTGTCAAGGGTGAGGATGAGATCATACCCGTCCTGAGAGGATACCAATTTGCTAAACCCTAAGAGCCGGCTCCATTCCAGCCTTCCTGGCTTGCCCTTTAAGAGTCCATTGTATTTCTCTTCCAGGCCATAGAAGCCGTTGCCGTTAAAGTCAACGAAACCCAGAACGTGGGCAGCGAGGGTCTTCCCTGGGTAAGCACGCCGGGCTCGAACCCTCACATCGATGCCCATTAAGCCCAAATCGGAGATGGCCTCGCCTATCTCCAACGGAAGTCCTCGCTTCAGAGGGACATAGGATTCATCTCCGTCCAGGGCCTCCACTAACTGTTGACGAGGTAAATCCAGGAGGGGCCACAGTTGATCGGCTACCTCTCGGGGGTTACTTATCATGTTAGGGGAAGCTACCACATCGCACTGAAAAGAGTTAGTGGCTAGAAGGTAACCATCGCGGTCTTTTATGAGGCCTCTCTGGGGAGCTATCACCTTGATAGCTTGGTACATCTCCTTTATCCGCTTGCTAACACGAAAATGCTCGAATGCCTGCCAGCGAACGAGCTGGATGACGAGGACGAGCATGAACCCTAAAAGCATGGCCGATATGAAGGCCAATCGGCGTAAAGATTTCTCCTGCACCTTGCCTCCTATTGCATCGTTCGTCGATGGAATTCTCTCAGTTTAAGGGAGAACCTGAGGAACAGCTCCCTAAGCCGATGCCTCAGGTCCCCTTTCTCGGCCATAGGGGCTTCCTCCGTGGGCAGAAGTGAGGAAGGGGCGGGGCGATAATGCACTATCACATACTCAGTTCGCTCGGGGGGAACGAACCCCAACTCCTTGGCTCTGGCCTGCAAGCGGGACGGTTCTTCTAACTCTGCTATCTGGGTGAGAAGTTGAGCGTTCTCCCGTTTAAGGCGGGCCTTCTCTTTTTCCAGTTCTTGGATGCGGGAGACGGTGGAGACCATCCAGCTATTTTGCATCAGGTAAAGCCAGCCGATAAGGCTTGCTAAGATCAAGGCAAGCAGGGCTATTTCCGCGGTTTTCAACCTCCTTGGATTCTTCCTAAAGCGGCGTGAAAGGCTCATCCTTACCCCTTCATAAGCGGGAGGCGATGCGCAGTTTAGCACTGCGGCTGCGGGGGTTACGTTTTATCTCTTCCTTTGAGGGTCTGAGCGGCTTACTGGTCACTATGCGCAGATTCGCTTTGTGACCGCAAATGCAGATGGGGAGATCCGGTGGACAGATACAGTCTCGGGATTCCCGGTTCATGAACTCCTTGACCAAGCGATCCTCTAAGGAATGGTAGGAGATGACGGCTAGGCGGCCGCCTGAGGCCAATAGATTCAAAGCCTGGGTAAGCGCCTCCTCCAAAGCTTGCAGCTCCCTGTTGACGGCGATGCGGAGGGCTTGGAAGGTTCTGGTGGCAGGATGGATCCTCCCGCCACGTCCTACTACTTTCTCCACTACAACAGCCAATTCTCCGGTGGTTTTCAAAGGTCGATGGGCCACAATTGCTCTAGCGATGCTCCATGCTCGGGGCTCCTCGCCGTAGCGGCGGAGGATCTCGGCCAATTTTCCCACAGGCAGGCGGTTAACTAAGTCAGCGGCCATCTCCCCATGGCGAGGATCGAAGCGCATGTCCAGGGGCCCGTTCCTCCGGAAAGAGAAGCCTCGCTCAGCTGCCGCCAATTGCATAGAGGACAATCCCAGATCGAAGAGGATACCATCGACGGGGTAGAATCCGTGGCGGCGAGCTATTTCTTCCAGGTGGATAAAGTTATCGTTGACCAGCACGACTCGCTCTCCGTAAGGGGCCAGTTGCTTTCGGGCCAGGGCGATAGCTTCAGGGTCGGCGTCGATCCCCAAGAGCTGGCCGTTGGGGCTGGAGGCCTCCAAAATCCCTTGGGCATGGCCGCCTGCCCCCACAGTGCAATCGATATACCGCCCTCCAGGCTTAGGCTGGAGCCCGGCGAGCACTTCTTGATAGAGAACGGGGACATGGATTACCTCGTTGTTCATAGCCCTGTAATTTAGCGACCTTTAAGTGATGTGCTTAGCCTTCTTAGCCTCTGCCTATTATCCCAGCCCTGTGGATCACGAAAGCTCACAGTAGTCCTAACTCAGCCAATTGCTCAGCAAATTCGCTGCTCTTGCTCTCAATGGTGGCGATGACCTTCTCCTGCCACCTTTCTTTGCTCCATATCTCCAGGCGGGAATCCATCCCGATTATCACGACTTCGCTTTTGATGCCAGCGTATTCACGCAGGGGTGCTGGCAGGAGAATGCGTCCTTGCTTATCAAGTTTGCACTTCAGGCCTGCAAGCAGCATGCGCTTAAGGTAACGGACATTCCGCCTGGTATCAGGGAGCTTGGAGAGCTCTTCCACCTTAGCTTCCCATACAGCAGGGGGGTAAACCGAGAGGCAGCCATCCAATCCCCTGGTGATAAAGGCCCCTTCAGCTAATTCGGCGCGGAAATCAGCAGGGATAATCAATCTTCCTTTCTCGTCGATGGTGTGCTCATATTCGCCTGAGAACACGATTGTTCTCCCACTTTTTCCCACTTTTCCCCACTACAATACCTAAATGTACATCAATTTTATCCTTTTGTCAACAAAATTTGGTCAAGAATTACAAGTTTTAAGGTTACATAACCTTAAATTTTTTAAAACAAAGCCACCGATCTCTTCGATCGGTGGCAGAAATCGCCCAAGGGGGCCGATAAGCCGAGTTCTGTCCCCTTCCAACATCAGCCGGAAGGGTGGCGATCATCTGTCTAGGACGATGGTTACCCATCGCCTCAAGCGGCCTACCCGAGGGTCAAAAGCGACGAGCAGCCGCTCGGCCGGAATACCAGCCTTCCCCTCTGCTTGGCCTTGCTCCCGGTGGGGTTTGCCTGGCCGGCCCGGTCACCCGAGCCGCCGGTGGTCTCTTACACCACCTTTTCACCCTTACTGGAAGCTGGTTGCTTGTTACTGGAAGCTGGTTGCTTGTTACTAGATGCTGGCCTAAACCAGCTTCCAGCAACCAGTCCAGCGGTATGTTTCTGTGGCACTTTCCGTCGGGTCACCCCGCCTGGGCGTTACCCAGCACCGTGCTCTGCGGAGCTCGGACTTTCCTCAGGGGCCTGCAGAGGCCCCCGCGATCGCCTGGCCCCCTTGGGCATTTGGGAGTATAAAAGCGAACCACTTAAGTTTTTCCAGCCTCCCTCAGGTTCGTTAAGCTCTTCTTTGTAACTTGGCTACAAAATTTCGGCTTCCCTAAGATGCTTGCTGTTCACATCGAAGTAAATCTCTGCTTCTCCATTCCTTGCTCCAGTGTTAATTGTATCACGAAGGGAAGTAAATGGCAACTGGGATCACCTCCGTCTTAACCATCGAGCGAGGCTCACCGCCATGCCCAGCAAGGTTATCGAGCTGATGAAGGCGCCCACTTTGAAGGAGAGAGGATCATAGATGAACTCAATCCTATGCCTCCCCGATGGGAGATGGACAGCCCGGAAGAGGAGATCGGCTCTGACAATAGGCTTTCCTTGGCCATCCACTAATGCGCGCCAGCCGGGGTAGTAGGTGTCGGTGAGGATCAAATAGCCCTCATCGGCTAGTTTAACCTCGATCACTGCCCTCTCCGGCTCATAGGAGATTATCTTAACCTCATCGGACCCTCCAGCAGAGATATCCATGGGTTGCCCCTCAGCCAGAATAGCCACTTCGTCCGGGGCAAAGGCGTTTCCCTCTATGGCTGCCATGGTTGCGAGCTCATCTTTTAAAACATATGCCCTGTGGACGACGAAGGCCCGAGGCAAGACATCCAGGTTCTCGTAGATCTTCACATCCCCAGAATGCACCAGCTTAAAGTGCCCCTTAGTGGATATGACCAAAGGCCAGAACGTGCCCGTTCGCTCATCGATAAGGGTGAGTCCTCGCAAATGTAACCTTCCCATCGGCGCTAAGTATCTGATGGAAATGACCTTAGGGGTTAGGGCCTCCCCCCATTTGATGCGCGCAATGTAATCATTCCCGTAGGGGTTATCGCGCCAATGGCGGGCTACCCTGACTTTCTTGTGCCGAATGCCCTTTGCCAACTCATACTCTCCCTCCGCCGTCTCCAGGCCAGCCCGCAGAAAGGCGGTCCTTGCGGAGCCTTTAGCATCAAAGACGACCACTTGAGCTACGAGCTCCCCTTGTCCAAACCCCTCCGCTCCTTCCAAATGGGATACCAGTCCTATTGAGGTGATAGCGAAGTCCGGGAGGTCGGTCAATGTCATCTCCTGGCTCGTTCCTTTTCCTAAGACAGCCTCGTGCGACAGGTCGTAGTAAATATCATCTATCCAAACATCGTAGACCTTATCGGTGATCACATATTTGACGTTGAGGAGGGATAGGATGCGCCCCTCCGGCACCTCCTCTAAACATTCGTACAGCCGGCCGTCGAGCAGGGGTGTTCGACCGCATGCCTTTCCCTCTTCGTCAAAGAGGAGCTGCCCCATGGTCACATAGCGCTTAAGCGGCAGTATCCCTCCGTCGTAGCCATCGACGCTGGGGATTTTGTAGAGCAGGGGCAGATTTGGGGCCAGGATCTCCTTCCGTTTGGCCGCCACCACCAAATCGTACACCGCTTTCGGCGGAAGTTGACTATCGAAGATCTGGTGCATCTGATCGAGGTCGCCGGGGTCATAGGACATCTTCGAGATGCTGAGGAATCGGGACGGAGGACATTTCCCTTGCTCGAGAGCCAAAAGATGAGTTGGGGCTGTACGCAACGAAGAGAAAGCCTCTGGCGCAGTGGGGCGGTTATAAGCCAGGGAGCGACTGGCGGCGAAGAGCTCACCCACCACCAAGAGCGCCAGGGCGATTCGAAGGAAGGGCATTTTCCGAAGCAGGGGATCGGCGCCCAAGCCAGCCAGCATGGCCATGCCGAGGGTATAGAGATAAAGCCAGCGGGCAGGAGCACGGAACATGGCGAAGCCAGGTACGAGCTTGTAGAGCAGAAAGTAGAATGGATTGTACCCTCCAAAGGCCAAGAAAAGGCCCAGAGCGGCTAAAACAATCAGGATATCCCGCCGGCGATGCTCCCTGAAAGCACCGATCAGGGCAAGCCCCAGGCCAGTGAAGCCGATGTAAGCCACGTACTCGCTGAAGACCTCCCTCTGCCCAAAGGTGGGGAGCAATGAGAATGGGAGCAGGCTGGGTTTGAGGGAGAAGGAGACGGCCTCTCGATACGGAAGCCCTCCGCTCCTGATGGAGAGGCGTGATAACTCCCAGCTGGGCAGGAGCTGGACCGCAGCCAAAGCCGAGCCCAAAGCCATGGCCGAGAGATAGGTCAGGACCCTTTGCCTGAATTCCCCCTTTCTCCGCAGTGCTGGTAAAAGTGTGTAGACCCCTAAGGCGCACAGGCAGATATATGACGATTGGATGTGTCCGGCTAGAAGCTGCAGAGCCACGATCAAGCTAGCCAGAAGGAGATGGGGTAAGCGGCGATTCTCCACGGCTTTATCCATCAATAAGAGGAGCAGCGGCAGCCAGATAGAGGCATTAAGCTGGTTAATATGCTCCACCTGAGCTCCGATGAAGCCGCTGAAGGCGAAGACGGAGGCGGCTACAAAGGCGCCGAAGGAGCCTAAGCCCAGGGAGGAGCGAGCGTAAAGATAGGCAAACAGGCCGGCCAGGAAGACGTGGATCAGGATGGACCAGGCCACCATCTTGGGAGGGGATAGCCAGACCAGGAGCCAATTGAGGGGATAGAAGACCGCCGTTTGAATGTTAGCTAAAAAGGGAACGCCTAAGAAAAGGTAAGGATTCCAAAGGGGCAGATGCCCTTGGCGCAGAGCCTCAGCAGCGTATGCCCGGTAAGGATAAAAATAGGTGAAGACATCCAGGCCGGTCAGGATGAGATTGGTAAAGGCGATCTTCCAGAAAAAAAGAAGGACAAGGATTAAGAGCGAGATTAAAACTAAGGCGTCACGCCAACTAAGGGAGCGACCGATGCCACCCTTGCAGCCTTTGTCCGATTTTAGCATCTCGCTCTTCCCAGGGCTTTGACTCGGATCGGTTATCGATCCTCCCCTCGTCGAAATAGGCGCCATAGGTTTGCCAGCCAGCTCAATCGAGACAGCTTCGCCTGCAGCTCTGCAAGGGCCTGTTCGGTCTCCTCAAGCTTGGCCTTAGTCGCTTTGAATTGCTCCTCAAGTTGCGCGATCCGCTCGTTGGAAAGCCTTTCCAGCTGGGCATAAGCCCTTTTCATCTCTTCCAATTCGCTGCTCTTAGCACTGAGTTGATCTCTGAGTTCGGCGATCGTCTTATAGGCCCTTTGAATATCGTGGGAGTGGATAGCTGTCCGCCCTCCTATCGCCCATGCGAATTCCTTAATCACCTCCCACATATCAGCTGTGGCATGTTGCCAGCTCCAGAAGCTCACTCCAGGGAGGCCTTCATCCCAGGCTTTCTCTAAGAACCTTTGTATTTGGTTTGGGGTCGCTGAGGTATCCGTCATCCGGTAGGCTGCACCGGTGGGGAAGATCGGCTTTCCGAACCGCCCGTGTTGCGCCAGCGATTTCTCCAAAGCCTCGATGGGATCTCTGGTATACCAGTAGACCTGGGGCATGCTCAGGTCGCATTTATCCAAGAATTCTCGCCACGGAAACTCAGGATGATAATCGGGCAGGTAAAACGAACTGAGAGCTATAGGGATATCTGGAAGGCCATCGCGAAGGGCGTTCATATACTCCGTAGCTCTCTCAGGATGTCCTTTGTACTCCACTTCGGCGTCTATGACAAATCCATCTAATCCGAATTGACGGACCCGTGAAACGGCGAATTCCGCCTCCTCCTTAGGACCGGGGTCGGTCCCGTAAGTGTACTGCCAGCCCCATACTCCGATGCCGGCGGCGCGCAGTGTATCCACAAGCGGCCAGATGTCGCCGTTGTAAGGGGATGAGCCATCGGCGATCTTGACCAAGATATGAGCCAGCCCAGCGGATTTCGCCTTCTCCGCGATGGCTTGTGGATTGCCACCTTCACATCTCTCCAGCTTCCATATCCAGAATCCCTTCCCCCAGAGCGGGCGTCTGGGTAAGATCACCGAATATTCGCCGGGTGTTAACTCCTTGAGGGGTCCGTACTTCTCCTCCATCAACTGAAGGGCCTTGAACATGTCCCATTTTGGCAACCCTATCGCCCCCAGGACCTCCTCGACTGTGGGAATCCGTAAGGTAAGAGGATAGAGGGCCGTTTCCTCCCGGCAGAGCCGTTGGAAGGCGCTATATGCTGGCACCTTCCTGTCCTCCGGCCCCAGGCCGGTGGATTTGTATAGCCCATAGCTCTTGTGAGGGACATCGAAATCCTGGAGGCAGAACCAGATGGCAACCCCGATACGGGGATCTGATCGAAGGATTTTAACGGCAGTCTCGAGCTTCTTGGCTTGAAGCTCCTCGTGTTCCTCCCAGTTCCCATCGATCGACCGCCAGCCGAATTCGGAGACGTAAAGCCTCTTGTCCGTGTCTTCCCCCTCATGTTTGGTGATCACGCTCCAGATGCCGTCGAGGTATGATTTATAGGTCTCCTGGACAGCCCTTGCCGCCTCTTCCAGATCTTCCTCAAATCCCTCTTTGACATAAATATGATACCCTACACCGTCGAAGGGGAAGGAGCCCTGCTGCCATCCGAAGAGGGTCTTCCCTATCTCATAGGTCTGATCGAGGTACCTCTTGGGCGACTCATTCCTGTTGATCTCCAAGCCCTGGAGGGGCCCCGAGACCAGTTTGATGTCGCTGTATCCCCTCCTTTTTCTGATCTCCTCGAAGATCTTCTCCAACATGGTGGCAAACCAGTAGGGATGAATCCAATGAGGGTTAGGCAGATCGGGCCTTGGCTGCCATCCGTGCCAGTCATCGGGCTCGTTAAAGGATTCGTAGACCCTTACCTTGTTCCTGAAGTGTTCCACAATGAAGGCGAAGTTCTCGACGTAATGGTCTATCCAGGCGTGGGCGGCCGCGGCCGTTTCCGCTGGGGTGTCGTTCTCGTGGTACCTGAACATGTCCCCGGGCGGATCGTGCACGGCCTCGCATCCTATGAGGCCATAGATTTCCAATCCTTTGTCCACCAATCCTCCGATGATCCTGTCGTAGGCTTGGACCCATTCTGGATCGGTGGGGCTTTCCCAAGGGCCGAGGACGAAGTTTATCCTTACCCACTTGGCTCCTGTATCAGCTATGATGTTTGGATCTGCGACGCGAGGGGAGATAGACCCATCCGGGAGCAAGGGGACATTAGCATCGATTCCTATTTTCCTACGGATCACTGGTAACCTCCTCGAAAAATGTGGTTATCCGGTAAGCATCATCTGCTCCGCAATATCAACGGTAAGTAGATATATCCTTTGTAAAATTCGTCGGCGCCGATGTCGGGCTTGGGGCCAATGGGTCTGGGGTCGCCGTCCATGTCCACCGTCACGCCCGCATCCACCCCGACATCAATCGCCGCCGAGCCGGCGGTGAGGTGATAGTCCCAGGAAGCAGGGTCAACGAAGGCCGGGTCGCCGTAGACATTGACCGTGCCAGTGAAGATGCTGCCCCCGCCGCCGGTGTCTGCGCCGTTATTCCACCACAGGGTGGTCTCCAGCGTGGCGGTGCTTCCGGTGGTGACGGTTATGCCCACGCTGGGATGGCCGGCGATGATGGTGTTGGTGAAGGCCAGGGTGGTGTATTCGCCTACGTATACCCCCTGTCCGCTGCTGTAGTTGTCGGCGATGGTGTTGTGGAGCAGGTGGCCGGAAGCGGGATATGAGGACGAGCCCAAGAACCGCAGGCCGCTGCCCTCGATGTCGGCGTGATTCCTGGCCACCACGTTGTTGATAAAAGTGACCGGACCTCCGCCTATCATATCCACTCCGCCCCCGTAGCCGAAACCGGCTGTGCTGGCTGTGTTGCTCACGATGGTGTTGCCCTCAAGGGTGACGGCACCGTCACCTAAGCGTATCCCGCCGCCGTAACCCCTCGAGCCTGTGCTGGCTATGTTGCCCTGCACCACGTTGCCCGTCAGCAGAGCATCGCTGTAGTATAGATACAGCCCCCCGCCATAGGCCCAGGCATTGGTGACGGTGGAGGCAACGTTGTTGATGATGCGGTTGTGCGTCAGAGTGGCATCGCTACCCCAGAGGTACAGCCCGCCGCCGTAATTCACTCCCCGGTGCGTCCCGGCCGTGTTGCTCATCACGGTGTTGTACCTGAGCGTTGCCGGGCTGTAGTAAAGGTATATCCCACCGCCGTAGCCAGCCTCACCGCTGCTGGCCGTGTTGCTGACCACCATGTTGTTTTCCAGCACGGCGTCGCTCCAGGCCAGATACAGCCCGCCCCCGTACCCATAGTTCATCGTGGTGGCCGTGTTGCTGTAGACCACACAATCCCTGATGATAGCTGAGGCCTCGTAGACGTACACGCCGCCGCCAGCATCGCAGCCATAGTAGGGTTCCCCGCCCAGCCCGGTGGCATCGCCCCCGGTGATGCGCAGCCCCTCTACGGTGGGGGTGATGGTGCCGCTGATGACCAGCACCCGCCCCAGCCCCTGGGCATCCAGCGTGGTGGGGTTGGCATCGGGGTCGGGAACATCCCAGTTGGCAGTGGTGTAGCCACCTCGCACCGTCACCGTCTTGCTAATGTACACCACCTGGGTGATGCCACCCCGGTATTGGATGTCGGTGTAGGTGCCGGCCGCCACATGGATTTCGTCGCCGGGGCTGGCGGCGTCAACGGCTTCCTGTATGGTGGCGTGACAGGGCGTTGCCCCACCGCAGTTGCCGCCGGGGGCGACGTACAGGATGCCTGGATCAGCGTGGGCAGCGGGGGACATACCGCTCAACCCTAAGAGCAGTCCCACTAAGAGCAACCCACCAGCCGCCAAGGCGGGAGCAATTTGCTGACACCCGTTGACCCTTTTCATCCTTGCACCTCGCTTAAACGAATAGAGGGCGATTTGAGGTAATGATAACATAGATCATAGGTTTAGTCAATTATTACCTAATATGCCTTACTTGCTACTTTGGTTATTTCATAGATAGCGAAGGAGACACTGCCATCACGCCGATAGGTCTGATAGAGGGGTTGTAGGACTAACCCTTTCTCAGCCAAAGCCGCCCGCACCTCCGTTTCCGATTTCCAACTGGGGAAGACGATATAACGTCGCACATCGGCCTTCTGGCTCGCATCCTCAGCCAGTTTTGAGGGGGAATCGTACCAGCGCAGGTCAAGGGGAAGGCCGAACATGTAAAAGGAGTAGTGCCAACCCAACCAGTGATGGTAGAGAACAGAGCCAGGGGGCACCTTTTCCCGAAAGTAGAAGCTCACTTGGTCTATGCCATCGTAGGCCCAATGGTCCCCGCCGATCGGATACTCACTGTGAGCCGCCTTCCAAGCCGGCGCGGCCAGGCAGGCGATGAGGAGCAAGGCGGCCATGTGGCCAGCGGCCTCCCCTCCGCTCACCTGCTTTATCGCCACCAAGGCGACCCGCGCCATGAGCATCGCCAGCAGAGGCACTATCCCCAGCAGATAGCGATCCCACACCTCGAAGCTCAACAACCAGTGGACGAGCAGGAAGAGGAGAACAAAAGCTCCTAAGGGGAGGTCGAGCAGCCCCGCTTTGTTTCGGTGGAGGTCGTAGATTAGAAGCAGGGGAAAGCCGAGGAGGAAGAGGAGATTGAGGGGCAAGGAGGCAGTAACATAGCCCAAGACCTTTGCCCAACCGAGCAGCCTTTCGCCCAGCTTGGACGGATCGACGAGGGCCAGTCCGCCGCAGGTGGTGAGGCTTCTATCCAAGTAGCTCGGCCTGATGTGCCAGCGGAGTGAATCCCACCAGGTGGTCGGCCCCATCGCTGCTGAGATGCCGAGGGCGAACCGCATCCATCCCTTACTCGACCTAGCTTTCGGATTTAAAGCGATGAGGAAAATGACTAAGGGAGCGAAGAGAGCCCCTTGTTGCTTGGTGGCCATGGCTAATCCCAGGGTGAGGCCTGCCCATCCGGCTCGTCCCTTGGCTGCTAAGCAGAGGGCGGCTAAAACCCAGGCTACCATGAGCGGGTCGGTGAAGGCTGTGGGGGCGAAGAGGATATTGAAAGGGGAAAAGGCCATCAGAGTTGTGGCTGCCAGCGCCGTGGGGCGATCGTACAGCACCGAAGCCAAGTAGTACAACAGACCGATGCTGGCTATGCTGGCCATCTCGCTGACCAGCCGCGCGGTCACCTCCGAGGGTCCGAGGAGTTTAAAGGCTAAAGCCAGGCTGTAAAGGAAAAGAGGGGGTTTGTCAACATAGACGGAGAGAAGCTCAGGGTCTCTTCCGGAGGCGATGAGAAGGGCCCAGTAGCTGTAGAGAGCCTCATCCTGGTGGAAGCGGTTGGCGGCAATAGGCACAATCCGCGCTGTTGCCCCCAAGATGAGCACCACCGCCAGCAGCCCAGTGTTCCAATACCTTGCCCCTCTCATCCTCATCCATTAGGGGGATCAATCGACGAAGCGGTATTTCACCAGCGTCCAGAGAGCGATGAATCCATCCCACCAGGAGATCTTCTTGCCCTCCTCCTGTCTGCGTCCTGCATAGGAGATGGGCACTTCATAGATGCGGTAGCCACGTTTAAGCACCTTAGCCGTGATCTCCGGCTCCAGTTCGAAGCGGTGGGAGTGCAGGGGGATGAGCTTGATCACCTCTGCTCGGAAGACTTTATAGCAGGTCTCTACGTCCGTCAGGGTGCTTCCATAAAGCAGATTGGTGGCCAAGGTGAGGAGTTTGTTGGCTAAGGCATTCCAGAAACTCATGGCCTCCCGTCTGCCCAGGAAGCGCGAGCCGTAGACCACCTCAGCTCTGCCTTCGTGGATAGGCTTAAGTAGCTCGGGATAATCGCGGGGATCGTATTCCAAATCGGCGTCCTGGATCAGGATCACCTCGCCGGTAGCATGCTCCAGCCCCGTGCGCACAGCGGCTCCTTTACCGCGGTTGACCCGATGGCGAAGCACCTTAAGGTCTCCCTTGGCCTCCTCCTTGGCCAGGATCTCACTTGTGCCATCGGTGGATCCATCGTCGACCACGATGATCTCCTTCTCCATCTCGACGGCCCTGACCCGGTCCAACACTTCCTTGATGGTCGCTTGCTCATTATAAACGGGTATGATGACCGATAACTTCACTTCACTCCTCTCGGCGATGGCTCCTGAGAGAGGCCTCATGCTGAGCAGATGGGTGTCAGAAAAGCCTTCCTTGGGAAACCACTCGATATTATAGCCTATACTTCCCCTCTTGACAAATGGCAATCAGCCCTTGGTGAGAACCGACGAAAATCCAGAGCGGCTTCGGCTTGCCCTTTCGAATAATCTATGCTACAATACACTCCGATTGTCCATAAGGAGGGTTTAGCATGGCTGGGTTCGCTCAGAAGTCCATCGTTGAGTTCTTAGACGAGTTAGCCTCCAAGGCTCCTGTGCCTGGCGGGGGGAGCAGCGCTGCCTTGGGAGGGGCTCTGGCTGCTGGCCTTGTCAGTATGGTCTGCAACCTGACCTTGGGCAAGAAGAGGTACGCCAATGTGGAGGAGGAGATCAGGGACATACTGGCTCGATCGGAGAGGTTACGCGGAGAGTTGATCGAGCTCCTGGAGGAGGATGTCCAGGTCTATTCCAGGGTCTCTAAAGCATACAAGATGCCTCGTGAGACCGAGGAGGAGAAGCGAGCTCGCGCTGAGGCCATCCAGGCTGCTTTAAAAGACGCCACTGACGTGCCCATGCGTGTGGCTAAGGCATGCGTCGAGGTTTTGGAGATGTGTACTCCCCTCGCTGAGAAGGGGAACGTGATGGCGGTGAGCGATGCTGGAGTGGCGGCGCTTCTGGCCGAAGCAAGCCTGAGGAGTGCCGCCCTTAATGTGCTCATCAACCTGAGGGCTATCAAGGATGAGGCCTTCGTGGCCGAGAATCGGGCCAAGCTCGATGCCCTGCTGGAGGGCAAATCTGAGTTGAAGGAGGAGGTCTACGAGCTGGTAGTGGGGAAGCTGCAAAGCTAGAGGGGTAAAGCAAATGCCAGAAGAGATCGGAGAAAGGCTATCAAGGGTCGAGGCGATTCTCCAGGAGATCAAAAGGTCCATAGATCTCACGAACAAGCGTATAGACAATCTCAGGAACGATATCTCTGAGAATCGCGCAGAAATCCTGGGTCTCAGGGCTGAGATCAGGGATGAGATCGGAGGCCTCAGGGGTGAGGTCAGCGATATAAGGGGGAGGTTATGGTGGGTCATAGGGATCATGATCGGGATCCTAATTCCGATGTGGGTTACCATAATCCTTGCCATACTCCTTAAGTAACAAGGGAGGAAGCCAGGCTGGATGCCCTGCTGGCGGGCAAGTCGGAGCTGAAGGGGGAGATCTACAAGCTAGTGGTGGGGAAGTTATGAATCGAGCGTCCAAGCGTTTTAGCGCCTAAGCGATACAACGCTTAGACGCTAAGACGCCTAGGCGCTTGGAGGCTGAAAAAGGAGGCGATGATGACCGCTACAATTCTAGACGGGAGGGCTCTGGCCAAAACGATCCGTGAGGAGATCGCCGCCGAGGTGGCCGAATTCAAGGAAAAGCACGGCTTCGCCCCCACTATCGCCGTGGTGCGAGCTGGGGAGGATCCGGCCTCAGTGAGCTACGCCAAGATGATCGAGAGGTCCTTCGAGAAGGTGGGGATGGGCTTCGAACTCCATGCCCTGCCTGAGACGGCCAGCCAGGAGGAGATGGTAAACCTGGTGGCCAAGCTGAGCGCCGACGAAAGCGTGCATGGCATCATCATCCAGGAGCCTCTCCCTAAGGGCATAGACGAGGGAGCGGTGAAGGCCGCCCTCTCCCCCGATAAAGATGTGGATGGGGTTCATCCGATCAACGCCGGACGGCTGGCCCAGGTCGCTCCGGCGGGCAGGCCGCCAGGGGTTCCCCCTTTCTTCGTTCCGGCCACCCCTCTCGGCGGGATGGAGATCCTCAAGCGGCACGGTATTAAACTCGAGGGCAAAAGGGCGGTGGTGGTGGGACGCTCCAACATCGTGGGCAAGCCTATGGCCCTACTCCTATTACGAGAGAACGCCACGGTGACCATCTGCCATTCGCGCACTGTCAACCTGGACGATGTTTGCCGCGAGGCGGACATCCTGTGCGCGGCGGTGGGCCGGGCCGAGATGATAAAAGGTGATTGGATTAAGCCAGGAGCTGTGGTTATAGATTTCGGTTTCAACCGCATGGGCGACAGATGGGTGGGAGATGTGGATTTCGAGGCCGCCAAAGAGGTGGCCTCGGCCATCACCCCTGTCCCCGGCGGGACGGGGTCGGTGACCACCGTGATGCTCATGAGGAATGTCCTGGAAGCAGCGAGGAGGCAAGTCGAATCGGCTTGACAATCCATATGGCTTGTAGTAAAATACTGTGACAGAAATCACAAATCCCGGCTTACTCTAAGCCGGGTGTTCTTTGAAAGTCTTGGAA
>CAYYKQ010000018.1:8887-23825 GCA_964440965.1 uncultured Anaerolineae bacterium | reverse complement strand
AGGGAGAGCGTATCTCAACGTCGCCCGGAGCGCAGGATGGAGAAGAGAAGCCACAGGCCGAGGATGCTAGCAGCGATGAAGCCAGGGATCATCAGCCAAAAGCGCCAGTCCCGCCAACCTCCAGCGAGGCCGGAGGGCATCAATAAGGCCAGGCTGATGATGAATGCGGCCACTAAGACGCTGAGGGCCAGGCGGTTGGCTATCCTGTCCATCTCCACGAAGGCCCCTTTGATCTCCCTTAGGCTCAGGATGAACTGCAGTTCCCCTCTCTCCATCCTGTCCAGGATTCGCTGCGCCTGGCGTGGAAAGAGGAAAATCATCTCTCCCCAATCGCTCACCCCTTGAGCCAATCTCCTTCCTAAGGCTTGGGGCGAGGTGGTCTGCCTTAAAAACCTCTCCACAAGGGGCTTGGAGAAGGAGAAGAAGTCGAAGGCGGGATCCAGCCTCATCCCTACCCCCTCCATCATGCCCAAGGTCTTCCCCAAGAGCCAGAATTGGGGAGGGAGCCGCAGACGATGGCGGAAAGCAGTGGACATCACTTCGTCCACCACCTCTCTGATCCTTATCTCTTTCAAGGGGAGGCCATAGTATTTGTTCAAAAGCCGCTCGATGTCCCTCTCCAACCCCGTCCGGTCCACATCGCGACCCGTAGCTCCCATCCTGATCATCTGGTCAACCACTTTTTCCGCATCCAGCTGCACCGCAGCCATATACAGGCGGATGAGGTCCTCCCTGTCTCTTCGGCTCAGATAGCCAACCATCCCGAAATCCATGGCCCCTATGGTTTCGCCCTCCATGACAAAGAAGTTGCCTGGGTGAGGATCGGCGTGGAAGAAGCCATCCTCTAGCACCTCCTTGGCGATGATGCGAGCGGCGTTCAGGGCGATCCGATGGCGATCGAAGCCGGCGGCATCCAACGCCTCGACATCGTCTATCTTGATCCCCGAGAGGCGCTCTAAGACGAGGACCCTTCGTGTGGTGTAATCCCAGTAGACTTTGGGGATGTGAAGGGCGGGCTCATTGGCGAAGTTGCGGCGGAAGCGGTCGGCGTTCCTTCCTTCCCTCCGATAGTCGAGCTCTCCACGGAGAGTGAAGGCGAATTCGTCGACCGTCTCTACCAGGTCGTACGTCTCCCCCAGAGGGGTACGCTCCTGAATCAGGCGGGCCAGATCGAAAAGGATATCCAGGTCAATGTTGATCATCTCCTCGATGCCAGGCCGCTGCACTTTGACTACTACTTCCTCCCCCCCAGGGAGGGTCGCCTCGTGCACCTGGGCCAAGGAGGCGGCCGCAATGGGCTCGGCGTCGAAGGACTCGAACACCTCCTCGATAGGGGCGCCCAGTTCCTTTTCGAGCTGCTCTTCCACCAGCTCCCAGGGGGCGGGAGGCACCATATCCTGGAGCTTGGCCAGCTCGCGGAGGTAATCGGGTGGGATAAGGTCGGGGCGGGTGCTCACGATCTGACCGAACTTGATGAAAGTGGGCCCTAACTCCTCTAAGGCCAGGCGCATATGCTCGGGTGCGGTCAGAGGGGGCGCTGCCGGCCAACGCCTGAGCAAACGCCTTGGAAGAGAGAGGTAGGAGGCCAATCCCAATCTATCGATGAGGCCCCCGAAACCGTGCTTAGCGAGGACCTGGATAATCTCCCGGTAGCGTTTGAGATGCCTTGGCCTTATGCTCAAAGGCCATCTTATCATCTTTAATTTCCCAGTTGCATATGTGAAAAGTTAAGCGGTTAAGGCTAGCATGTCTAACGGGAGAGGCCGCTTAAGGTGAAGATGAGCTATGGGCGTGGCGGATGCTCACCACCCCCGTCCCTAAAGCGATGAGGGCGATCAGCAGGATCACCTTCCTGATGCCGATGAGGTCTGCTAATCCTCCGCTCAAGGGCATGGGAACGGTGGAAGCGGCATTTCCCAGGGCCAATTGGGTGGATATGACCCGCCCCCTCATCTGCTCCGGGGGACGCTCCTGCAGTATCGTCTTGGCCGGGATGATGATCAGGGCGAAGCCGAGGCCCAAGCCGAAGGCTACCAGCAGAAGCAGGAGCAGGGAGATACCCTTCGCCTCCTTAAGGAATGGAAGCACGAACAGAGCGGCGCTCAGGGAGATGAACCCTAAGTGGATCCACCTCTCCTTGCTGAGCAGCCTCCCGTATCGCCCCACCAGGACCATCCCCAAGCCAAAGCCAAGGCCAGCGGGGGTGGCCATGTAGACGGCGTCGGCGAGCTCCAGGCCGAGGACGCGGGCTAAAAAGCCGGGGGCCAAAGTGGCGAGCATCAGACCCACGGTCAGGATCAAGGTGAGCTGAAAGGTGGCTGCCAGGACCAAGCGGTCCGAGATGATGAATCGCCATCCCTCCCGAAGCTCGGCCAGAAGCTCACCCAGGGTTCTCCCCCGCTTTGGTGCCTGAGCGACCCTCTCCCGCGGCAGGGGGAAGAGCAGGATGACGGCTATCAGATAGGCAATGGCTCCGGCCAGCCCCACTGCCTGGTATCCACCCAGTTTAAGCATAAGAGGAGCCAGGAGGATAAATCCTGCACCTTGAGAGGCTAAGGAGGAGAGGTTAAAGAGGGAATTAGCTGCCATCAGCTTATCGTTGGTCACGAATGCGGGGATGAGAGCGCTTTCCGCGGAGATGACGAATTGGATAAGGGCCGAAAGACAGAAATTGCTCAGGTAAACTGCCAATAGCAGGTAGGTGGGGGGAAGGAAGCGGACGGCGGCCAGGAATAACAATGCCACTAAAATCCGCAGGGCATTGCTGGCTATAAGGATCTCCACCTTCTCCCGCCGATCCGCCACCACCCCTGCCATCAATCCGAATAGAAAACCCGGCAGAGTGGATGAGAGGATCATCAGGCCCATCTGAGTGCTGGAGTGGGTGAGCTCCTCTACCAAGGCCATGGAGGCGAAGTAGATGGCGTAGGTGGCCGTAAGGGAGGTAAACTGAGCACCGCAGAGCCGCTGGAGTGATCTATTTTTCAGCGGAGCACTTCTCAAAGCCAAATTCCTCACTCCACGATCTCGATCTGGCTGGGGTGGTGTACGATTATCTCCGGTGCGCCCCTGTACTCCTCCACCACGCCTTTGACGCGGACCTTCTTGTACAGAAACATCTCCTCAGGAGGAGAGGGGAATTTGGCCGCATCGTGGGGGAAGATGACCACTTTGAAATCGACCTGCCAGTGTGGACTGAAGAGGAGCCAGACCACATCGCAGGAGACCACTCTGGTTTCCACGATGAGCCCCTCCACGGTCACCACCTTTCCATAGTATTTCGCCGCGTCCTTCCAGGAGATGACCTTGCTGACGGCCTCGCCCCCGGCCGCTTTCCAATCCCCCTCGATCGTGGCCTCTAAGGTCGCGACGGCTTCCTCATCCTCGAAGATGATCCCCAACTCGCGGTTGAAGTCTAAGGAGGTGGCGGAGATGTTGATTGAACCCACCAAGGCCCTGCGGCCATCGGCCACGATGGCCTTGGCATGGACGAAGGGGGAGGTCAAGTAGCGCACTTTCACCCCGCCCTTCTTGAGCCTATCCAGCCCCGGTTCATTGGCTTTAATGTCGGGAGGGACGATCACCCTCACCTTCACCCCCCGCTCCGCAGCGGAGATCAGGTGATCCTCGACCTCCTCATCCTGGATCTCCAACTGCTCTAAGTCAAGGCTCCCAGTTGCCCCGTCAATGAAGTCCAATATCCTCTCCCGTGAGTTTACCGGGCTCCAAACCAGGTGAGGTTTATCAACCTGAGGTGCCCTCCGCTCCCAATCGGCCTTGAAGAAAGCCATCACCTCCTCCACCACCGCAGGGTCGGTGGTGACGACGCCGTACTCCCGGTTGCGCGTGAAGGCGGAGTGGGTCTGGTTAAGGGTCATGATCAGAGCCTTACGTCCGTCGATCACGATGCTCTTCTCATGGGTATAGAGGAAGGTGGGGTTGCCCCATTTGACCTCCACCCCTGCTGCCTGAAGCTCGGAGAAAATGGCCTCGTTATCAACGCTGCCGTAGGGATTCTCCTCCAACATCACCTTGACCGAGACACCCCTGGCTGCAGCATCCTTAAGAGCAGCGATGACCTCCTTCTCGGTTAGGAGGTACACCTTCATTAGGATGAAACTCTCAGCCCCTCTCAGGGCCTTCACCACAGGCTCAGTGCCCGCCTCTGGCTCGACGAAGAGGGTGACAGGAGGGGGCACAGGCGTGGGCGTTGAGGGAGGCACACAGCCCACCGCCAGGGAGAGGACGATAAGGATTGTTAAGGCCAATGCTGGTCTGCGCAATTTCATATTCTCCTCCTCCTGGTGCTACCCAGGCACACTACCGGCAGGGACGAATGGCCTTTGCCCCTGCTCAGCCGATTTAAATTTTTCTCAGTCCTTCAGGTCAACTAGCCATGGAGAAGAGGGCGAAGGCCGCGAGGAGGCAGAGGATAAACGCTGCTACAGTTGGCGGGAGCATGGCGGCCAGAAAATCCCTCATCGAAGCCCTGAAGTACTCTAAGCTCACGGATACGCAGGGATGAACCGGCGAAATTACATAGCCCAGGAAAGTGCTGAAGTAGGTGAGGGCGAATACGGGCGGCGACATGGCCTTCAGGCCAAATCGGGCCAAGTAGATGGGGATGACAATGGAAGCTGGGGCCTGGATGCGTCCGGTAGCCAATCCCAGCAGGGAGGCGATTCCCACGCAAAGGAGTTCGGGGGGAAGTGCCAATTCGCCTATCAGGCGCGGCACCCCCGATGCCCGGAAGACGTTAACGAAAGCGATCATCCCTACAATGAGCAGCCCGAAATCCCAAGCCTTCATCCTGTGAGCGATGCGCCCTAAATCCCTTAAGCCCAGCCCTCCTAAGATGGAGACCAAGGCCAAGCTGACCGCCACGCCTATCAGCGTCGCCATCTCCTTCATGGGCAGGTGGAAGAGCACTTTGCCCAGGATATCGATCAGCGGAGCGGCCAGGATCACAGAGAGAGGGCGTAAGAGCTTGGTCAGCGAGAAACTCCCCTCGTATTCCATTCGGCCTCCAGCCTGTCGGAGGAAGAAGTGGTATCCTAAGAGCAGGGATAAGACGAAAGCGGGAAACAGGGAAGGCAGTGCCCGATACACCTCCAGGCCGGCGATCCTGGCCGAGACGATCAGGCTGGAGGTCAAAGGGTAGATCAAGAACAGGATGTGGCGGAACCAGACATTCAGGGCTGCCTTTTCACCTCCATCGAGTCCCTCACCTCCCTTCTCCACCAAAGGGGCCGAAAAGAGGGCCCCGCCAGGCATGGGAAGCATCCCCAGCAGGGATGGAGAGAGGGCGAGGAAGGCTTTGCGCCCTATGCGCATGTTCCTCACCAATTCATCCATCTGCCCCGATTCCTCCATCCCCCCTCCGATCACAGGGATGAGGGCCACTGCTAAGGCGAGCAAGAGGGTGGGAGGATCGAGGAAAGAAGCCGCGATCTCGCTTCCCAGCCTCGCCGGAGGCAAAGTGAAGAGGCCCAGCGTGATCGCCCCAGCGAAGAGCCCGAGCGATAGACGCCGTTGAGCCAGCGCTAAGAGCACCATCGACGATATCAAAAACCCCGCCCAGATGCGCAGCTCCATTGTCCAAGCAGACCCTCTTCAGCTTTGCTTTCACTTCGGAATGGGTGAGGCCGCATGCTTCAGCCTATCCTTTTCAATCCTTTAGGGTAGCGTTTAGCCAGGTCGGTGTAGATGCCCTTGTAGTTAGTCCACAGCTCTTTGTACTCCGGCATGACATGGCTCACGACCTTCGCTGGCACTCCCACAGCGATCTGCTCATCGGGGATCTGCTGCTTGTTTTTGACCACTGCCCCCTCGCCCACTACTGCCCATTTGCCTACTACCGCCCAGTCGCTGACCACCGCCCCCATGCCGATGATGGCGTAATCCTCAATTGTGGCGTTGTGGACGATCGAGCCATGGCCGATGGTGACATGGCTGCCGATGTGGGTGGATTCGCCAGGACGGGCGTGGATCACGCAGTTGTCCTCGATGGCGGTGTGATCGCCGATGACGATCTCGCCGTAGTCGCCCCTGATGCGTGCCCCAGGGCCCACCCAGCACCCATCGCCTAAGGTGACCAGTCCGATGACCTCGGCCGAAGGGTGAACGTAGGTATCCTTGCCGATTTTGGGCACTCGTCCCTCGAATTCATAGATGGCCATAGCACCCGACCTCCTATCCTCCCCCTGACAGGGGGGCAAGAGGGATTAGTCAAATGAAGCGCAGGATGGCGTCTCCGTTGTTTATAAATTGATGCCTCTCATTCGGCGGGATGAAGACCGTATCCCCCTCTTGAATGGGCACCTCGCCTTCCTCGCTCCTGGCTAACCCCGTGCCTGCCAGGATGAAGACCTCATGCTCCCAGGGATGGACGTGGAAAGGGGTTTCTGCTCCTGGCTCCACTTCGAAGATGCGCATGGCGAAGTTAGGAGCCCCTTCCTTCTCGCTGATCACCCAGCGCACGGTCACCCCCGGCATGCCCTCAGCCGGCTCGGCCTCGACTTCGCGATAGTTTCGCACCTTCATCTGGTTCTCTCCTCCGTTGCAGCATCGCCCTCGTAGGCGAGTATCTCGCCAGAATCCGACCCAGCATCAGAGAGCATCGAACTCCTCCTGTGATCAGATCGAGGAATGGGCGATTTCATTAGGGGATGCTGGGTCATTGGATTTTGACCACCAGTTTGGCGTCGCTCCACAGCTCTTCCAGTTGGTAGTACTGACGCATTTCAGGGGTGAAAAGGTGGACAATGACGTCACCATGGTCAATGAGCACCCATCCGGAGTTCGGCTCGCCCTCGATGTGCAGAGGAGGGGAGCCGAGCTCCTCCATTGTGCTCACCACTTCCTCTAAGATGGCTTTGGTTTGGCGTTCGGTGGCGGAACTGGCGATGACGAAATAATCTGCCAGCAGGGAGACGGGGCGGATATCCAGCACGACAACGTCGAAGCCCTTCTTATCGGTCACGGCTTCGACTATTTTCCTGGCCAAGGCGATGGATTCCAGTTTGTTCCCTCCCTACAAGTGGATTCTCCAACGAGAATTTTAGCACGGTTGGTGATTTAGTTCAAATCAAGCCGATCCGCCTTCGCCGCGGCTGGGGGGCTATCGGCGTTACGGAGGTGGGCGATCTCCTCGCGCATCCTCTTCCAATGGGTGCCTCGCCAGAAGATTTTGCCGCAATGGGGGCAGAGGCTGAAGTGCTCCTGGGTGCGGAAGATGTAGGGAGGCACACGTCCCCTCACGGCCTCTTTCTTGACTTTCTGCAAAGGCGTGTTGCAGAGGGGGCAGCGGGAGAAGGGCTCTCCGCTCGCTGGCCCTACATTGGCGATCACTTGGCGCAGTTGCTCTTTCAATTGCTCGCTTTCGATCAGGAGGGTTTTCAGCCCTCGCCGTCTCGCGAGCCCCTCGTCCCTGGTCAGTAGGATCCGCCCTTCAGCGCGGGCTATACGCGCTAATTCGTCGTCGTCCGCGTTAGGGAAGTAGAGGGTGTCATATCCCAGTATGCGCAGCCATTTGGCCAGGCTGCCCAGCATCCCATCGGCCAGTAGCTTCATCTCGCTTTCCTAAGGGCGAAGCCCAGGGTATCGCCGCCGCTTGCAGCCCTGTCCTCCGGCTACTTGAAATTTCAGCTGACCTCTGGTATGATAGAGCAGTCGAATCTTGATGGGAGAGGGAGATGACTAAGAAACGATTGCTGTTTGGCTCGTTAGGGAGTTTGATCCTCTCTTTGGCCACCTGCGGGGTTGCCTTAGCGGCTGGCTACTCCCAGGGGGGCTTAGTCTGGCCGCTGGCGGCGAGTTTAGCTGCCTTCCTGGTGCCCATGGGGCGGATCCTCATCGCCAGCGGGGGCTCTTCGAAGGAGAGGGCTGTTCCCACCGCCCTGATGGGCTTAGCCGCCATCGGACTGGCTGTGGTCGGTTACTTCGCCTGTGGCTTCGCCTTTCAGTTCGGAGGCATCGGCTTGTTCTCCAAGTTCCCTGGCTTAGAAGGCTTGACTTGGGAGTGGTCTCCCATGGATGTGACCTGGGGGATGGGCTGGGGGGCATTGGGCCTGCACGGATTCTTCCTGAGCGGCGCCGCCTCCACCCCCGCTGCTTATGCCCTTTTCCTCTCCCAGCTCCCTTTGGTAGCTACCGCCGTTCTCATCCCCGTTCTCACCCTGCGCAAAGCTGTCAGGCCCCTTATCCTCGCCTCGGCGGCCCTTTTGGTCTCAGCCGTGATCTACCCGGTGCTCGGAAACTGGATCTGGGGTGGGGGTTGGCTGGCCAATCTGGGCTCCAATCTGGGGTTGGGCCACGGTTTCGTCGATTTCGCTGGGGCAGGGATGGTCAATCTGCTGGGCGGGATGGTAGCCTTAGCTGGCATCTTGGTCTTCGGCAAACGCTTGAAAAGGGGGAGCGAGCCCGCCCGGATGCCTCCCGTCCACCTCCCCCTCCTGGCCATTTTGGGCTCCCTGCTGGTGGTGGTCGGCTGGGTAGGGTTAGCCCTTGCCAACCCGCTTTACAGCTCCGCGGACCTCTCCCCCATCCTGGTGGGGGTCAACCTGATTTTGGCCTCCGGCGGAGGGATGCTGGCCAGCATGCTCTACAGTTGGTTTGCCACCGGTGGAGCCGACGTACTGATGAGCGCCCGAGGACTCGTGGCAGGGTTGGTAGCTGCAAGTGCCTCCTGCCCCTTCGTCCCCCCCTGGGCTGCGCTGGCCGCAGGGGTCGTGGCCGGCCTCTTCCTCCCCTTGGGTGTATATCTGGTCGAACAAATCCTGCGTCTGGATGATCCAGCGGCGGCCGTAGCCACCCATGCCTTCAGCGGACTTTGGGGGCTCATCTCCCTGGCCCTCTTCGCCGATGGACGGCACGGTGTGGGCTGGAACGGAGTGGGGGTGGAGGAGTATCTGGGCATCGAGGGACAAGGCGTCTCAGGCTATCTCACAGCGCCGAACTTCGTCCCTGATTGGCCGGGCCAGCTTCAGGCGCAACTGGTGGGCCTGGCGGCCATCATCATCTTCTCCTTCGCCTTGGCCTGGCTCTTTTTCAAGCTGCTCGACCTCTTTGCCAGGGCCTGGGGGAAGCCCAGCGAGAATCTGTCAACGGATGCCTAATGGATTTAGGGCAATCGCATTCTTTTTCCTTCCCTCACATCAGGGGCTTCTAAGTCACTTTTTGGCCCACCCATACCTCACCAAAGGGGGAATTCTCGCGAAGTTCTCTCCATTTTTGCACGGCTTTCCCACTTGGGGCGAATGTTACTGAGTTTGCGATTGCCCTAAATGGATTAGCGGATGCCGCTCGCGCCTTGTATCCATTACCTCATCCGTTGACCTCGTTGGCGGCCTTCCTCCAGAAGCCTCATCACCTCCTCGTCGGTGGTCTGATCGAAGACGGCGTAGAAGGCGCCAATGGCCCAGAAAAGCTCGGGGGTGAAGAGGCAGATCAGCCTGTCCACCTCCTTCTCCAAGCGGGCGATCGTATCGGGAGGGCCAACGGGGATAGCCAGGATCAACTCCTTAGGCTTCTGCCTCTTCAGAGCTCGGATGGTGACCATGGTGGTAGCCCCTGTGGCCACTCCGTCGTCCACTAAGACCACCGTCTTTCCCTCCAACTTTGGGGCGGGCCGATCGCCCCGGTACTTGGCCATCCTCCGCTCGATCTCCTCCCGCTGTCTCTCGGTCTCCTCCTCGACGTATTCGGGGGGAACGCCCAAATCGTTTATCAGGTCCTCGTCTAAAAGGACATCGCCGGAGCTTGCCACCGCCCCTATGGCTAATTCGGGATTGTACGGCGCTCCGATCTTGCGGGTGATGTAGATGTCCAGGGGCGCGTTTAGCTCCCTGGCCACCTCTGCCGCCACGACCACACCTCCCCGCGGGATGCCAAGGACGATGAGGTCCTCCCTGCCCTTAAGGAAAGAGAGCGCTCGAGCCAGGAGCTTTCCCGCATGAGAACGGTCCTCGAAATACATGGAACCTCCTCGGCTGTTTGGGTGCGCCTTCACGCCGGCTGGCGCTCGGCCCGCCACTTCTCCTCGACCTCTTTAAACAGGGTGGTCATCGAGAGGCCCTTGTGGATGTATAGGATGGCGGTAGCCAGCAAGGAGGCCATGCTCACCACCTCGATCTTATCGCTCTGCTTCTCCGGAGGGATGGGGATGGTATTGGTCACCACCAGCTTCTCTATCGGTGAATTGTTCAGCTTCTCCACGACGCCGGGGACGAGGACGGGATGGATGGCGCAGGCATAGATCGCCTGTGCACCCCTCTCAGCTAAGAGTTCTGCAGCCCTCAAGATGGTCTCCCCGGTGGCGATGATGTCGTCAACGATCACTGCCGTCTTTCCCTCCACATCGCCGACCATCCCCAGGATCTCCGGCGATCCCGGCTCCTCAGGGCGCTCCTTGAAGATCACCGCCAAGGAGGCCTCTTTGCCCAGGAAATGGCGAAACCTGTTAGCCCTCTTCACCCCCCCTACATCGGGGGAGACCACCACTGAGTTTGGAGGGAGGAAGTCGCGGAGATAATCGGCCATGAGTGGAGCGGAGCGCAGGTGGTCGACGGGGATGTCGAAGAAGCCCTCTATAGCTGGGGCATGCAGGTCTATGGTCAGGATCCTATCCGCTCCAGCGGCCTCGATGAGGTTTGCCACCAGCTTAGCTGAGATAGGAACCCTGCCGGTCAGCTTCTTCTCCTGCCTTGCGTATCCATAGTAGGGGATGACAGCGGTGATCCGTTGGGCGGAGGCTCGCCGAGCAGCGTCTATCATCAGCAGGAGCTCCATCACGTTCCGGTTGGCAGGGGGACAAGTGGATTGGATGATGAACACATCCGTCCCTCGGACGCTCTCCTCTAAACGCACCCGAGTCTCCCCATCGGGAAAGGGCTCGATGGTGGCCTTGCTTAAACGCATCTCCAAACGGCTCGCTATCTCCTCAGCTAAATCAGGATTAGATCTGCCTGCGTAGAGCACCAATCTTCCCATTACTCTCCTCCTTTTCGATCGCCTTCCCAAGGACAGCCAGTCACCCTGTTAACTTCACCGCTGCGAGTCGAGTATACACCGCCCCCGTCGGTTTGAGCTCGCTCTTCATCAGGCTGACGATCCTGGCCTCCATCTCACCGATCTCGCCGATGGTCATTGACTCGATCAGTTCACCCAACCTTTGGGGTTGGCCGCGGCTGGCTTGCCTTTTCAACCGTCCCAGGGTCAGATGGGGCTGGAATTTCCGCTCCTCTGGCTGGAAGCCCAGTTTGACGAGTGCCTTCTCGATGGCTGCCTGCAGGGCAGCCAGCTCCCCCGTCGGCTCTTCCACCCCCACCCAGATCACGCGGGGACGCTTTAGGTTGGGGAAGCACCCCAGGCCGCCGACGGAGAGGGAGAAAGGGGAGAAGCCTTGGCAAGCCTCCTCAAGGGCTTTGATTACCCCTTCGATCCTCTCAACGGGGACATTGCCTAAAAATTTGAGAGTGAGATGGATGCCTTCAGGCCTTACCCAGCGCACTGCTCCTTTGGGGGCCTTCGCCTTAAGCTGGTCTTGCAGGTCGGCCAAGCCATCTTTGATGGATTTATCCAGTTCGATGGCCACAAAGGTACGGATCTGTTCCATAGGCATCTCTTTCCTCTGCGATTATAGCATATCCTGAGGTAGGGGACAAAAAATCTCAACGTTCCACCTTAATCCAAAGCCTCTTCCCGTCGGTTACCACCTCGATGGTTCCGTGTTCCTCGGTGCAAAGGACGGTAGCTCCCGCCCCCTCAAGTTTGGCCCTCACCTGCGGGGCCGGCTGGCCGAAGAAAACGGCCAGCCGGGGCCTGACGGCATTCAGAAATCCATCGCCCACCCCATGGGAGGGAACCTTGAACACCGTGCTGGCCAGTTTAATGTCCCTGTCGAGGATCCTCGCCTCAGCCCCCTCTCCGATGTCGCCCGCCAGGAGGCAAGAGACCTTCCCGAAGCTAAGGCGCAGGACGAGGGGATCGTCAGCTTCGGAGCCGGGATCGATGATGGTCATCCTTAACCCCTCTTCCAGGTGGATGCTCATCCCCGATTGGGCCACTCTGCGAGGGATCCCCTCAGTTGATGCCCGCCAGTGGCTGTAAAGAGGGGTGGGATGCCTGGGCGGTTTGCCTTCGATGAGCATCTTCACCTTGTAGCGCTCACTCATAGGGATGAGCCCTGCCAGGTGAGCTTCATCGGGATCGGTGAGGATCATCAGTTCGATGGTGCGATCCCAGAAGGGGAGGCGCCTTCCCAAAGCTGAGGCAATGGCGATGGGATCGGGGCCTCCGTCAACGAGGATTTGGCTCCCTTTGGGGGTCTGGATGACGATGGCTTCCCCTCGGCCTACATCCAGGAAAGCCACGTGGAGCTTGCCGTCGGGGAGGCTGGCCACAGCTGCCCAAGTGAGGAGGGCCATTAGGGATAGGCCCGCCATAACCGCTTTCATGGGTAAGTGCTCACTCAGACGCAGCCAGAGAGCCCTCAGGCGGGATGGCCCTCCTCTGCCCAGGAGGGTGCCCAGAGCCAGAAGGCCGTAGTAGAATCCCAGGAGGCCAAGGCCGAAACGCTCCACATCCAGGGAGGCCCAGGAGAAACGGGCGGTCAGCTCCACCATGCGGATGGTGTAGCTCAGGAAGAGCCAAGCCACCCAGGCAACCGCCTGCCCCAGGGGGATCCAAATGAGCCCCAGAGCGGCGGCCAACCCTCCCCAGAGCATCACCCCCTGTTGGGCAGGGAGAATGAGCAAGTTGGTGAGCAGGGTGATGAGGGAGAGCCTCTTGAAGTGGTAGGCGACGAGGGGGAGGGTGGTAAGTTGGGCAGCTACAGTGACGATGAGGGATTCGTTCAGAAGGCGAATGACCCTTTTGGTGCCCTCTGAGGAGAGCAGCCCCTGCAGCCACTTCTCAAGACGGCCTTGCAGGGCGGAGACGTAAAGGATCAGCCCTAAGGTGGCGGAGAAGCTGAGTTGGAAACTGAGGTCCCACAGGAGCAGGGGGTTGAGGAGGGTCATGAGCATGGCGGAGGCGGCAAGTGAGGTAAGGGCTTCGCTGCGGCGGCCATAGTAGACGGCGATGAGGCAAAGGCTGCCCATTACGGCTGCTCGCACCACCGCGGCGTTGGCCCCCACGAAGATGGTGTAGAGGGAAATGCCTGTGATGGCTGGGAACACAGCCCTCCTTCTGCCCAAGAGGCGGCTGGCGAGCCCGGATAGCAGCCCGGCGATGATGGAGATGTTGAAGCCTGAGATAGCGATGATATGGGTGGTGCCTGTAGCATTGAAGTCTTTCATCAGGGAGGCAGGGATGCCCGTCCTCACGCCTAACAGGATGCCGGTGAGGAGCGCCGCCTGAGGCTCCGGCAGGAGGCGGGCGATAACCGCCTGCATCCGTCGCTTGAAGGCGAAGAGGGCAGCATAGGCGGGATTGCCTTGGTTACGGGCCAGAAGGGTGATTTGAGGGCGACGCAGGAGGGAATAGATGCCCTGGCGGGCCAAGTATTCTCGATAGGAGAAGTCTTCAAACTCAGGAGGCGTGGTGAGGAAGCCCCTGATCCTCAGGCGATCGCCGTAGAAGTACTCCGGGTAGCGGGGAGCTCGCACGAGCACCTTCCCCTTAGTTTTGTGTTCCTCTCCCTCAAACCTGACCTCCTCCGCAGCCACAGGCAGATCGGTGTAGGTGCTCCGGACGTCGGGCTCGCCGCTGACGGTGCCCCGTATTTCGATCCAGCCGAGGTCATTGTAGGAGGCGATGTGGTCTTTGTCAAAGTGAGGGATGGCGTAGAGGTAGCGCAGAATGCCGAAGAGGAGGAAGAGGCCACAGGCGCTGGTCGATCTGACCAGCTTATCGTTCCGCCAGAGGACGAATCCAGCCAGAGGGAGGGGGATCAACAGCCAGACGAAACCTGTGGATGGTGAGAGGAGCGAAGCCAGGAGGATGCCCATCAGCCAGGCGATACTCAAGTGGATGAGGCTCATAGCCGCTCTCCGATTCCAGGGTTAACTTCGGCAGGCCGAGAAGGGGCTGAGATGTATAAAACGCCCGAGGCCAGATGGCCCCGGGCGGAGATCGCTCCCGGCTGCCTTGAGGGTGGAAAAGGCTGCTTCCACCCAGCCGCTCCTGGCCTACTTTGCCCTTTTCCTCCGCCTCTCCCCGCGGTAGCTGGGGGCTAGGATCTCGAAAACGGTGCAGCGGGAGATGTCCAACATGCGGCTTTTCAGCCGCTCATCCACCTCGGATTCCTGGGCTAAGGTGATCACGGTGGGCAATCTGGCGTTGTATCGGTAGTTGAGCAGTTGGAAGAGTTTCTCCTTGGCCCAGGGGGTGGCGGATTGGGTTCCCAGGTCGTCCAGGATGAGCAAGGGGGCGGTGCGCACCTCCTCGAAACGTTGGTCATAGGAGACGAGGCTCTTGGGACTGAAGGTAGCCCGCAGGTGATCTAGGAGGTCGGGCACGACGACGAAGAGGGCAGGATAACCCCTCTTTACCTGGTAGTTGGCGATGGCCGCCGCCAGATGCGTCTTCCCGCAACCGTAGGGGCCGGTGAAGACCAGCCACCCTTGGGGATCCTGAGCGTATTCTTTGGCGATGCGGAAGGCTTGTTTCAGGTTCTCCCTTTCCTTAATAGGGAGTTCGTGAGTGCGCAGGTCGAAGCTCTCAAAGGTCTGATCGGCATGGAGGGAGAGGCTGGAGAGCTCCGATTGATCCTGGGCCAGGCCGCTGCCTCGGAAATCGGGGGCGAGGATGGTGTGGATTCGGCAAAGGTCGTGGTCGTTGAAGCGCGACCTCAGTCGCAGGTCTATCTCCTCCAGGGAGCGATTGGAGGTGATGACCGTAGGTAATCGGGCGTTATAACGGTAGTTGAATATCTGGAAGAGTTTCTCCCTGGCCCAGGGGGTGGCGGATTGGGTTCCCAGGTCGTCCAGGATGAGCA
>CAYYKQ010000018.1:0-8787 GCA_964440965.1 uncultured Anaerolineae bacterium | reverse complement strand
TTCTCCCTGGCCCAGGGGGTGGCGGATTGGGTTCCCAGGTCGTCCAGGATGAGCAAGGGGGCGGTGCGCACCTCCTCGAAACGTTGGTCATAGGAGACGAGGCTCTTGGGACTGAAGGTAGCCCGCAGGTGATCTAGGAGGTCGGGCACGACGACGAAGAGGGCAGGATAACCCCTCTTTACCTGGTAGTTGGCGATGGCCGCCGCCAGATGCGTCTTCCCGCAACCGTAGGGGCCGGTGAAGACCAGCCACCCTTGGGGATCCTGAGCGTATTCTTTGGCGATGCGGAAGGCTTGTTTCAGGTTCTCCCTTTCCTTAATAGGGAGTTCGTGAGTGCGCAGGTCGAAGCTCTCAAAGGTCTGATCGGCATGGAGGGAGAGGCTGGAGAGCTCCGATTGATCCTGGGCCAGGCCGCTGCCTCGGAAATCGGGGGCGAGGATGGTGTGGATTCGGCAAAGGTCGTGGTCGTTGAAGCGCGACCTCAGTCGCAGGTCTATCTCCTCCAGGGAGCGATTGGAGGTGATGACCGTAGGTAATCGGGCGTTATAACGGTAGTTGAATATCTGGAAGAGTTTCTCCCTGGCCCAGGGGGTGGCGGATTGGGTTCCCAGGTCGTCCAGGATGAGCAGGGGGGCGGTGCGCACCTCCTCGAAACGTTGGTCATAGGAAACGGGGCTCTCGGGACTGAAGGTAGCCCGCAGGTGATCTAAGAGGTCAGGTACCACCACGAAAAGGACCGGCCGTCCGTGCTCGATCTGATAATTGGCGATGGCCGCCGCCAGATGCGTCTTCCCGCAGCCGTATCCCCCGAGGAGGATCAGCCACCCTTTGGGATTTTCGGCGAATTCCCGTGCCAGTTCATAGGCTTGCCGCAGGTTCCTCTGCTTCTCGGGGTTGAGCCCGTAGCCATCCGGCACAAAGTTCTCGAAGGTCATGTGCGTTAAGCCCCCCAGGTTGCTCATATCCCGTAGTTTAGAAAGGCGCTTGGCCTTCAGCTCTTCGATCTTGCACTTGCAGGGATAAAGTTTGCCGAAATCGGGATGGCCGATGGGCACGTCTTTAACCAGATAACCGGCCCCCTTGCAGATGGGACAAACCTCGTTGTCCTCAGCCTTAACTTTAATGTCATCCTCCCTCGGCCTTCGGACTTTCTCAGTGCTTGATGAATTTCTTGTGTTCCTCCTCTGTGTACCAACGTCGGCCCTTCTTTTCCCTTCCACTGTCCTTCCCCTCTGTTGCCCAACGTTCCAAGATCCTTCGCACGTAGCGCCAGCGGCGGACGTTGTTCTCCACCGCGATCCTAAATGCCTCCTCGATCCAATCATCGGGATAGGCCTTTTCAGCGTCTTTAAGCTCCTCGGCTATGAGAGGGGTGAGCAGCCCGATGTTCTGCTCATAGAGGACGAAGATGTTAGGCCTCTCCTCCTCTGCATGCCCCTCCTCCACGACCTCTCCCTTCAGTTTCAATTCCCCGCGCTTGATCCTCTCCACCGTTCTCCTTCCCTCAGGGTTGTTCAGGAAGTAGAACTCTTCCCTCTTACCGTCCGCTTCGGTGACGATTCGGAGCAGGGTGCCTCTGGCCACTGCCCGCTCCAGGGCCTGGCGCAGGGCCCCTTCGGGCGTCTGAGCAGGGGTTTGATCGATCAAACCTCTCAAGCTGGTCAGGAGAGTGCCATCGCCCAGCAGCTCGCTCAGGCTTAGGAAGCGGGGGTAGCCCTTCTTCTGATGCAGAAGCCAGAAAGTGTGTAAAGTGACCTTCAGCTCGGCCAAGTCGTCAATGGCCGGCAGAAGCTGGCTGAAGAACAGATTAGGCAGAGGGGTAAACTTCACCTTGCCAGCGGGGAAACCGGAGAAAGCTTTCATTCCTCGATCTCCTCTTGCATCAGCTCCACGTCGCAGAACTGGGCTAACCTCTCCTTAAAGAAGAGGGGAACTTGGCCGGTAGGGCCGTTGCGGTGCTTCCTGATCAGTATCTCAGCGATGTTGGGCCTATCCGTGTCCGGGTTGTACATCACGTCCCGGTAGATGCACATCACCACATCCGCATCCTGCTCCAGAGATCCGCTTTCGCGTAGGTCGGAGAGGATGGGGCGCTTGTCCTGGCGCGATTCCACGGCGCGCGATAGCTGGGAGACGGCCATCACGGGCACGTTGAGCTCCCGAGCCAATGCTTTGAGGGCCCTGGAGATGTTGGATATCTCCTGCACCCTGTTCTCCGCTCTGCCGTCCCCTCGCATCAGCTGCAGGTAATCCACGATCACTAGGTCTAAGCCATACTCGGCGTGGAGACGGCGGGCCTTGGTTCGCAACTGAAGGGCGGAGATGGAGGGGGTATCGTCTATGAAGATGGGGAGCTCAGAGAGGACACCGGCAGCTTGGACGAAGAGGGGCCATTCCTCGTCCTCGATCTCACCCAGCCGCAGCCGTTGCGAATCTATCCCCGTCTCAGCCGAAATGAGCCTCTGTACCACCTGCTCGGCGCTCATCTCTAAGCTGAAAAGGGCCACCCGTTGGTTGAACTTCTTGGCCGCATTGTGGGCGATGCTTAATACCAAACTGGTCTTGCCCGCTCCGGGACGACCGGCCACGATGATCATATCGGAGGGCTGCAGGCCGCCCAACAGCTTGTCTAAAAGGCGGAAGCCAGTGGGGACACCGATGGGCTGGTCGCGATGGCGGTAAAGGTAATCAATGCGGTCGTAGTACTCCTTTATGACCTGCTTGATGGGCACAAGCTCTCGCCCGAAGCGGCGCTCAGAGACCCCGAACAGGATTTGCTCAGCTCGATCCACCACTTCGTCCACGTCCTCCGCCCCCTCGTAAGCTATGCTGGCTATCTGACCAGCGGCATTGATGAGGCGGCGAAGGATGGCACACCTCTCCACAATGCGGCCGTAGTGCTCAACGTGGATAGCGGTGGGAACGGACTCGATCAGCGAGGTGATGTAAGCCGCGCCTCCCACCTCCTCTAACCGCCCCCGCTGCTTCAACTCATTACAGAGGGTAACGAAGTCAGCTGGCTCCCGACGCTCGTAAAGATCGAGGATGGCTTCGTATATCCAGCCGTTCTTCTCCCGGTAAAAATCCTCAGGGCGTAAAAAAGAGGCCACTTTGAAGACAGCGTCCGGGTCTATAAGCAGAGAACCCAGAACTGCCTCCTCCGCCTCGATATTATGGGGCGCCATTTTTTCCCGTCTATCCATACCCTCCTCTCTCGAACTAATCATCCAGGTCGTCGACGTCCAGGCTCTCTATGAAATCGCGGAAGATCGAGAGCTTGTCCTCTTCGTCGTCGGAGGTATCTGCTCCTTCCTCCTCTTTGGGTGTGATGGAGGCTTTCTCCATAACGGATTCCTCTACGAAGATGGGAGCACCAGTTCGCACAGCCAGGGCAAGGGCATCGCTGGGTCGGGAATCTATATTCAGGCGTTTGCCATTGACCTCCACAACGATGTAGGCGTAGAAGGTGTCCTTGTATAAGGCGTTAACTACAACGTGGGAGACCTTGCCCCCCATCTTGGAGATGACATCCTTCAGCAAGTCATGGGTAAGGGGACGAGGCATGGTTATCCCCTGGAGCTCGATGGTGATGGCATCCGCCTCGAACGAGCCAATCCATATCGGGAGGTACCGTTCCGCATTCACATCCTTAAGTATCACTACCCGATGCGGAGATGTGAGACTTACCCTGACGCTATCTATGGTTACCTCGATCATCCTGCCGCCCTCCTTATTTAATCTCATTTCAACGGCTGCATCTCGATTATACCACAAGAGGGGAGGATGGACAAATGTCAAGTCCCCTCTGGGGAGAATTCTCCGCCTCAGGCCCTGGCAACATCGGCGAAATCGTGATACAATCTTGCTGCATTTATCGGATGGGAAATCCGATGGCCCAAGTATGTAGACGACTTAAGCTGAGAAACATCTGGAGGCCGGCCTTGGCCCTCGTTCTGCTGGCCCTCATCGGGGCGCCGCCCAGGCCATTGGTCACCATCGGACCACAGCAGGAGGTGGAGACCATCAACCCTAAGATGGGTGTCCATACCCGTCTCACTGATGAGGTGGAAGAGTGGAAGATCAAACGTACACTGGAGATGGTGAGGGAGATGGGTGCCCCCTGGATCGTGGAATACTTTCCCTGGGCCTACTGCGAGCCGAGGAAGGGCCATTTCAACTGGGACCACGCCGACCTGGTGGTTAATCACGCCCTGGCCCAGGGGCTCACGGTCGTTGCCCGCCTGGGCTTCGTGCCCGAATGGGCTCGGCCGAAGGGCTCCGTCTTCTCCTATTTGGACGAGGAGCATTACAGCGACTTCGGAGAATTCGTCCATGCCTTCGTTAGGCATTTCAGGGGGCGTGTGCGATACATTATTATCTGGAATGAGCCTAACGTGAGCTCTGAATGGGGCTGTCGCCACGTTGACCCTGAGGGCTACACCAAGCTGCTTAAGATCGCCTACAAGCAGGCTAAGGAGGCCGACCCGAAGGCGAAAGTCCTAGCTGGGGCGCTGGCACCCACCTTGGCTAGGGAGGGCAGCGAATGGGGGATGAGCGACCTGAGATACCTCCAGCGCATGTACGATGCCGGCGCCGAGGGCTATTTCGATATCTTAGCCGCTCATGCCTACGGCTGGAACTTCCCGCCCGACGATCCGCCCTCCCCAGGGAAGGTCAATTTCCGACGGGTGGAGCTCCTGCGGGAGGTGATGGTGAGAAATGGCGACGCCGAAAAGAAGGTCATCATCACCGAAGGGGGTTGGAACGACCATCCCCGTTGGACCAAGGCCGTTCACCCCGCTCAGCGTATCGAATACACGATCAGGGCCTACGAGATGGCGCTCGAATGGGATTGGTGTCAGGCACTCGTCATCTGGGCCTTTCGCTACCCCCGTCCGACCCATACCTACAAGGATCACTTCACCTTTGTGAGCTCCGACTTCGTGCCTAAGCCGATCTATTTGGAAGTGCAGAGATACGCCAGGGGCGAGGGAAGATCAGCCGAGCGGATCCATGGGTGAGCCCTAACAGAGCTCACCCTCTGCATCGCGACGGGAAAGGAGGGGATTTTGAGGTGGGATTTTGGCTTAGGGCAGAGGAGAAACATAATCCCGTTGGCAGTCGGTCTACTACTCCTTGCAGGGCTGCTGATCTGGTGCATCTTAGGCAGGCCGGGAAGGGACATAGACGAGACCTGGGCCCGCATCCAAGAGGAGGGGAGGATGCGGGTGGGAATGGATGCCAGCTGGCCCCCCTTCGAGTACATCGAGGGAGGCGAGATCGTGGGCTTCGACGTCGACCTGGCCAGGGAGATCGGGCGGAGGTTGGGCGTGGAGGTGGAACTGCTCAACCTTGGCTTCGATAGCCTCTACGACGCCCTTCAGGTGGGCAGGATCGACGCCATTATCTCAGCCCTGCCCTACGACTCCACGCTGACCGAGGACGTGGCCTATTCCATCCCCTACTTCAATGCCGGCCAGGTGCTGGTGGTGCGCATCGATGGGACGATTAGAGAGGTAAAGGATTTGGCCGGGAGGAGACTGGGGGTGGAGTGGGGGTCGGAGGGCGATGCGCAGGGGAGGAGGCTCCAGAGAAAGGTCAAGGGGCTGACCTTGCGGCCCTACATGACTCCGGAGGAGGCCCTGCGAGCCTTAAAGGATGGCGAGGTGGACGCCGCCCTTGTGGACGCCATCTCCGCCCTGCAGTTCACCGGCCGGGAGAAAGGGACGAGGATCGTGGGCAAACCGCTGACCGACGAGCGTTACGTGGTCGCCGTGCGCCCCAAGAGCTGGATGCTGCTTAAAGCCATCAACCATGCCCTAGTTGAGATGAGGGAGGACGGCACCTTAGATCAGCTGCGGAGGAGATGGTTTTGACCCTCTGCTTCGTTTGGCTGAGTTCACCCTCGGGGCGGCCCATTTGATTTTGAGCCAAATTGTGCTACAATGGTAATAGCTCGAGGCGGGTTATAACTATGCTGGAGAGGGCTTTTCTCACCCGTAAGGAATACGAGGAGGCAGCGGACTTCATTCGAGATCGTGTTAAGCACGAGCCGACCGTCGGCTTGGTATTAGGCTCGGGGCTCTCCTCCTTGGCTGAGGAGGTGGAGATGGCCGAGGCCATCCCTTATGGTGAGATACCCCATTTCCCCCTCTCCACCGTTGAGGGCCATCCGGGTCGGCTGATCTTAGGGAAGCTCGAGGGTCGTCAGGTCATGGTCATGCAGGGGCGGGCTCACTACTACGAGGGCTACTCCATGCAGCAAGTCACTCTGCCCATCAGGGTGATGCAACTTCTGGGCATCAAGGTCCTGATCGTGACCAATGCTGCCGGCGGGCTGAACCCCGAATTCCGGGCCGGCGATCTGATGCTTATCACCGACCACATCAACCTGGTAGGGATGGCCGGCCTCAACCCTTTGCGCGGCCCCAACGATCCCCAGCTGGGCCCCCGTTTCCCTGAGATGTCCCAAGCCTATGACCCACAGCTGCGGGAGACGGCTTTGGAGGTGGCAGAAGAGCTGGGGATCACCTTGCACCAGGGGGTTTACATCTGCTTAGCTGGCCCCACCTACGAGACCCCGGCTGAGTTGCGCTTCATCAGGATGATGGGGGCCGACGCCGTAGGGATGTCCACCGTACCCGAGGTTGTCGTGGCCCGTCACGCCGACATGAGGGTGCTCGGCATCTCAGGGATAAGCAATGTGGCCGTCTTCGAGCACCCTGCGAGGGATATCGAGAGGCCGAGGTCCCTTCACCGGGAGGTATTGGAGGCGGGCAGAATCATCGTCCCTAAGATGGCTGCCCTGATAAAGGGGGTCATCAGGAGGATGGAGCCCGATTGAATAAAGGGAGAGGTCTGTTATGGCTGTGCTGATCCAACTGATCGCTGATTACTCCTTTTGGCTTTATGGCATCTGCGGCCTGGGCATCCTGATTTGCCTCAGGGCTGCCCTTAAAGCTAGGCGGGAAAAAGCGAGCTCTCTCTTCACTTTGGAGAAGGAAGCGGCTGCCAGCAGGATGCACCGAAACCTCGCTATGGCCTTCATCTTGTTGGCCGTAGGAGGGGGCATCTTCTACGTGGCTAACTCCTTGGGGCCTCGCATAGAGGTTCTCGCTCAGGAGCCGACGCCGACCCTCCTGTTTCTGCCCACCCCTACCTTCACCCCTAGCCCACCCACACCCACGCCCAGGCCAACCCCCACCCGGATCCGCCACCTTCCTAGGCCCGTCGCTTCTCCCACCCCTACCATCACTCCAACCCCTTTGCCCCTTCCTCCCTGTCCAAATCCGCGGGCGCGCCTCGTTTATCCCACCGTGGGTGCTGTGCTGAAGGGTGTAGTCCAGATACAGGGTTCTGCCTGCATCGACAACTTCTGGTATTACAAGTTCGAGTTCAAGAGCGAGGGAGCTAAGGAGTGGTCGTTCATCAAGCGTTTCGACAAGCCGGTGGAGAGCGGGGTTTTAGGGACCTGGGATACCTCGGCCCTTCCAGCGGGCACGTACCTCTTCCGATTGGTGGTAGTGGATAAGACGGGCAATTACCCGGAGCCCTGTGAGGTGAAGGTGGTTATAGGGAAGTAGGGGCTTGGCTCACAACTCGACCTCGGTGCCCAACCCCAGCTCCTTGGCCCTCCTCAAAACCTGTCCTGCCACCGAGGCGTCCTGCACAGCGTTGCCCACCGATTTGAAGAGGGTGATCTCCGTTTCGCTTTCCCTTCCCTTCTTCCTGCCGGCCACGATCTCCCCCAGCTCGGCGTGGATATCCTCCTCGGTTATCAGCCCCTGCCTCAGGGGGATGATGATATCGCCGGCCTCGGCCAAACACCCTTCACGCGAGCCCACCACTATCCTGGCCCTTTTGACCGTCTCGGCGGGGATCTCCTGCATCTCGGGCGTGAAGGCACCGATGGCGTTGATGTGCACTCCCGGCTTCAGATCGCTATCGGCGAAGACGGGGGTCTTAGAGGTGGTTGCCGTGCAGATGACGTCGGCCTCGCGCACGGCCTCGGCGGGGGAGGAGGCGATCCTGAGCTCGCAGGGAACTTTGCTCCTCATCTCTTGGACGTAATCTTCTGCCGCTTTGGCGTTTACGTCGTAGACCCAGGCCCTCTCGATCTCCCTTACCTCACAGACCGCCAGGAGCTGAGTGCGGCCCTGGGCCCCGGCCCCGAAAATGGCTGCAACCTTAGTATCCTCCCTGGCCAGAAGGTCAGTGGCTGCACCGGAAGCTGCCCCGGTGCGCAAAGCGGTGAGATAGGTCCCGTCCATCACCGCCAGGGGAGCCCCCGTGCGAGCATCGTTGACTACGACCAGAGCGGTGATGGTGGGGAGGCCCATCTCCAGATTGCGTGGGAAGACAGAGACGATCTTGACCTCCAGATCTTCGCTCTCCTCCAAGTAGGCGGGCATGTAGAGGATGACCCCTCCGTGCCTTTTCACTTCGATGGAGGTGCGGAGGGGGACGATCGCCCGGCCCGTTGAGAGTTGGGCGAAGGCGCCCTTTACGATCTCGATGGCCTGGCCCATGGAGACGGCCTTCTGGATATCGCTTTTCGAAAGCACACGCAACATATCTCGTCCCTCCTCGTTGACGAGGGCACGGTAGAGTTGTTGCACAATTGGCTCACTGGCCTTGATAGTACGATTTTCTCCTATGGCCGAAATTTGCGCATAAATGGGGTGATCTGGCCTCCAAAAACCGCTTCGTGCGGGCCAAAAGTGCCTAAAACAGGTCATTTTCGGAATGGTCTTAGATCCCTCTACTATTGTGCAACAACTCTAGTGC
>CAYYKQ010000017.1:12343-25522 GCA_964440965.1 uncultured Anaerolineae bacterium | reverse complement strand
CCATAGGAGAAAATCGTACTATCAAGGCCAGTCAGCCAATTGTGCAACAACTCTACTGATCCAGGAGGTTTTTATGACTACCGCTGTCTATCCCGGCACCTTCGATCCCATCCATTATGGTCACATAGACATTGCCACCAGGGCAGCGCAGCTCTTCGACCATCTCATCGTGGCTGTGTACGCGCGGCCTTCGAAGGAGCTCCTCTTCTCCACTGAGGAGCGGCTGGCTATGGTGCGGGAGGCCTTCAAGGAGTTCCCTAACATCAGCGTGGAGAGCTACGACGGCCTCACGGTGGAGTTCGTGCGGAAGAAGAAGGCGAAGGTCATCGTGCGGGGATTAAGGGTGACCTATGACTTCGAGCTGGAGTACCAGATGGCCCTGGCTAACAAGAAATTAGCCCCGGAGGTGGAGACGGTCTGCCTGATGACCAGCCTGGAACACGCCTTCATAAGCTCGAGCAACATCAAGGAGATAGCCCTATCGGGAGGATGCGTGAGGGGGTTAGTGCCACCTCACGTGGAGGTCGCCCTTAGGGAGAAGTTCGCCGCCTTGGGAGAGAAGGGGAGAATCAGAATGAAATCGATCTTCCTCCGGGATTAACGGCTTATGGAGCGCACCCACTTGTGCCAGAAGGGGGATGGTTATGGATATCCTTTATTTGCTCGATCGCTTGGAATCGGTCCTGAGTAAAGGCCGACGGATTCCCTTCACCTCCAATTTGATCATCAGGGAGGATGAGTGCCTGGAGCTTATTGATCAGATGCGGGTCTCCATCCCCGCTGAGGTGGAGCGAGCCAGAGAGCTCGAGCAGGAGAGGGAGCGGATCATCGCTCAGGCTCAGGAGGAGGCTGGACGCATAGTCGCCCTGGCTAAGGAGCAGATGGCCGAGGCGCTCGATGAACACAAGATACTGAAGGAGGCCCAGGCACGAGCGGATGCGATCATCGAGGATGCTCAACGCAAAGCCGACGCCTTTAAACTCGAGGCGGACAAGTACGCTATAGAAGTCCTGAGCAGGCTGGAGGAGGAATTGAGGAACCTGCTGAGCACTGTGCACAACGGCATCATAACTTTACAGGAAGAGGTACAGGAAGGGGGTGAGCAAATTGGGAGCGTTACCGAAGACCAGGATATCGAAGGGGCGACGTGATAGGCGTCGCGCCCATGATTCCCTGAAGCCGTTGAATCTGGTCCTCTGCCCCCAGTGTCACAAGCCTCGTTTGCCTCACCACGTCTGCCCCTGGTGTGGCTATTACAGGGGCGTCAAGGTGATTGAGGTCAAAGAGGAAACTAAGTGATGGGGCGGTTGCAGCTCATCGCCGAGGCAGGGGACCAGGTAGTTTGTTCTTAGGCGAGCTTAAGCAGCTGGGTAGGTTAAGCCATGGAAGAGGAACTGGGAAAAGTGATCATTGCCCCTGGGGTCCTGGTTACTATCGCCAGGCTTACCGCTCTCTCCATCCCCGGGGTGGTCAGGATGAGCAGAGGATGGGTGGATAGCGTGAGTCACTTCCTGGGGCGGACGATCTCAGGCGAGGGGGTAAGGATGGAGGTGGAGGACAACTCCGTCTCCATCGAGTTGTACATCGTCGCCGAGAGAGGCAAAAACATGGTGGAGTTGGGCCGTACCGTCCAGGCGGAGGTGGCTCGGGCCATCGAGGAGATGGTGGGGATGACAGTTAAGGAGGTCGACGTCCACATCCAGGATGTGGAATCTCCTCCTTCAGCCTGAACTTTCTCACCGGGGGATAATGGCTGTGGGGGTTAGACATCGCGCCAGGATCGTCGCCTTACAAGCCCTTTTCGAGATCGATATCGCCAGCCACGACCCCGAGGTGGTCCTGCGGCGCTGCTTGGATCGCCGCCCTTTGCCTCAGAGGGCGAGCGAATTCGCTCGCACCCTGGTTTTCGGTGTCCTCGAACACCGCGCCAAGTTGGATGACCTGATCCAAGAGAACGCTTCCCAGTGGCCCCTCGAGCAGATGGCCGTTATCGACAGGAATATCCTGCGCATGGCCATCTTCGAATTCGCTGTGGCAGGGACAGCTCCCGTCAAAGTGGCCATCAACGAGGCCGTTGAGCTGGCCAAACTGTTCGGCAGCGAGAGTTCGCCCCGCTTCATCAACGGGGTATTAGGTGCTATCGTGACTAAGGGGATAAACCTTGGAGAAAAGGCCAAAGACTAAAGTGATAATCATGGGCGCCGCGGGGCGCGATTTCCACAACTTCAATGTCCGCTTCCGCGGCAACCCCGATTACCAGGTGGTCGCCTTCACCGCGGCCCAAATCCCGAACATCACGGGGAGGGTCTATCCCCCGGAGCTGGCTGGCCCAGGCTATCCCGATGGCATCCCCATCTACCCAGAGGACGAGTTGGCCAGGCTCATCAAGGAGTTCGAGGTCGACCGGGTGGTCTTCGCCTACAGCGACGTGTCCCACGAGTACGTGATGCACAGGGCCTCGATGGTCATAGCCTGCGGCGCCGACTTCGAGCTGATGGGGGCCAAGACCACCATGCTCAAAGCCAAAGTACCTGTGGTGGCAGTCTGCGCCGTGCGCACGGGGTCCGGCAAAAGTCAAACGACCCGCCGGGTTTGCGAGATCCTGCGAGAGCTGGGCAGGAAGGCAGTAGTGGTGCGCCATCCCATGCCCTACGGCGATCTGAGGGACCAGATCTGCCAACGCTTCGCCTCCTACGATGACTTGGACAGATACAATTGCACCATCGAAGAGCGAGAGGAGTACGAGCCCCATATCGAAAGGGGCTTTGTCGTTTTCGCCGGCGTGGACTACCAGCGCATCCTCCACGAGGCGGAGAGGGAGGCCGAAGTGATCGTATGGGATGGGGGAAACAACGACCTGCCTTTCCTTGTTCCCGATCTACACATCGTGGTAGCCGATCCCCATCGGGCCGGCCACGAGCTGCGTTACCACCCGGGTGAATCCAACCTGCGCATGGCAGATGTGGTGGTCATCAACAAGGTCGACACCGCGGATCCGCTCGATGTGGCTAAAGTGAGGAGGAACGTGAAGGCGGCCAACCCCAAAGCGGTGATCGTCGAAGCCGCCTCGCCCATCTTCGTCGAGGCCCCAGAGGCCATCAGAGGAAAAAGGGTCCTTGTGGTCGAGGACGGGCCGACCCTCACCCATGGGGAGATGAGCTACGGAGCGGGAATGGTGGCCGCCAAGCGCTTCGGAGCGGCGGAGATCGTCGATCCGCGTCCCTACGCCGTGGGCTCCATCGTCGATACCTTTGAGAAGTATCCCCAGATCGGCGCTCTCCTCCCGGCCATGGGTTACGGGAGAGAGCAGATTGAGGAGCTGGAGGATACCATCAATGCCACCCCCTGCGACCTTGTGCTCGTGGCTACCCCTGTCGATCTCAAGAGGTTGTTGAAGCGGGTCAGGCATCCGATGCGCCGCGTGCGCTACGAGCTGCAGGAGATAGGACATCCAACGTTGAAGGATATTCTGACCCGCAAGCTGGTTTAAGCATTCGAAAGTTCAGCCCTCGGCACGAGGGCGATGCAAAATCAGCGCTCCAAAACGGCCTGGAGGCCATTGAGCTGAGATCCCTGAACGGAAGGCTCCCAGGCCAATTAACTTGGAGGAGAGGTGTTCACTTCCGTTCTTGTCCTTCTGCTCGGCGTCTTGGTGATCCCGATCTTGGACAGGCTCATAGCCGCCCGAAGGCTCGGCTTTTCCGCCCTGCTGATCGCCGGTGGCGCCCTCTTGTCCCTGCTCCTCCCGGGGGGAAAGTCCCCTTCAAGCCTCGTCCTCTCCCCCTGGCGACCCCTGATGGAGAGCGAATTGGCCTTTAAGATCGACGGCCTCGCCTTCGTCTTCGCCGTGTCTATGCTCCTCCTCGGCCTGACCTCATTTTCCCTCTCCCTCGGTGATGAAGGGGTGGAGGCGAGGCTCTACGTCGCTCGGCTCATCCTCCTGGCAGCGGGCCTGAGCTTCGTCTTCTCGGCCGATTTGCTCACCCTCTGCTTCAGTTGGATCTTCCTGGAATTCGCCCTTGTGCTGACGGAAGCAACGAGCTCTGTGAGGAGGCCTCATGCGGAGAGGATGGCCCAAGTCCTAGGGGTGTTGGCCCTTATGATGGCCGCTTTCCTCCTGGACAGCGGCCTTCCCTTCCAAACCTTTCTCGCGCTGGCCGTGCTGATAAGAATAGGCATCTATCCGCTTCGCCTCTGGAAGCTGGCCGAAGCGAGATCGCAAGCCTTGCCTTACCTGATCTCCACCGGCTCGGGCCTCTACCTGCTGGTTCGCACCCAACCCTCAAGCGGCCTGTTGACGGCCCTCGGCCTTATGGCCTTCCTGATCGGATCCATGCTGGCCTGGCTCGAGGGGGGCTCTCCCCGCTTCGTAGCCATAAGCCAGGTTGGATACGCCGTTCTGGTGGGGTCTGTAGCTCGCCCCCTGGCGGCAGCCGTCAACCTCCTCCTCTGCCTTGGCCTTCTCTTCGGTCAGGATAGGCCGGAGGCAGCGGGCCAGCTCCGCGAGGGGGTACGAGGGGAGCCCTGGCAGAGAGCTCCCCTGGCTTTGGCCCTGGTCTCCTTGATCGGCTTGCCCTTCACCTTGGGCTTCGTGAGCCGCTGGCTCCTGTACAACGCTCTGCCTCTTCAGGGCCTTTGGATCCTTGTCCTTTCCCTCCTGGCTGAAGTTATGCTCTCTGCCTCCCTGCTCAGGAGATGGCTGGCCTCTTCCCCTGGGCGTTTGCCCGCAGCGCATTGGGCAGGCGTCGCCTTCCTGGCCGTTCCCCTTCTCCTCTTCGGCTTCTTCCCCCCTCTGATCCGAGAGGGAGCCCTTCCAGACCTCTTCCACTCGGCCGAAGCTGCCCTCTGGGCGATTCTGCTTTCCCCACCTCTGGGGGGATATGTGCTCCACCGTTGGTGTAAGGTGCCCGCCCCACTTTCGGCAAGGCTCTCATCCCTGCTCGAGCTGGATTGGCTTTACGAGCCCTTAGGTAGGCTGCTGGGGAATGCCGAGGCCATCTTCTTAGGGATAGGAAGAGCGATCGAAGGGAGGAGTTACGTGGGTTGGGCATTGTTGGCCGTGTTCCTGTTCCTCCTGTTTCTGTGGTGATATGTTCGCATTCTTATCGTCCTTTTCGCCCAAAGCGATCGCCGTCGGTTTGGCACTTGCGGCCGGGATTGTGGCCGCCATCGGCAGCTGGCGTTTAGCCTTATTAGCCTTCTTGGCCCAGTACCTCTTAGCCAGCCTCCTTTTGGTCCAGCTAATAGGCCTACAGGTGGCTTTGACGAAGGCCCTCGTTGGAACCTCGATTTTCTTCGCCCTTTACCTGACAGCCCATCAGCTCTCCAAGGGGGGATGGGAGCGGATCGAGGGCCAGAGCTCTCCCCAGGCTGCTTTCAACAGCGCCTTTCGACTTCTGGCCGTCCTTCTGGTGGGGCTGGCCGTGCCCAGCTTGGCAGGACGCTATCCCTTGCCCTTGGTCTCGCCAGAGATGGGCCTCGCCTGCTACTGGCTGGGTTCAATGGGGGTTCTGGCAGCTATCCTAAGGGAGGAGCCATTAAGGGCAGGCTTGGGCCTTCTGAGCTTTCTGCTCGGTTTTGAGCTCTTCTATGTAGCCCTGGAACACAGCCTGAGCGTGCTTACCCTGTTAGGGGTCATCGATCTCCTCATCGGACTGGCCATCGCTTACCTCGCTTTGGCAAGGCGTTCCCTACCCTGAACGGTTAAGGCCTAAGGAGGACCCCATATGCTGAAGAGGGAGGAGCTGTGATCGCTGGACCTTCACTTCTCATCGGCCTTCCTCTGGCCATGGTTCCTATAGTTTACCTCCTACGCCGCTGGGAGAAGCTCGCTGCTTTCCTCTCGGCGGTCACTACTGCCGCTGTAGCCGGCCTTTGCCTCCATCTGCCCCTGGACAGGCCCTCTTGGATATTCGGATTCGTGGTGGATTTAGGCCGGACGGTTAGGGTGTTGGGGCGGGAATTCGCTCTGCTGGAGACAGGCCGCTTGACCATCGCTTTCGTTTTCGGGGTGGCCACAGCTCTCTTCCTCTTTGCTCGGTGGATCTCGCAGGGCCGCTCCTTCTTCCCCTTGGGATTGCTCATCTTGGGTCTGCTCAATTGCGTTATCTTGATCCGCCATCTGCTCTTCTCCGTTCTGTTTCTGGCGACGGCCTCCATCATCGCCGTTTTCATCGTTCAGGGCGGCCGTCGGGGCTCGGCCGAGGGGGCATTCCGCTACCTGATGAGCACCATCCTGGCCTTTCCGCCCCTTTTGGTGTCCATTTGGCTGATGGAGCAATACGCCCTCAACCCGGACGAAGTAGGCCTGATCCATTCTGCCATCGCCTTCCTGATGGTAGGTTTCGCCATCTTCCTGGCGGTGGTGCCCTTTCACGGGTGGGTGCCCGCCATAGCCGCTGAGGCTCCCCCCTTGGTCACCGCCCTAATCCTCACCGTGATGCAGGCCATCGTCCTTCTCCTCATGCTCAACCTTCTGGGAAGCCACCTCTGGCTGGCGGAGAACCCCCGTTTCTTTTGGACTTTGCGAGTGGTCGGGCTGGCCATGGTCGTCTGGGGAGGGTTTTCCTCCCCATTTCAGCGGGATTTCGGCCATCTGTGGGGCTATGCCGCCTTGAACGATATGGGTTGGGTGCTGGCGAGCTTGGGGATGACCTCTCCTTCCGGATTGAGCATTGCCCTCTGGCAATTCGCGAGCCGCACTGTGGCCATGGTCATGGGAGCTATGGGTTTGGCCGTGATGAGGCATCGCGCCCGAGGTGAGGCGGGATTCGCTCAGCTGAGAGGGGCGGCTCGTCGCTTGCCCTTCTCTGCAGCCGGGCTCATCTTGAGCGGCCTCTCGCTGGCCGGCTTCCCCTTCACTATCGGCTTCCCAAGCCGATGGGCTGCGTTTTCCCTCGTAGCAAGCCATGTGGGCAACTGGCTTAAGCTGGGCGCCGGCTGGCCGCTGCTCCTGATCTTAGCCGATGGCGGCGTGGCTGCAGGATACCTGCGCGGCCTGAATGCCCTCCTCAGCTCCTCTCCCGATCCCGATTTAAAGCCCGAACCTGCCTTAACCTCGATCGTGATTCTGAGCACCATCCTGCTCTGCTTCGTCTTAAGCATTTACCCCCAGCCCCTCCTCGTTTGCATCCGGAGCGCAGCCGAGAGCCTCGCTTTCCCTTCGCCTTAGCCTCCTTTTGCATCCCCTGCTTTTAGCTTGTGCATCCCCATCTTGGATGTTCTCCACCCGGGATGTTAACGAAAATTTGATAGTTTTTGAGAGGAAAGTTATGCTACACTAAGTGTGAATTGAGCGTTTGGAGCGGATTCTATAAACTCAATTTGGAGGAGCGGGTCCGCGCCGTAGCGGAGTGGGCAGGCTTAGAGCCTGAGGAGGCGGAGGTTCTGCGCCAAGGGCTGAGCTTGGCCCAGGCCGAGAGGATGATCGAGAACGTGGTAGGGACCTTCGCCTTGCCTTTAGGAGTGGCTGTCCATTTCCTCATCAACGGCCGTGACCATCTGATCCCCATGGCCATCGAGGAGCCCTCGGTGGTGGCCGCTGCCAGCCACGCCGCCAAGCTCGTCCGCGAAGGCGGTGGCTTCGTCGCCGAAAGCACCGAGCCGGTCATGATCGGCCAGGTGCAAGTGCTCCACATCGCCGATGTGGAGCACGCCGCTCTGGAGGTCCTGAAGGCCCAGGAGGAGATACTCGCCCTGGCCGATGCTCAACACCCTACCATCGTCCGCTTAGGGGGTGGGGCGAGGGGACTGGAGGTGCGGAAACTGACGGATACCCCGGTCGGCCCCATGCTGGTGGTCCATCTCCTCTACGACACCCGCGATGCTATGGGGGCCAACGCTGTAAACAGCGTCTGCGAGGCCGTCGCCCCCCTCATCGAGCGCCTGACGGGAGGGCGCGTGGTGTTGCGCATCCTCTCCAACCTGGCCGACAGGCGCCTCGCCAGGGCGAGATGCGCCGTTCCCGCTTCGGCCTTAGGAGGAAATGAGGTCGTCAGGGGCATTGTGGAGGCTTGGGCTCTGGCCGCCGTTGACCCCTATCGGGCGGCGACCCACAACAAGGGTATCATGAATGGGATCGACGCTGTGGCTATCGCCACGGGAAACGATTGGCGGGCCATCGAGGCTGGAGCACATGCCTACGCCGCCAAAGGCGGAAGCTACGGGCCTTTGACCAGATGGGAGCAGGATGCTGATGGCAACCTGATCGGCTCCATCGAGCTTCCTTTGGCTGTGGGAATTGTGGGAGGAGCGACCAGAGCTCACCCCACAGCTAAGGTGGCCCTCAAGATCTTGAAGGTGAATTCGGCGCGGGAGCTGGCCGAAATCATGGCCGCCGTGGGGCTGGCCCAGAACCTGGCCGCGCTCAGGGCCCTGGCCACCGAGGGCATCCAGCGGGGCCACATGAGGCTCCACGCCCGCCAGGTGGCCATAGCTGCGGGAGCTAAAGGCGAACTGATCGATCGAGTGGCGGAGCGGATGGTGGCCGAGGGGAGCATTAGAGTGGACAGGGCGAGGGAGATCCTCAATGCCCTAACCTCAGCTCTGAAAGCCTAATCGTTCCAAGCTATCGAGCAATTGCGGCTAAGGCGGGGGGACGCTCCAAATAGGTGATAGGAATGCATTTAGCAGGCGATGGGTAGAAGTAAGACACTTTCAGGAACCGGTTCACCGGCGGTGAGGTGATGATCTTCACTACCATCTGGTGCAAGTCCTTAGGCAGATCGGCCAAGCCGGTGAGGGGGAAGCTCTTAGGACCCATCTCCGTCGGTTGTGCTAGAGTGGAGAAGTTGATCAGGATTAAACTCAGGGCTTTCTCCTTCTCCTTATCGAAACGCAAGATGATGTTATCGGTCAATTCGATGGTGCAGTTCGCTCTGCCTTTCTCGAAGACGATTTCTAGGTCATCGCTATCTCTGTCATACATAAAGTGAATCGTCCGGCTATCGTCGAGCGTTATATCGGCCTTGTAGATGTCAAGTTCACCGCTCATCTCTCACCTCTTTCGATAGATGTAGGCGGGCCAGGAAGTAGTAACAAAGTTATTGCGAAAAGTGGTGCCATCGGGGCGCTGACGCACGGTAAAGACAACGACTACAACTATATGGTTAAAGTCCGGCAGCAAGCTATCACAGCGTTTATAGTACCTGTATTTGCTAGGGTCGGCTGGCTCTTGTCTCCGCCGACCGGTTCTGAGAGCATCCAGCAGGTCATCCAAATGGCCTTCGAGCTCCGGATGGTATTCCAGAATATGCCGCCAGCGCTCTGCCGTGAGATATATCTCATTGCCATGTCTATCTCTCACCACCCACTTCTTGCCGGAGTTGGGCAAAGTGTTCACTCCCTTCCGGGGGTGTTTCGATATGGCACATTAATCGTACACCTAAACGATGCTTTTGTCAAAGTGCTGAGGAACTAAATGAAACCAAGTAGAGACGTGGGCATCGTAGGCTACGGGGCTTATGTGCCCCGCTACAGGCTGCCAGCCTCGGAGGTGGCCAGAGTCTGGAGAGGAGGGAGGGGGCCCCTTCCCATCGAGGAGAAAGCTGTGCCGGGCTTGGACGAAGACACAGCTACCATCTCCATCGAGGCGGCCCGCAATGCTCTGGCCAGGGCTGGGATAGATCCTCAGCTCATAGGTGCCGTCTGGGTGGGCAGTGAGTCCCACCCGTACGCCGTCAAACCCACCGGCACCATCGTCGCCGAGGCCATCGGCGCCACCCCCGAGGTCCTCGCCGCCGATTGGGAGTTCGCCTGCAAGGCCGGAACGGAGGTCGTACAGGCGGCTATAGGCCTCGTCGCCTCGGGGATGGCTCGCTATGCCCTGGCCATCGGCGCCGACACCGCTCAGGGGAGGCCAGGCGATGCCTTAGAGTACACCGTCGGCGCGGGGGGAGCCGCCTACATCATCGGCCCCAGGGAGGAGAGCCTGGCCTATTTCGAGGGCACCTACTCCTATGTCACCGACACGCCTGACTTCTTCCGCCGGCCCTGTCAACGCTATCCCACCCATGGTGGCCGTTTCACCGGCGAGCCGGCCTACTTTAGGCATACCCTGGCCGCCGGACGCAACCTGATGGAGATGCTAGGTCTGAGGGCCGAGGATTACGCTTATGCCGTCTTCCACCAGCCCAACGCTAAATTTCCCGTTCGGGCGGCCAAGGAGCTGGGCTTCACCAGGGAGCAGATCGAGGTGGGTCTCCTGGTGTCGGAGATAGGGAACACCTATGCCGGCTCGTCTCTCCTGGGCCTGACAGCCATCTTGGATGTGGCTAAGCCTGGCGAACGTATCCTCCTCGTCTCCTATGGCTCCGGGGCGGGCAGCGACGCCTTCTCCCTGGTAGTAACCGACCTTATCGAGGAGAGGCAGGCCCGTGCCCCCTTCACCCGCGACTACATCGCCCGCCGCAAAGAGATAGACTACGCCACCTACGTGCGGTATCGGCAGAAACTGCATATTCAATGACCAATGAATCAATAATTCGTTAGGATTTGGTCATTGGGAAATTGGTCATTGATTTCATTGGGATTTTTATGAGGGAAGTTGCTATCATCGGCATCGGACAGACCAAGGTGGGCGAGCATTGGGAGAAATCGCTGCGGCAGTTAGCTGCCGAAGCCATCCGTGTTGCCATGCACGATGCTGGGATCGAGCGGGCCGATGCCCTCTACGTGGGCAATGCCCTCTCCGGTGAGATCGCGCACCAGGAGCATTTAGGGGCATTGGTAGCCGACTTTGCCGGCCTGAAGGGCATCGAGGCGGTGAAAGTGGAGGCGGGTGGGGCATCCGGGGCCGCTGCCCTGCGGGTGGGGTACTTAGCCGTGGCCAGTGGCCTGAACGACGTGGTCGTCGTCTGTGGCGTGGGGAAGATGACCGATCGGATAGAGGCGATGCGCACCGCCGCCTTGGCCCTGACCTTAGATGGGGACTACGAAGCCGCACATGGGCTCTCCTTAGCCGCCGTCTGGGCCCTCATCATGCGGCGCTATATGCATGAGTATGGGGTGAAGCACGAGGACTTCGCTCCCTTCACGATGAACGCCCATAGCAACGCGATGGGCAACCCCTATGCTATGTTTCGCCGCCCCATCTCAGCTGAGGCCTTCGCACGGGCGCCGATGATCGCCGACCCTATCGGCCTGCTGGATATGGCTCCCCTGGCGGATGGGGCGGCCGCGGTCGTCCTCTGCCCTGCCCGACAGGGGCGGGAGTTCACAGATAAAGCTGTGGAGATCGTCGCCTCCGCTGCAGCCACCGATGCCGTGGCCCTCCATGACCGAGAGGATCCCCTTTTCCTGAGGGCAGCTCACCTCTCAGCACAAAGAGCCTACCAACTGGCTGGGGTGAAGGCAGAGGAGATCGACATCTTCGAATTGCACGACGAGTCCACCATCGCCGCCGCACTCTCCTTGGAAGCCTGCGGCTTCGCCGAGCGAGGGCAGGGCGTGCGATTGGCCCAGGAGGGGAAGATAGCCCTGAACGGGCGCATTCCCATCTCCACCATGGGCGGTCTGAAGGCGCGGGGAAACCCCGTGGGAGCCACCGGGCTCTACCAAGTAGTGGAGGTCGTCCAGCAGCTCAGAGGCGAAGCAGGGGTTAACCAGGTGAAGGGCGCCCGCCTGGGGATGGCCCAGAGCTTGGGCGGGAGCGGGGCGACGGCGATCACTCACATCTTAGCGGCTTAGCGGCACAGCGCCCAAGCGTCTTAGCGTAGCACCGCTGGGACGCTACGACGCTTAGACGCTAAGACGCTATTTCAGAGGAGGTGGAAAGCGATGAGCATTGCACATAACTGGCGATTGCGAAATCAGCGCTATAGGCTGGTAGGTGAGGTCTGTGGGAATTGCGGGGCCAAGCTCTTCCCTCCAAGGGACGTCTGCCCTGCATGCGGGCATTCGATGGCGACCCCTTCCCTCACGCCGATGCAAGGGGAAAATCCCCCTGAGGGAACGAACCAGACCACTGCCTACGTCTTCAGCGGCCGAGGGGAAGTCTACTCCTACTCCACCGTCTACCAAGCTCCTGAGGGCTACGGGGAATTCGTCCCCTACACCGTGGCCTTAGTTAAGCTGGAGGAGGGCCCCTTGGTCACAGCTCAGTTGGCCGACGTGGATCCCGATGAGGTCCGCATCGGAATGCCGGTGGAGATGGTCACCCGCAAGCTCAAAGAGGAGGGCAAGGATGGCATCATCGTCTACGGCTACAAGTTCCGTCCCCGATTGAAGGCGTGATGGTTATTCGAACGAAACGATCGAGCGTCGGGGTTTGCCAGAGTAGGGGAGGGCCTGGTATAATGGGGATGGATCGGCCATGTTCGGACGTTCGCAGAAGCTTAAGGGCAGTTTAACCCGCGCTCGCCGCTCATTCTTCGGGCGGATCACGGAGCTCCTCGGCGTGAGCGAGCTCACCGATGAGTTGTGGGAGGAGCTCGAGGAGTTGCTCATCCAGGCCGATGTGGGCGTGACCACGACCATCGATTTGGTGGGAAGCTTGCGGGAGAGGGCAGCTCGGGAGCACATCCGCAAGGCGGCAGCGGTTAAGGCCTTGCTGCGGGAGGAATTGATCAGGATCCTGGAGCGAAATGCGAGCAATGAGGTGTACGCTGAGCCATTAATGGTCACCTTGGTGGTGGGGGCCAATGGGACGGGCAAGACGACGAGCATCGCTAAATTGGCCCATTATCATCGAGAGCGAGGCAGGAAGGTCATTTTAGCTGCGGCCGACACCTTCCGCGCTGCGGCCATCGACCAGCTCAAGATATGGGGAGAGCGAGTGGGCTGCGATGTCATTGCTCACCGGCCAGGAGCCGATCCAGGGGCAGTGGTCTACGATGCCATTGGCGCCGCCCAGGCCAGGGGAGCTGATGTACTCATCGTGGATACCGCCGGAAGGCTGCACACCCAGTATAATCTGATGCAGGAGCTGAGAAAGATACGACGGGTGGCCGCTAAGTTGATCCCCCAAGCCCCCCACCAGACTTTGCTCGTCCTGGACGCCACCACGGGGCAGAACGCCCTGGCCCAGGCCAGGTACTTCAAGGAGGCCGTGGATGTGACGGGCATCTTCCTGGCCAAGCTGGACGGAACGGCTAAGGGGGGCATCGTCTTCGCCATCGTTAAGGAGCTGGGCATCCCCATCCGTTACGTGGGCACCGGCCAGGGCCTGGAGGACATGGCTGA
>CAYYKQ010000017.1:0-12243 GCA_964440965.1 uncultured Anaerolineae bacterium | reverse complement strand
TGGGCATCCCCATCCGTTACGTGGGCACCGGCCAGGGCCTGGAGGACATGGCTGAATTCGATGCGGAAGAGTTTGTGGAAGGATTGCTGGGGGCATAAAGCCAACGGGGCGGTAACTCGATAGGGAAATCAGTCACCCGACAGTTTACCCAGCGATCTCTTTTTGCCATGTTTGGCGCAGCGCACAACAGGGTGAGACCTCGTTGGGGACCTGGGACGACCATCTGTAGCAAGTGAAAGAAAGACTCGCCTTGCCCCAAAATAGAGAGGTGAAGAGCATGGAGGAGCTGAAAAGCAAGCTAGACGAATTGCACCAGCGCATCGAGCAGATAAAGGAGCGTCTTTGACTTAGCCAGCAAAGAGCGGGAGATAGCGCGGCTCGAGCGGCAGGTAGCCCAACCTGACTTCTGGGACCAGCCGGATAGAGCCCAGGCGGTGATGCAGAGGCTGGCCTCTCTGCGGGAGGAGGTTGGGAGCTGGAAGGAGCTGGCGGATAGGGTGGCCGATGCTAAGGCTTTGCTCAGCTTGGCCGTAGCCGAGAAGGATGAGGCCATAGCCGCCGATATAGCCCGCGAAGTAGAGGCCATTGAGGCCGAGCTGCGCCACTTGGAATTCCATCTGCTCCTCTCCGGCGAGCATGACAAGGACAACGCCATCTTGGCCATCCACGCCGGGGCGGGCGGCACCGATGCCCAGGATTGGACGGAGATGCTCCTTAGGATGTACCTGCGCTGGGCGGAAAATCGTGGCTACAGGACCAAGGTCTTGGATAGCTCGCCAGGGGAGGAAGCTGGATTGAAGAGCGTCACCGTATCGGTGGAGGGCGAGTATGCATACGGCTACCTTAAAGCCGAGAGGGGGGTGCACCGCCTGGTGCGCCTCTCCCCCTTTGATGCCGCCCATCGCCGCCACACCTCCTTCGCCTTGGTGGAGGTGATGCCCGACATCGGGGAGGAGATCGAGGTGGAGATAGACCCCAACGATCTGCGCATCGAAACCTTCCGCTCCAGCGGGCCGGGGGGGCAGCATATGCAGAAAACGAGCTCAGCGGTGCGCATCACCCATCTGCCGACGGGGATCACAGCCACCTGCCAGAACGAGCGCTCCCAATTTCAGAACCGTCGTACGGCCATGAGAATCCTGCGTGCTCGCCTATTCGATCTGGAGTTGAAGAAGCGGGAGGAAGAGCGGGCGCGCCTCAAGGGCGAGCACGTGGAGGCCGGCTGGGGCAACCAGATCCGCTCTTATGTGCTGCACCCCTACCAGATGGTTAAGGACCATCGCACCGGCTACGAGACCCCCCTCGCCGAGGCGGTACTGGATGGCGATCTGGACGGCTTCATCGAAGCCTACCTCAGGTGGCGGATGGGCAGGTGAGCGGAAGGCGCCACTGCGTTTGACAGGTGGGACGAAAGGGTGTATAATCAACGTGCCTTAAAAAGCGATGGAGCTTGCTCCAAGCGCTTTTTATATGCGTGATGGCTTTGAGAGGAGGAGATGCCCTGTGGAAGTTAAGGAGTTTAACGCCCTGCGCATAAGCTTGGCCTCACCTGAGGAGATACTCTCATGGTCATATGGGGAGGTTACCAAGCCTGAGACCATCAATTACCGCCGCCTACGGCCGGAGAAGGGGGGGCTCTTTTGTGAAGCCATCTTCGGCCCCACTAAGGATTACCAGTGCTATTGCGGCAAGTATAAAGGCATTCGTTACAAAGGGATCGTCTGCGAGAAGTGCGGAGTGGAGGTCACCCGCTCCTCGGTGCGGCGGGAGCGTATGGGCCATATCGAATTGGCGGCGCCGGTGGCCCACATCTGGTACACACGGCGAGTCCCCAGTTATCTGGGCTTGCTGCTGGATATCTCACGGCGGGACTTGGATCGGGTCCTTTACTTCGCCCAATACGTGATCACCAAGGTCGATGAGGAGGCGCGCCAAAGGGCCCTGCGGCGCATCGAGGAGGAGTACATCGAGGAGCGAGATCGGCTGGGGGAGGAAACCCATAAGCGGATCGAGGAGATCAGATCGACCCTGAAGGTCAAGATTGAGGAGCTGGAAGAGCGGAAGAAGGCCATCCGTCAGCGCTTAGAGGAGGAGATGGCTGCGGTCACCGAGGAGGTCATGGAGGAGGCCAAAGCCCTGCAGGGCAGGTTGGAGGGCTTGATGGGTCAGGCGGCGGATGCCCCCTTGGTCTTCTCCCCTAGCGAGGCCGTCATAGTGAAAAGGGGCGAGATAGTGACCCTTGATCATCTTAAACTTCTGAACGAGGTGGTGCAGAGGAAGCTGAGCCAAATCCAGGCGAGCCTTGAGGAGAGATGGAAGGACGAAAGGGCCCTGATAGATGGGGAGATAGACAACCTGCGTTACGCCTCAGAGAAGGAGATAGAGGAGCTTCGAGCGGGCCTGCTCCGCGAAGTGGAAGCCCTGCGAGCGAAGATGGAGGCCGAGCGCCAGGAGGTCGAGGGCCTGGCCCCGCTCCAATTCCTGGATGAGGCCCGCTATCGCGAGCTGAAATCCAAGTGGGGCAACGTCTTTAAAGCGGGAATGGGCGCCGAGGCCCTTTACGAGATCGTCCAAGGACTGGACTTGGACGCCATGGCCGAGGAACTATGGAAGGAGATCCGGACTACAGGCTCCAGGCAGCGCCGTAAGAAGGCCATCAAAAGGCTGCGGGTAGTCGAGGCATTTCGCAAATCGGGCAACCGCCCAGAGTGGATGTTCTTGAAGGTTTTGCCAGTCATCCCTCCGGATCTCAGACCTATGGTGCAGCTCGATGGGGGGAGGTTTGCCACCAGTGACCTCAATGACCTCTATCGCCGGGTCATCAACCGCAATAATCGCCTCAAGCGCCTCCTTAAACTCGAGGCGCCAGAGGTCATCATCCGGAATGAGAAGCGCATGCTCCAAGAGGCGGTCGATTCCCTGATCGACAATTCACGCCGCGGCGCGGCCGTTTCGAGGCGCGGCCTGCGCGAGCTCAAGAGCCTGTCCGATATCCTCAGGGGTAAGCAGGGACGCTTCCGCCGCAACCTCCTGGGCAAGCGGGTGGACTACTCGGGCCGCTCGGTCATCGTCATCGGGCCACACCTCAAGATGCACCAGTGTGGCTTGCCCAGGGAGATGGCCTTAGAGCTCTACAAGCCCTTCGTCATCTCCAAATTGGTGAAGTACAACTACGCCAGCAACATCAGGAGCGCTAAGCGGCTTATCGAACGACAGCGGCCGGAGGTCTGGGAGGTTTTGGAAGAGGTGGTTAAGGAGCGGCCCGTGCTCCTCAACCGGGCCCCCACCCTGCACCGCCTGAGCATCCAGGCCTTTGAGCCCGTCTTAGTGGAGGGCAAGGCCATCCAGATCCACCCCCTGATCTGCGCCGCCTTCAACGCCGACTTCGATGGCGACCAGATGGCGGTGCATGTGCCCCTTTCCAAGGAGGCAGTGAAGGAGGCCCGCGAACTGATGCTTTCCACCAAGAATATGCTTAAGCCGGCCAATGGCGAGCCCATAGTGGGGCCCACCAAGGACATGGTCCTGGGCTGCTACTACCTGACTATGGAGAAGGAGGGCTGCCGTGGCGAGGGCAAAGTCTTCTCTGACCCGAACGAGGTCATCCTCGCCTACGAACTGGGCAAAGTTGACCTCCACGCTAAGATAAAAGCTGGCTGGCTTACCGACGAGAAAGGGGAGTTCCTGGAGACCACGGTGGGGCGCGTCATCTTCAATCAGGTCCTGCCCGAGGAGCTGCGCTTCGTGAACGATGTGATGGACAAGGGCAAGCTGCAGGATTTGGTGGCCAAATGCTATCAACGGATGAGTTTGGAGGAGATGGCCAAGGTGCTCGATGAGCTTAAGGCCCTAGGCTTCAAGTACGCCACCCGCTCCGGGATAACCATCGCCGTGAACGACCTGGTGGTGCCGGAAACCAAGGGGCAGCTCCTGGAAAGGGCAGCTAAGGAGGTGAGCGAGGTTGAGCGGCAATACCGGCGAGGCCTCCTGACCGAGGATGAGAAGTACGCGAAAGTGGTCGAGCTATGGACCAAAGCCACCGATGATGTGACGGAGGCTGTAGCCCAGAGCTTAGATGACTACAGCCCGGTCAAAGTGATGGCGGTCTCAGGAGCCACCAAAGGCGGCTTCCAGCCCATCCGCCAGCTGGCGGGAATGAGGGGGCTGATGGCCGACCCCTCAGGCCGCATCATCCCCATGCCCATCCGCTCCAACTTCCGGGAGGGGCTCTCGGCTATCGAGTACTTCATCTCCACCCATGGCGCCCGCAAGGGGCTCGCCGATACCGCCCTGCGCACCGCTGATGCTGGCTATCTCACCAGACGGCTGGTGGATGTGGCTCAGGATGTGATCATCAATGCCGAGGATTGTGGCACCACGGCTGGCATCTGGATCAGGAAATCGGACGATGTGGGCGGGCAGACTATGGCCGAGCGGATACTCGGCCGCGTGGCTGCCAAGCCGGTAGTTGACCCTCGCACTGGCGAGATCATCGTGGACCGGAACGAGATGATCGAAAAGGAACATGTGGAGGCCATCGAGGAAGCGGGGATCGAGGAAGTCTACGTGCGTTCGCCCCTGACCTGTGAACTGAGATACGGCATCTGCGCCAAGTGTTACGGCAGCGACCTCGGCTGGGGGGGATTGGTGAAGGTAGGGACCGCAGTGGGCATCATCGCCGCCCAATCCATCGGCGAGCCGGGAACTCAGCTCACTCTGCGCACCTTCCATACCGGCGGTGTGGCTGGGGTTATGGACATTACCCACGGCCTGCCACGAGTGGAGGAGCTCCTCGAGGCCCGCAAGCACCCCAAGGGCGAGGCCATCATCTCCGAGATCGATGGGGTGGTGGAGATCGAGCGGGAGGGCGAATGGCGTCATTTGAGGGTCGTCGATACCGAGATCCACCGGGATGAATACGATGTGCCGGGCAACTGGAAGGTCCTGGTCAAGGACGGGGATGAGATAGCGGATGGGACGCCCATCGCCAAGCGCGGCGAGCGCGTGATGATAGCTAAGAAGGGGGGAAAGGTCCTGCGGAAGGATCGTCACATCGTTGTGGTCTATGAGAAGCGACAGGAGCGCCGTTACGACGTCCCTGCGACGATGCCCTTAGAGGTGGAGGATGGACAGAGGGTAAAGGCCGGCCAGCGGTTGACGGCGGGCGTCAAGAACCCTCGCGATCTCCTGCGCATCGTGGGACGGGAGGGGACCCAGCTCTATCTGCTTTCGGAGGTTCAGAAGGTTTATCGCTCCCAAGGGGTGAACATCAATGACAAGCACTTCGAGATCATCATCAGGAAGATGATGGACAAGGTGCAAGTGATCTCCTCGGGCGATACCGAATTCCTCCCCGGGGATCTAGTTAACCGCTTGGAATTCGCCGAAGTCAATGCTAAGATCGCTGCCCAGGGAGGGAAGCAGGCCACCGCACGTCCCGTGCTTTTAGGCATAACCCAAGCCGCTCTGAGCACCGAGAGCTTCCTCTCCGCCGCCTCCTTCCAGAACACCATCGGGAGCTTGGCCGATGCAGCTATAAGGGGTGCTGTTGATGAACTCCACGGCCTAAAGGAGAACGTCATCTTAGGCAAGTTGATCCCTGCAGGCACCGGCTTCAGGGCCAAGGGGAACGAGGAATCGATCAAGGAGAAGATCGCCCTGATGTCCAAGAAGGCTTCTGAGATGGCCATGGCATCCGATGCTGATTAAACTGCGGCAACAGATTTGCGGAAGGGCCCTGCTTTGTGCGGTTTAATGGACCGAGAGGGGGTGAGATGCCCTATGTTGACAAGAGGTTGATTTGTCAACAATGCGGCGCGGAGTTCATATTCACTGTTGCTGAACAACGGCAGTTAGCCGAGAGGGGGCTGGAAGACTTCGAGCCTAAGTTCTGCCCAGCTTGTCGCAGCAAGGGAGAAGTTAAGCTCATCGGCCAGGTGAAGTGGTTCGACCCTCGTAAGGGTTGGGGGTTCATCACCAAAGCTGATGGCGAAGACATCTTTGTACACCGTACTGGGATCAGAGGCCCCAAGACACTTAAGAAGGGGCAGAGGGTGGAATTCAAGGTCAAGGAGACCCCTAAAGGGCCGCAGGCTGTGCACGTATCCCCGTTGCCTGCGGCCTCTTAATTTGGTGAAGCCTCAGACCGATGCCTTTCCTCTGGGAGATTTTGGTCCTCATTACCGTAGGGAATGTCCTGGCGGGGCTGGTAGCCGGAGCAGTGGTCTTCCGCCTCCAGGAGGCTCCGGCGGCTGAGGAAGAGGCTGCCCAGTTAAAAACCCCTTTGGGCATGGTCCTTCTCAGCAGGAGCTTAAGGATGTGGAGTTATTACTTAGCCATGTTGGTCCTTTTGGCGGGCAGCATCTTAGCATGGGCTTCCATCTGGTCTTACCTGGCGGAGGCCGGCGTGAAAGCCGGGTTGAGCTCCACCTATCACCTTGGGATAGTAACGCTGTCCTGGATTTTTTATATCTTTCCCGTCTCCTACCTCATCCTGCTTCGGGGCGGCCTGGGGGCTATTATCGCCTTCGAGAGGCGCTGTCAATCCAGACCCATCTCCGCTGAGGCCTACCATGGCTTTTTTCGCTCTCTCATTCTGCGGCCAGCTGCAATGAGCGTAGCCGTGCTCTCTTTGGAATCGATCGGGTTCATCATGGCCGATGCGGCCTTGGGCATCGAAGGCGTGGCCCGATTGCAAACCCTGGTGAATTATTCCTCCCTCTTCGTCTTCGGGCTGGCCTGGCTGATCGCCCTCTTCCTTCTCCATCCCCCGCGGATGTTGATGATTTACGAAGGGGAGCAAGGGTGATGTCCACGCTACTTCTAAAGAACGCCCGTCTGCTGGTCACTATGGACAAGGAGCGCCGCCGGATCGTCGATGGCGGCGTTTTCGTCAAAGGGAACGTTATCAAGGCGGTGGGGCGTACACAGGAGTTGCCGTCAGAGGCCGATCGGATCATCGATGCCTCGGGGATGATCGTTCTTCCAGGGCTCGTCAATACCCATCACCACCTCTACCAAACCCTCACCAGGGCCCTGCCCGCTGTGCAAAATGTTCGGCTTTTCGATTGGCTGCGGACACTCTACCCTATCTGGGCTAAGCTTACGCCCGAGGCGGTCTATGTGAGCGCCTTAGTCGGCCTGGCTGAGCTTCTCCTCTCCGGCTGCACCACTACCAGCGATCACCTTTACATCTTTCCCAATGGCGTTACGTTGGATGATGAGATACGGGCTGCTTGCCAATTGGGCGTGCGCTTCCATCCCTGCCGGGGGAGCATGTCCTTGGGCCGATCCCGGGGAGGTCTCCCGCCAGACGAGCTGGTCGAGGACGAGGAGAAAATCCTGGCCGATTGCCAACGGGTGGCTGAGGAGTATCACGATCCTTCGCCTTACTCCATGTGCCGGGTGGCCATCGCTCCCTGCTCCCCCTTCTCGGTGACCTCTGATCTGATGCGCGAGTCGGCTGCTCTGGCTCGGAGCTATGGCCTTCGTCTCCATACCCACGTGGCGGAGACGAAGGACGAGGAGGAGTTCTGCCTGGAGAGATTCGGCTGTCGTCCTGTGGAATATATGGGGAGGCTGGGCTGGGTGGGGGAGGATGTATGGTACGCCCATGCCGTCCATGTAAACGAGGCGGAGATAGAGTTGCTGGCCGCCACGGGCACAGGCGTAGCCCATTGTCCCACCTCGAACATGCGCTTGGGTTCGGGCATCGCCCCCGTTAAGGAGATGCTCGAGGCAGGAGTCAGGGTGGGATTGGCCGTGGATGGAAGCGCCAGCAACGATTCCTCTCACATGCTGGCTGAGGTCCGCCAGGCGTTGCTCCTCCAGAGGATTCGGGATGGCGTCGGGGCCCTGAGTGCGGAGCAGGCTTTGGAGATGGCCACTTTAGGAGGAGCAGCGGTCCTCGGCCGCGAGGACATCGGGAGCTTAGAGCCGGGCAAAGCCGCAGATTTCATAGGCATCGCTCTCGATCGATTGGAATATGCTGGAGCCCTGCACGATCCTTTGGCCGCTTTGGTCTTCTGCGCTCCAGTTAAAGTCGACCTCTCGGTCATCAACGGCAAGATAGTGGTGGAAGAGGGGCGGATCGTCGACTTCGAAGTGGGGGAGATCGTCGCTCGCCACAACCGGATTGCCCAAGAGATGACAAGCGGAGTTGAAATTTGACAGATTCCTTGAAAAGTGTTACAATTTTGTTGCATCGTCTAGCCATCCGGATTGGCAAAAGGAGGTGCATATGAATCATTCGATCGGAGTGGGAGGCCTGAGTTTGATAATTCCAAGGAGGCAGCGCTATGAGGTTTCGACCTAAACTTATGCTCATCGCTTTGACGGTGGCCTTGGCTTTAACGGGTTTGTTTATCTCCATACCCTTCGCTGGCAATCAAACCGAGCGCCTGGCCAATGGCGGCTTCGAGGAGGGTTTCGGGCCAGATGGAGTTGGTCTGGGCTGGAATAGGTTTGACAACGGAGGAAAGCCCAATTACATCTACTGGGATGACACTTGGGCCCCTGTAGTCTACGATGGCCACCACTCCCAGGGCATCGAGATAGACACCAAGGGCAAGCCAGATGTGGAGCCCGATCGCTACGCAGGAATCTACCAGAAGGTCTGTGGATTGACCCCGGGTGCCACCTATCAATTCAGCCTGCATGGGATGATGAGGGCTATACAAGGTGATCCTGGGGTGGAGGGGTATGGGTATCGCGTCCAATATGGGATCGACTACAATGGTGGGACCGATTGGACGGCGGTGGCCGATTGGATCGATGTGGGCTGGAATGTGATCTACCCCCGAACCAAGCCCGGACCTATGCTGGACTACGCCGGTGATATCACCGCTCAAGGCGACTGCCTGACCCTCTTCATCAGGGTTTGGAAGAAGTGGCCGGTAGGGTGGGGTGAGCTGGATGTCAATATCGACGGCGTAAGCCTTAAAGGTCCTGCGCCGGAGGATACCGCTCCTCCCACCGTGGCTATGACGGTTCCATCCCATCCTACGGTATGCAAGCCGGCCACAGTCCATGTCAGCGCCTCCAACGACGTGGGGGTGACGCTGTTAGAGCTTTATGACAATGGTGCCCTTGTAGGCAGCATTTCCTACGCTGTTGGGATGTTACACATCGAGAAGGACTTCATCTGGCACCCGGCCGCTCCTGGCGTCCATACCCTCAAGGCCGTAGCGCACGATGCCGCGGGCAAGGAATCCTTCATTGCTGAGGATGTGACTGTCGGTAATTCCATCGAGTTTATAGTCAACGGCGACTTTGAGGGAGGCTTTGGGCCAGATGGAGTTGGTCTGGGCTGGAATAGGTTTGACAACGGAGGAAAGCCCAATTACATCTACTGGGATGACACTTGGGCCCCTGTAGTCTACGATGGCCACCACTCCCAGGGCATCGAGATAGACACCAAGGGCAAGCCAGATGTGGAGCCCGATCGCTACGCAGGAATCTACCAGAAGGTCTGTGGATTGACCCCGGGTGCCACCTATCAATTCAGCCTGCATGGGATGATGAGGGCTATACAAGGTGATCCTGGGGTGGAGGGGTATGGGTATCGCGTCCAATATGGGATCGACTACAATGGTGGGACCGATTGGACGGCGGTGGCCGATTGGATCGATGTGGGCTGGAATGTGATCTACCCCCGAACCAAGCCCGGACCTATGCTGGACTACGCCGGTGATATCACCGCTCAAGGCGACTGCCTGACCCTCTTCATCAGGGTTTGGAAGAAGTGGCCGGTAGGGTGGGGTGAGCTGGATGTCAATATCGACGGCGTAAGCCTTAAGGGGTACAAGCCTTAAGGCCAGTACGCCGCAATCTGTTGAAGTTGCGAGCAGGCGTGCCAGAGCATTGCCCATTGCTCTAACCTGGGCTGAGGGCAATCGAGGGCACGCCTGCTTGTAAAAACAAGCATTTTCTCTAACCCGCCAGGGCATCGGCGGGCCATGTCCTGGAGCCTTAGGGGCTCCAGCCGTCAGCCTATGGTGCCTTGCTCTGGTCATATCTGCCCTGGGCTATGCCCCGGTTGTTTGGGCAACGGCCGTTAACGCTTTCTTCTCGCAGATGGTCCATATCCAACCTGAGCGCGATCACTCGGTTGTTACTGGCGGCCCTTACCAACGTGTGCGTCATCCGGCCGACCTCGGCACGATCCTGTATGTCTTGGCGAGTTCTAATCGTCGATGCATTAATAAGGGGTTTAAGCAAGGTGATGGTCCTAAGGTAAAAACCTCCCTTACCCAGGTCGCAGAGAGCTCAGAGCTCTCTGCGACCTTTGCTTGCCTAAAGGATAGCAGCATGATATAATCGTCTTCGACTTGGGATTGAGAGGAGGGAGCGGATTGATCTACTTCTATATTGCTCAGATCATTGTCTCCGTTTCGCTTATAGCCGTCATCGTCCTGCAGGCCCAAAGGTTCGGCTTGGGCGGCGTCTTCGGAGGCGGGAGAGCAGCCTTTCAAAGCCGACGGGGTCCGGAAAAGCTTCTCTTCTATGTCACCATCGGCCTCGCCATTGCCTTCTTCGGCATCTCTTTGCTCAACGTCATCCTGGCGAGATAGCTTGGTAATGGTGGCTGCGAGAAGATAGGGAGCATAGGATTTGATCCAGCATCTCCGCTGGCAGGCCATCATTATCCTCTCAGGGATGATCCTCCTGAGCTCTCTTCTGGCCTATCTGGCCTTTACTCGCACTACGGTCATCGTCCCCGAGAGGGGAGGGACATACGTGGAGGGGTTAGCCGGCCGCCCGCAACGCCTCAATCCCATCCTCTGTCAGTACAATAGTGTGGATCAGGACCTTGTCTCCCTTATATTCAGCGGTTTAACTAAGGTAGGTGAGGCCAACCAGATAGTTCCTGACCTAGCCAGGAGCTGGGAGATCTCCGACGATGGCCTCACCTATACTTTTCACCTCCGGCATAACGTCCGCTGGCACGACGGCGTCCCCTTTACCGCCGATGATGTGGTTTTCACAGTAAAGGCTATGCAGGATCCCCATTACCGTGGTGCCCCTCATCTGGGCTCCCTATGGCGCAGCGTAAAGGTGAGAAGAGTGGACGATTACACCGTTGAATTCACCTTAAAAGAGCCCTTTACCCCCTTCCTGGATTACACCGTTATAGGCATTCTGCCCGCCCATCTCTTAGCCGAGGTAAAGGCCGAGGACTTTCCTGAGAGCGAATTTAACCTGCGGCCTATAGGCACGGGCCCCTTTAGACTGGAGGAGGCGGATGCCAAACATGCCGTCTTAGAGGTCAACCCTTATTTCTATGGGCCTAAACCTTACCTGAATAGGATCGAATTCAAGTTCTATCGTAGTTACAGGGACGTTTACAATGCTTACAAGCGAGGGGAGGTGGAGGGGATCGGACGAATTCCATTTGAAGACCTGCCCACATTGGCCCTGGAGCCGCAACTAAACCTCTTTTCAGCGCCCCTGTCGGGCTATGCTATCGTTTTCCTAAATTTGAGCAATCCCCATACCCCTTTCTTCAGAGAAAAGGAGGTTCGCCAAGCGCTTCTCTATGGCCTTAATCGTCAAAGGATAATAGATCGAATTTTACATGGATATGGACTGGTAGCCCACAGCCCCATCGTCCCTCAGAGTTGGGCTTACTATGAGGGGGTGATCAAATATAACTACGACCCTGAGCAGGCTATTGCCCTGCTGGAGGAAGAGGGTTGGCATCTCTCGAGCGATGGCATTCGAAGGAAGGGAAGCACCAGGTTGGAATTCACTTTGCTCTCCGATAGCCATCCCAGGCGAAGGAAACTCGTGGAGGAGATCGCCCGCCAATGGCGAGAGATAGGGGTGAGAGCCATTCCTCAAGTGGGCTCAGTGAGCGATGCCCTGCGCTCCCGCCGCTTCGATGCCGTTCTTGTTGACCTCGAGATCCCCCCTGACCCCGATCTTTATCCCTTTTGGCATCAAACCCAAATCGAAGGGGGGCAAAACTACTCCGGCTTTGACCATCGTGAGGCCAGTGAGGTGTTAGAGGAGGCGCGGCGCATCACCGATCAAACGAAGCGCATTGAGCTATACCGTCGCTTCCAGGAGATCTTCGCTGAGGAGGTGCCCTCTCTTCTTCTGTATTATCCCGTTTACACCTATGCCGTTGATAAAAGGATCAAAGGGGTGCAAGTAGGCCCTATCATCAATCCCAGTGATCGTTTCCGCAACATCGCTCAATGGTATATCGCCACCAAACGGGTTATTGTCAGCCAAGTTAAA
>CAYYKQ010000016.1:0-25750 GCA_964440965.1 uncultured Anaerolineae bacterium | reverse complement strand
AGCCCACCTCTCAGAGAGCATACGCTTGCCCTACACAGGCTTTCGTTGTACACTAAAGTGGCTGCACAATCACAAGTTTACCTCCGCTTCCAGAGGCTTGATTCTCCAGTTTACCACAATTTGGCGGAATCCGCCACCCCGAAGATGAGGAAAGAGGCGCTGAGGAAAGCCCAGAGGATGACGTTGACGCTGATGGCCATCATCGCCGTGGCCATCGCCTATCTGATCTGGCGCAATTTGGGGGAAACCCAGAGGGCCTCTGTCGCAACCACTGTGACCAAGCCCAAAAAGGTCGGCATAGTGGCCGGACATTGGGGATCCGATTCAGGGGCCGTCTGTCCCGATGGATTGACGGAGGTGGAGATAAATCTGAAGGTCGCCCGTCGGGTGGTTGAGTTGCTTCGCCGTCAAGGCTACGAGGTCGAACTCCTAGAGGAATTCTCGCCCAAGCTACAGGGCTATCGGGCGGACGCATTCATCTCCATCCACACCGACTCCTGCAATGTGCCGGGGGCTTCGGGCTTTAAGGTGGCCAGGGTGCTGGGCAGCGCCATCCCCGAGGAGGATGACCGCTTAGTGGAGTGCCTAAGGGAGGAGTATGCCCGCATCACAGGGCTGACTTTCCACGAACACAGCATCACTTACGATATGCGCGAGTATCATGCCTTCCTGGAGATAGACCCCCAAACCCCAGGAGCGATCATCGAGACCGGCTTCATGAGCGGAGATAGGGAACTCCTCACCAGACGTCCCGATGTGGTGGCATGGGGAATCGCCAGCGGTATCATCCGCTTCCTGGAAAGCGATCGACCTTGAGGGACACAGCATGCCGCGCCTCGACTCCAGCAAAAAGGACCGCACTATGCTCAGGAAAGCGATGGCCATAGCTTGCTTCCTCTTCTTAGGATTAGCCCTTTTCCTTCCCTTGCGACGCTGGACAGGGGAGGAAGAGCTCTTTCCCCAGGTACGGGGCGTACTGCAGCTGACTTCCAACCTGACCAGGCCCCAGCCGGAGACCAGGCCTTACGTTCCGGTGGCCCACGCGGGGGTGAACCCCTTCGGGGTCAACACCTTCCTAGAGCAGGAGGTGGAACCGGAGAAGCGGGAGCGCACCCTCAGAATGGTAAGTGAAGCCGGCTTCAAATGGATCCGCCAGGAATTCCCCTGGGAGGACATAGAGATCTCGGCCAAGGGGGACTTCTGGGATCACAAGTGGAACAGGAGCGCATGGGAGAAGTATGATAACATCGTCGAACTGGCCGAGAAGTACGGCCTGAAGATCATCGCCCGTCTTTCTAATCCTCCCGCCTGGTCGAGGGCCGCTGGCGACGAGATCGGCACCTTCGCCCCTCCTGACAACTTTGAGGACTACGGTGACTTCGTTTATGCCGTGGTGAACCGTTACAAAGGCCGCATTAAATACTACCAGCTCTGGAATGAGCCGAACATTTACCCCGAGTGGGGAGAACAGCCGGTTGATCCCCAAGCCTATGTCAAGCTTCTCAAGATAGGCTACACCAGGGCCAAGGAAGCCGATCCGGACTGCATAGTCATCGCCGGCGCGCTGGCCTCCACTATCGAGCTCGACTACCGCAACCTGAACGACTTCGCTTTCCTGCAGCAGATGTACGACGCAGGGGCCAAGGATTATTTCGATATCCTTTCCGTGCAGGACTATGGCCTCTGGTCGGGGCCCTACGACAGAAGGATGCGTCCCAGGGTCATCAACTTCTCCCGTCCCCTTTACATCCGCGACATCATGGTCAAGAACGGCGACGAGAACAAGGCTATCTGGATATCGGAGATGAATTGGAATGCTGTCCCCCCTGGTCTCCCAGCTCCCTACGGCCGGGTAACCGAGGAGCGACAGGCCCGCTATGCCGTGGAGGCCTACCAACGGGCGCAGGCCGAGTGGCCATGGGTGGGGGTGATTAATTTCTGGTTCTTCAAGCGGGCCGATTATTCTGAGAGAGATAAGCCGGAGTATTACTTCCGTATGGTAGAGCCAGACTTCACCCCCTTGCCCGTCTACTATGCGCTGAAGGAGTACGCCAACCAACCTCCCGTAATGTACCTTGGCTATCACCAGGAGGACCATTGGGCGGTGCACTATGAGGGGGATTGGCAAACCGTGGAGGACAAGCGAGCCGTGTTGGGAAGGTACCGGAGGAGCAGGAGAGAAGGTGAGAGCCTGGCCTTCACTTTCTACGGGGCTGAGCTGGACCTGGTGGTAGCGAAGGGCAGGGACCTCTCTTCGCTACAGGTGAGCGTGGACGACAGACCACCCATCACCATCGACCTTCGCAGCTCTCGGGAGAGGTTCGGCGTGCAGATTCCTGTCTTCCGCCATCTAAGGAACGACGAGCACAGGGTACGGATCACAGCCTTAGGGAAAGGGGCGGCCATTGACGGCTTCATCGTTCGGCGCTCCGTATTCCCTTAAGAGGGGGGGGCTCGCTTGCGGCCCTTTCTGGCCAACGATCTCATCTGCGGATTACCAATTCAGAGGATCAGCATGGCGTCGCCGAAGCTGTAGAAGCGGTACCGCCGGCGGATGGCCTCCTGATAGGCACGCAGAACGAATTCCCTCCCGGCGAAGGCGCTCACCAGCATCAGCAGGGTGGAACGGGGGAGGTGGAAGTTGGTGATAAGGGCATCTATGGCCCGGAAGCGGTAGCCGGGATAGATGAAGAGGTCGGTCCAGCCCCTGTAGGGGGCGAAAGGCGAATCCTCACCCCTTCTCTTCTGGGCCGCTGTCTCTAACACCCTGACCGAGGTCGTCCCCACGGCGATAATCCTACCTCCCTCTGCCTTTGCCCGATTGAGCTGTTCGGCTACCTCGGGCTTCAATTCGCAATATTCGCTGTGCATCTTATGGTCTTCGACCCTTTCCTCCCGCACGGGCCGGAAGGTGTCTAACTCCACGTGAAGGGTGACGAAGGCGAATTTCGCTCCCTTGGCCTTTATCCTCTCCATCAGCTCGGGGGTGAAATGTAACCCTGCGGTGGGAGCGGCCACCGATCCCTCTACACGAGCGTAGACCGTCTGGTAGCGCTCGGGCTCCCTAAGCGGCTCATGGATATAGGGGGGGAGGGGCATCACGCCCAACTCATCCAAGAGCAGCTCGATGGGCCTGTCGAATTCGACCAGGCGTCTCCCCTCCTCCAGCAGCTCGACTACCTCTCCGGTAATACCGGAGGAGGCGAACTTATCCGCCGTTAAGAACTCAACCTTTGTCCCCCTCCTTACCCTTCTCCCCTTAGTGAGTGCCTCCCAAGTGCGTTCGTCCCTTCTCCTGAGGAGCAGGAGTTCCACCCTTCCGCCGGTGGGTACCTTGCGGGCGAAGAGGCGAGCGGGTATGACCCGGCTGTCGTTAGCTACCAGGACGTCGCCCGGCCGGATGTATTCCACTATATCGCGGAAGATGCGATGCTCGATAGCGCCTGTAACATGATCGAGCACCATGAGCCGCGAGGCATCCCTAGGCTCAATAGGCGTCTGGGCTATAAGCTCTTCAGGCAGTTCGTAGTCGAAATCGGCGGTCTTCATTCCCTAAATTACAGGATAACCTCCTGCAGGTTCAACCTGCGAGAGGTTTTTCAATCCCCCTATTCGTCTTGAGCACCTATTACCTTTCTGAGGTCTTTAATCGTTCCATTTCCTGCTTGAGTTCATCAATCACCTTTCGGTTCCAGATGACCTTCTTGCCTTTCTTCTCGAGCGAGAAGATCACGAAAACCTTTCCCCCGAATTGGCGCTGAAAGCGCTCATGGCTCTTCCTCTGCCATTCCAGCCATTTATGGACCTCGGGCGTCTGTAGATAAGTGATAGGCTTGATTTGAAGGCCGATCAGTTTCTCACCGACATGGATCACAAAGTCCACGTTGTAGAGCCTATCCTGTTCATCCGAAGCAGGCTCGATTTGAATGCCTAGGATCATCTCCAGTTGCTTATAAACCGTTCGCTTCTCGGTGAGATACCCTTCGAAAGTTCGGTGAATCACCAGATTCTGGATGTAGGCGATGCAATCTTCTAAGGTGATTTCCTCAATCTCTTTGCGAACCGTTTCAGAGATTTTCACATATAGCTTTTCGCCAAGCGCGCGTAGGTACTCCCTAGGTTCAAGGCGGATCCCTTTTTCCCGAAGGTACTCCCCAAGCCTGCGCAGGTAATAACTCTCCCATTCGGCTTCGCTTCTCGGGGCACATTCCCTAATCCATGCTGAAACAGGCCCTACCCTGGCCTTCTTGTTAAGTCCCCATCGGTTAGTCGCAATGTTTAGCACCCATTCTTTTGGCATTGGCTTTTCTCTCTGTTTCAAGGAATTGCTTTAAAAGCCTATGTGACCTTCGGGAAGCATGCGCCAAACCCATCTCTATCATCTTGCGATTGATGAATATTTTGTTCCTCAGATAAACGTAGGCGGGGATAACTTTCATATCATCCGAGGGGGGTGCTGAATCGAATCTCAAGAAGATCTTTTTGTGGTGGACGAACTGTCGGAGGTAATCCAAAGCAGGCTTTTCCTGTCCTGGCCTCACTTCCACGCCCAGTAGCTCTACCACTAGCCCTGTATCCAAGCGGAGTTTGGTAGGGCTTATGATCCTCTGAACTCGATAGGGGCGTTCTCTATTGAAGTGGAAGAGGGAGGGATCACGGATAGGCTTAATATCAGCGATAGCGGGATGGTAATCCTCCGGCACCTCGGCAGGGGTAAAGGGCTTCTCTCGCTGGTGAAACTCGACCAATGTCCCATAGAGACCAAGTTTTCTTCGAATGATGGGAAGAAAATCGGGTTGAATCTCGTATCCTATGGCGTTTCGCCCTAATTCCAAGGCTACTTTCATTGTAGTGCCACTTCCCAAGAAGGGATCTAAGACGAGATCCCCGATGAAACTGAACATCTTTATGAGACGACGAGGGAGTTCCTCGGGGAATATAGCTTCATGCAGAGTTTGGCGAGCCCCGCTAAAGTACCAGTGGCCAAGGAAAAATTTCTTCCATTCCTCCTTAGTGAGTCGAGAAGCTTCTTTGATTTCATCGGAGGAAACCCGCTTAAATTTACCCAGCTTTTTGAAGAGCAGAATGAACTCATAATCTAATTCTACGACGCCATTAGGGGGATAAGGGAAGGAACCCATCACATTAGCCCCACCTGTAGTGCGCATTGTTGTCTTCTTCTGCCAAATGATGGCACCCATGTAGTCGAAGCCTATTTGTTCACATTGGGCAATGACTTCAGCGTGGAGAGGGATGACCTTATAGCGCCCGTAGAGTATGGCCCGTGCAAACTGATCGCCGATGTTAATACAAAGGCGCCTACCTGGCCTTAGAACCCGGTAACATTCCTGCCAAACCCTATAGAGGTCACGGAGATACTCGTGCAGGCTTTGCCCGTAGCCTATCTGGTCCGGCACCCCGTAGTCCTTGATATGGTAATAAGGCGGGGAAGTGATGACCAAATCCACGCTTAGGTCCCTCAATTCAGCCATATTACGGCTGTCTGCTAAGAAGACCTTACCCCAGGTTTTCATCAAAGTTTCCCTCCATTTCCGCTCCTCCAAATTCGATTCTATCACATTCTGAGGCAAAAATCAATCGCCCGCCGATTTCGACGGAACCCTTTTCCTCCCGAGAGCGGCGGCTTTCATGCCGTGAGACCGATTTTTCTGGCTTTACGATGCTGAGCATATGGAACTAACAGAATTGGCCTATCTGCTCTGAGCCAGGATCCAATCCATTAACCTATCGAGCTCTGCTTGCTCCTTCCTCGGAGCCAAGCTCTTGGCCTTCTCCACCTCGGCGATAGCTTCATCAGTCCGTTCCAGCTGCTGGTAGAGCATAGCCAAGTTACAATGGCGAGCGAAGTTCTCAGGGGATTCCTTAACAGCATGCAGCCCTATCTGCAGAGCGCTTTGAGGGTCCATCCCAATGGCTTGTGAATAGGCCTCGGCCGCTTGATCGAATTCCTTCATGGCCATGTGGGCCTCGCCCAAAAGGACGTAATCCTCGATCACCCTTTCTCTGATAAGCTGCCCGAGGTTAGAAGGGCTTATGGCCATGACCTGCCGGTAATATTTGAGCGATCTATTCAATCTCTCGATCCGCTCCGCTGGATCGGTGGTTATTACAGCCCAGTAATGGTATAAATACCCCAGATTATTAAGGTGATCAGGGTTAAGAGGACTCATCCGCCTGGCCTGCTCCATGGTCTTTCTGGCCTTCTCGAGCCAGTGAGATCTCCGGGCTACGTCCATTTCGGCCTTCACCAGATAGGCCTGCCCCAGGGAGAAATAGTAACGATCCTCTTGAGGGGCCAATTCCAAGGCCCGACGGTGGAAGAGGACGCTTTCATCCCATTGTTGAGCATCGCCATAGGCTAACCCCAGGTTATGGTAGATATCGGCCCTGATAAGGTTAAGGTTAGTAGCGAAAACGAGCAAAGCCATCCCCACTATCAGGAGAAGGTAAAACCATAAGTTGGCACGTCGCCAAAGGGGAAAGCTCAGCCCCTTCAGCGATATGGCCGCGATGGCGATGATGGCGGTGAGGAAACAGAGGTAAAAAATCACGATGGGAGTAGCTGGATCGCCGCTGAGAGAGAGGCCAGCGATGTGGAAGATGAGAAACAGGAGGAAGGGGCCGAGGGAGAGGAGGAGATAATACACCAGGTAAGAAAGCCATTTAGGCCTCCTCCCTCGAGCGGCGTCCTTCTGACCGAGCTCTCCGATGATCACCAGGCCGCTGAGAAGCCACGTGAGGAGAAAGAGTTTAGGAACACTGAAGCCCTTGGCACTAAGGATGTATGCATTGTTAATGAAAGCGAAGCCCATGATCATCAAGATCAAGCTCCCGGATAGGGAGCGGGAGAACAGGGGCGTATCCCATGGGCTAGAGATCCCTAAAGCCTGGACGCCGATCGTCCGTGCCTTCTTCTTTTTCCGCCTCCTGCGGCCTTCTTTCCATGACTCGGTTGCCTCCTTCCCTAGGAAAAGCGCCACTACCACCATTAAAGCCGTATAGAGCCAGAAGTAAGCACGGGTGGAGACGACGGCGATGCCGAATTGGATCTCCATGAAGTGTGTTACAATCCCCGAGAACAGGGTGATCAACATGAGCTGCCTATAGCTGTCCTTACTCTCCCCTTCGCGTTGAAGCAAAGATGCAGCCACGTAGACGGCCAGAGCTGCCACCATGCCCATCGGCATGCCCACACCAGCGAATTTAAAAGTGCCTTCTATGAACCAGGGGACGAAGAGACCAAGGAAACCCCCAACCACCAATGAAGCCCAAAGAAGCACTTGCTGCCGGCGGTTCTCCACCAGGCCCAGCCACTTCAGGCTGTAGTAGAAGAGGCTCCCGAAAAGCAGGATGTAGGCCGCAAACCCTATAAGGCCGCTCGTCAGCAGCATATCGAAAGTTTCGTTATGACAACGGTCAACGGTGTTTCCCAGGCCGATCATATCGGCGAGCTCAGGCAGCAGGTAGGGGTGAAAGGCAATATAAAGGCACTCCGGTCCATAGCCGATCATGGCCCGTACGGGGTTAGTGGAGATCATATCAAGGGCCCCTTGCCAAATCAGGATCCTCATCCTGCCCGTGCGAGTTTCCACCCCAAAGACCCTACCCATTCGTCCAATGTAAGGCATCTCTCGAATCGAGACCAGAGGGGTGTTGGGCAAATTGAGGACGATGAGGAAAAGAAGGACCCCTACCGCCAGGGCAAGCACCGTCAATGCCAATCCCTTCCTGCCCTTAGAGATGGCCAGTAAGAGGAAGAAGAAAAACATCCCTCCCAAGAGGCCTATGAAGGGGCCACGGCTCTTGCTGAAGACGATGCAAGCCAACTGGGCCGCTAAGAGGAATATATACCCCGTTACCGAGATAAAGGGGGAGACGAACTCTTCGCCGCTGGCTAAAAGGTTCGATAGCGAATCCATCAGGCGCTTTACGGTCCAAGGGATGACCATGATAAGGTAGGCGGCCACGAAAATGGGGTTCCCCACCGAGGAGAATATCCGCCCCTTCACAGTCTCGGTCCAGGGTATCGGATCCAGCTCATAATGTTGGATAATGCCATACAGCGAGATGGGCAAACTGACCAGGAGCATAACGGTGATGAGACGTTCCAATTGCTCTCGGGTGCGGAACACATGGATAACCAGAAAGAAGATGACGATGTAGGAGAGGAGGGTATAGGTTCCCTGCAATCGCTCATAGGAGCCCCAAAGGCTGACCCGAGGAGAGATGGAGGTGATAGTGGTCAGGATGTAAACCCCTGCCAAGATGAGCGTGGGGATGACCAAGGGGATGCGAAGGAAGGCCAGGGACGCCCTGGCCTTCGCTTCACCCTCTCGCTTTCCCCTGGATGGGCCTAACTCTACCATCCTGATTAGCCAGGCCGTGAGCATCAGCAGGACGATGGAGCGCAGAAGGGCGATTTTATCGGGCTCAAAGATGCGTTGGGAAAACGGATTGAAAAAGAGGGGGGTGACGATAGCGACTGCTAACCAACCGAGCTCGATAATCCTTTCGCAGAGGACACTCAATTTAGTCTGCATGATCCCTTACCTACCTTACGGATGACCCGTACCATCACAGGGGCCCACAACATTTAATAGCCCCTCCTATCAGAGCCTCGGATTTTAGCGATGGAACGGCGATAAAGGCTGCCGAAATCCTCGCTGAAGAGACCGGATAGGACAGCCGCCAAATAAGATCGCCCAACCCTCAGCAGGCTCCATACGAAGCCCAAGCCCCAGCTTAAGTGCATAGTAGCGAAGGCGACGGGCAAAAGGGGAAGGTATCTCCAGCCCTTGCGGCGGGAGATTGAGAAGGAGGAGGCCAAGGAAGCTGACAGATAGCTCAATGATATAAACATGAAGGGCCAGAGAAACTGCCGGTTGACGAAACCCAGCAATCCGCTGGCCCAGAGGACACAGATGAAAAGAGGGGCAGCCAAATGACGAGGTCGAATGGATCGAGGGTGCCTCTTGATCATCCTCAACTTCCAAAAGCCGTATCTGAAGTATTGGCGCCAAAGGCTTATCAGGGAAGAAGGGCCGTAATAACGGGATTTAATGGCCGGCGTGAGGAATATCTTCCCTCCAGCAGCTCGTATTCGGTAATTTAACTCGTAATCCTGGTTGCAAACCATCTCTTCGTTGAAAAGACCTACCCTCTCGAAGACGGAGCGGGGAAAAGCTCCGAGGTAAACTGTGTCCACATATTGCTCCTTTCGTGAGTAATGGAACTTAGAGCCCCCGCTGCCAAAGGGGGAGTTGATGGCCGCGGCAATGACCCGCCCCATATAACCCTGTCCCACCGCCCACATCAAGCCGCCGACGTTATCGGCCCCTGTCCGATGAAGGTAGTTAACGCATTGCCGGATGTAGTCGGGCTCGAGCACACAATGTCCATCGACACGGATGATCACATCGCCTCTGGCCTTCTCAATCCCTATGTTCATTGCCGCTGAGACGATGCGTCGTGGATTATCCAGCAATTTGATATTCGAGTGCTTAGAGCTGATCCTGGCAATGATCTCGCGGGTGCGATCCTCCGACATGCCATCGATAACCAGGACCTCAAATCGATCTGCAGGGTAATCCTGCGCTACAATCGATCTCAGAGTCTCCTCAATGAATCTTTCCTCGTTCCGTACAGGGACGATAACGGAGACATAATCGATCGAATGGGAAATTGTAGAGTTGTTCATCCCTTAAAAATGATCAGATGTGAGTTAAAAGAGCCCAGCCAGGCTCCCTTATGGCCCTCTTCCTGCCGTTCCTCCCCAACTCCTTAGCCAATGCTTCGTCCTTTAGCAGTTTTACGATGGAATCGGTGACCTCCTCTGTGTCCAATGGGTCGACGAGCAGACCGGTCACTCCATCCTCAATGGCATCGCTTATCCCTCCGGTCTTACCACCTATAACCGGCTTCCCGCAGGCTCCCGCCTCGAGGTAAGCGATCCCGAAGCCTTCGATCTCCCCCTTGTCCTCTAATGTGCGGCTAACCATGACGAATAGGTCACAGGCATTGTAGAATTTAGGAAGGTCCTCCTCGGCAACACGGCCGGCGAAGATCACTTTGCCATTAAGCCCCAGCTCTTTAACTAACCTCTCGAGTTCACTCCGATAGTTCCCCTCCCCCACGATCAGATAGACGACATTAGGGATGGATTCCATAATCTTCGGCATAGATTTTATGACCGTATCCATCCCCTTCCTCTCCACTAAGCGGCCCACGGTCAGTATCACCTTCTTCCCCTGAAGGCCATACCTGGTGACTATCTCCGTGCTGTCGATCTGAGGGTGGAACCTCTTCGCGTCCACAGAGGGATTCACCACTACCACCTTCTCCGCATCTACGCCAAGCTTCACGACGGTTTGCCCGATGGTTTTGCTGTTGGCAACGATAGCCTTGGCCTTCCTCAGGATCAACGAGAGCAGCTGCCTCAGAAGGGGGTACCTCTGTGGTTTTAAGACATCGTTGCCATGCACCCAAACGATGTAGGGGACTCCGAACAGCCATTGGAAAAACAAAGCTATAAGCCCAAAGGGCAGGGCCTGCCCACACTCGATGAGATCGAAGCCACGCCGGCGATATATGGCGAAGGCGCTGTACAGCGGGAAGACCACTTGGAAAACCCTTTTGATGAGGAGGGCATCTCTTAAGAAGCCGTTCCAACGGTAGATGTCAAAGGGTTGTTTGGCATCGAAAGCTTCGGCCCCTTCTAAGTCGGGGGCGAGAACCATAATGGGGTCAGTCGATGCCAGACATCGCTCATATAGATATCTCTGCATCCCTCCCGTAGCTGGGGGGAAACCCAAAGTAATCAGCAATCTTCTGGGCATGCGGCCACTCTGCACCTTTAGCGGTTGGGCTTATCCTCACTCCGCTCCGGACAAGACCTCTCTATACACCTCTGCCAGCTTTCGCACTAACCTCTCGATGCAGAATCTCTGGATTATCACCTCTCTGCCTCGCCTTCCCAGCCTCCTCGCTTCTTCCGGATTCCTCAGCAAATGCAGTATCGCTTTGGCCAGCTGAACGGGATCCCCTGGCGGCACCAGAAGTCCCGTTTCCCCATGCTCCACCATCTCTGGCACCCCTCCAACCCTGGTAGCGACCACCGGCTTGGCCAATGATAGAGCCTCGAGAAGGACGTAAGGCGAGCCCTCTTCCAAGGAAGGGAGCACGATCACATCGCTTATGGCCATGAGATCGGCGATATCCTCCCGGAATCCCAGGAAAGAGATAGCTGGCTGTATCCCCAAGGCGACGGAGAAATTCCTGAGTTCCTCTCCCAAAGGGCCATCCCCAACAATTAAGAACCTGGTTCCTGGCAGTGTATCGAGTATCCGCTGGACGCTTTCCAGGAAACAACGATGTCCTTTCCCGACGATCAATCGGCCGATGACGGAAACGACATGAGAATCCTCTGGGATACCCAGTTGCCGCCTTAAATCCCGGTTCACTGAAGAAAGTCGAGAGGTGAACTCCTGGACATCTATAACGTTGGGTGCTATTAACACCTTCCTCTCTGGAACTCCCGCTGAGATAAGCTGCTGATGGAGGCCTACGGAGACGGTGAGCACTTTGGAGAAGAAGCGTAGAGCAAACAAATCCATGATTTTATAGGCCGTCACCCTGCGGGAGACGGGCACATAACCATGGACGGTAGCCACATTTCTGACCCCAACCCATCGCGCTGCGATCAGCCCGAGCAGATCGGTCTTATAGTCATGGGTGTGGAGGAGGGAGAACCTCCCCTCTCTCAGCCTGTGGGCGATATGGGATATGATCGCCGGCGAGAACCTGCTTCTATCCTCGACCTGCTCTGCCTTTATCCCCCGCCTCCTCGCCTCCTCCACGAGGGGATGGACAGGGGGCATGCCCTTCCTCTTTCGGTACAGGACGAGGAACTCTATCTCATAACCCTTCCTCCGCATCGGCTCGACCAGTTGAAGCAGCAGCCTTTCAAGGCCCACGAAATGGGCGCTGCTCCGCAGATGGAGAACCTTAACCCTATTCATCAGCTGAGAACCCACCGCAGCACTTTCCCATGCAGCCTGACCTTATCGCGATAACGACGCCTTTGTCCCTCATCTCTGCTGATGATCGCCCTAACTGCGAAGATAACCTGCTTGGCCAAGGTGATGAGGAGCATCAACGCCTTGTAGGCCCCGGCGTAAAGAGGGCCGCGATGCTTGCGGAAAAAGGTGTATCGGCTCCTGAACCGTTCAAGGCCCATCTCCTCCCTGATCAGCTTAGTGCTCTGGCCGCCCAGATGGACTATCCGGGCCTCGCTATCGTACCAGATCCGCCAGCCTGCCCTTTTCAGCCGATAGCACCATTCCACATCCTCGCCGTACATGTAAAAGGCCTCATCCAGAAGGCCTACCTGTTCCATCGCCTCCCGTCTGACCAGCATGCAGGCCCCCATCAGCACCTCCACTTCCCGGCTGTCGTTATGGTCCCAGTAACTCATCAGATAGCTGCCCAAGAGTCGGTTTCGGGGGAAGCGATAAGAGAGCCGCGTCAGTTCGAAGAATTCGCTGAGCAACGAAGGGAAGCGCCGTGCGCAACGCATATCGACCTCTCCCTGAGCTGTCAGCACCTTCGGCCCCAGGGCACCTATATCTGGATTCTCATCGGCAAAACGAACCATCTGAACCAAAGCCTCGTCAAGGATCACTGTGTCGGGGTTGAGCAGCAGCACATACCGCCCCTTACTGAGCCGCAGGGCCTGGTTAGTGGCCCGGGCGAAGCCTACATTGGCCGCATTGCAGATCAGCTGCACCTGAGGGAAACTTTGCTCGACCATCTCCGGGCTGCCATCGGCCGAAGCATTGTCCACGACGAAGACCTCGAAGGAGAGCCCCCGTGTCTTTGCGTAGATCGAACGCAAACAGGCCTCCAGCAGATCCCTGACGTTCCAACTGACAATGACGATGGATAAATCCATTCCGGCTATGCTCTCAACAGGATCCGGCTGAGGTGCAGGAAAATCCCCCGATCATAGGCGTCCAGGTATCGGACCCGCAAAATTATACCTCCATAGACCCCTCCAAACAGGAGAGCTTCGACCCCCAAGGCTATCAGGTTTACCAGCCTTCCTTGCAATTGAAAGGCCTGAAGGGCCAGGGTATTGAAGGCCAGAAGGGGCACACCAGCCACCAAGCAGGCGATCGCAGGTTGGAGGTAGGTTTCCTTAAGAAATCGACCCAGGGGCAATCCCAACAGCCGGTGGAAATCCACCATGAAATACAAGGAACTGAGGACCAGCGAGATGGAAGTGGCAATCAACACTCCCCAGAATCCCAGCTTGATGATCAGAATGATGCCCAATAAGGTATTCATAGCCAAAAGCAGGATACTATACCGCGTCTCGCACTCCGGCCGTCCCATCCCCTTAGCGATAGTGGTTCCCACCCCGGTCAAAAGGTGCACCAGATGTCCCACGGCCAATAGTTGGATGACCAGCACGGAGCGCTCGTACCCCCTGCCCATCCAGGTCAGCATGATCAGCGGGGCACCCGCCACGATAAAGGAGAGCGCAGGAGCTGCAGCCAAGACCAGGTACTTGGAACCGCGGGTGTACAACCGATGCTGTGATGCCAGATCCTCCTTAGCATCGATCTCCGAGGCGGCTGGCAGGAGGGCGCTGAGCAGTACGCGAGGCAGCCGCTTGCTGGTTAACACCACCTTAGACCCCAGCTCGTAGAAGGCGACTGGACTCACCCCCAGGAAATATCCTACCAGGAGCTTACCCGTCTGAGCGCTGGCAAGGTCCGCTAATCGGCTTATCTGTACCTTTATACCATAATTGAGCAACTGGTACAAGTCCTTCCGCCGATAGAATCCCCAGCCCAATTTGAGCTGGGGAAGGAGCTTAAAGGCCCAGAAGATGAGCGAGAGCGCCGTCAGGGTGAAGACGAGGGCTTCGTTGACGATCAGGCCCTTTAAACCATAGCCTAGTTCAAGGAACAGGACCGTGCCCAGGATTCGGGGCATGGACATCCCCAGGGCGATCAGATTGGTCACATCCATCCGTTGCAGCCCGTTTATCACCGCTTGAAATACGCCTAAGACGTTAGTGAGGGAGAAGATGACCGTGGCTATTACCAGAACGAACTTGGCCTCAGGGAGGAGCTCGGCTGGGATTTTAAAGAGTCGTAGGATCCCATCGCTAAGGGAGAGGACCGAGGCGATGATAGCTATGGCCAATGCCAAGTGGAAAGCCAACCCCGTATTGAATACCCCGTTGATGGCTTTGTAATCCTCTCTGGTATGGTATTCGGCGATGTACTTCACAAAGGAAGTCCCAAAACCTAAATCCAAGAGGCTGAAGTAGCTGGTGATCACGATGGTTAGGGACCATAGTCCAAACCTCTGCACGCCCAGCTTGGAGATGATGTAGGGGGTCAAAAGCAGGGATACCAGCATGGTCCAGAGGCGGCCTATGAGGTTAAAAAGGACGTTGCGGATGATCTTCCGTGATAAGGCGGGAGAGGGGGCGAGCTTGATCATGACACTTCGGCCTCCAAGGAAGCTTCAAGGCCCTGCTAAGGGAGGATTGATCGAAGAACTGCGGAAGACGGAGAAGCCACCTCAACGAACTGGGGGTTGGAACCGATGGCGATCCTCACCTGCCCGTTGGCCACGCCGTCCAAGTCGCCATCGCCGCCATCCTCAATGAACACCTCCTCCCACCGCCACTCATCGGGACCATCCTCATACATCCTCACCACCCTTAATCGCTGCCCATTGCCCACAGAGAAGTCCTTCGTCGTCGGGTTCCCCGGGGTGCCCGACGGTGAGGGAGGAACCCAGAGAATAGTCTTCTCGGAGCCGCCGGGCATAGCGAAGCGATACCCCTCGATCCCCGGATCATCTACGGTTCCAGCGTATACGGCCCCCTCCAGTTCATTGGTCAGCCTCCGGTAAGCGTACCAGGAGGATTTCCTGTCAAAGGTGCCCCGCTTTAACAGCCCAAACGGTTTAGTGGGAGGCGCCGGATCGATCAGAGTGAACCAGATAGCCGCCCTCATGGTATCAGGCCACATGCTCATAGCCTGGGCGAACCCACGGACCACGTAGCGGCTCTGCCCCTCGTTGGTCTCCGGGGGATCCACGTTGCTCTGCCCACCCCCGCTAGCCCGACCCATCTCCGAGCAGATTAAGGGCTTATCTTGCAGGCCGTGGTTGCTCAGGAGCGATTTTATGGACGGCCTTCCATTCATGTAATTGCGGCCTACGCCAGTAGCCTTACCGATGATGGTGGGTGGATCCCAGTTCCCTGAGAGCCTGGGATTAGAATAGGAATGGAAGCTCATAAGGTCAAAGAAGGGATAGTCTGGATCCGATCCATAATTGGCTTGTAGATAGCTTAGCACCTCCTCGGCGAAATCCAGGTTGAACCAAGTAACGCTCCAGGATCTATCATAGGCTATGGCTCCAAAGGAGATTTGAACTTCGGCGTCAGCAGCTTTAGCCGCCAGGTATGCCCGCCGCAGTACTTCAGCGTATTCATGTGGATCAGGTATGCCATCGTCGTCCCAATCGTCGTCGCTTTCGGAATAGCCTCCCCAACAGCCAGCATACTGGGCCCCCTCAGGCCCCATCCCGTCTGGCTCGTTCCATATCTCCCAATAGTTCACCACCCCAGGGCCATCCTCAATGCCATCACCATCGTAACGCTCCACCAGCGCTTGAATGAAAGCACACCAGGAATCGAGATCCTCAGGATCAATTGGCCCACAGTTGTAGGGCATGTCCTCCACGGCCCATTGAGGGCTGCGCCCGATGGTCAACAGAGGAGTGAAGCCGGCGTTAACCATGCTGGCCACCGCGGCATCCAGCCCATCCCAATGGTAGGTATGCACCCCGTCGCTCGGTTGATCCGGCTCTATGCTCGCCCAACTCACATCCATCCTTGCCCACACCACCCCAGCTTCCTCGGCCCTCTCCCGAGGGACCTCCTCATTCAGCTCCCCAAACGTCTGCACCCCAAAGGGTGGGGGAAACTCGGGAGGAGAGGTGGGAGTGGGCGTAGGAGTGGGAGTGGAGGTGCTGGTGGGGGTCGGTGTGGGCGTGGAAGTGCTGGTGGGAGTCGGTGTGGGCGTGGAAGTGCTGGTAGGGGTATTGGTTGGTGTAGGAGTAAACGTAGGTGTAGAGGTATTGGTCAGCGTCCCCGTGGGAGTGGGCGTGAAAGTGCTGGTGGGGGTCAATGTGGAGGTGAGTGTCGGCGGAGGCGTGGAGGTATCAGTCGGTGTGAAGGTGAGCGTAGGAGTAGAGGTGCTGGTGGGAGTCGATGTGGGCGTAATCAAAGGGCTGTAGTTTTTGGCAACAAGGGGCAGGAAGAGGGAAAAAGGGGTAGGCATAACTTCCGTGGCAACGGCCCTGGCGTAGCTTAGAGAAAGGGAGATCAATAGGATAGAGCAGATAGCCAGGAAGGCAAAGATGGCCTTTCCTTTCCCCATCAAATCACCCTCCTTTCCGTGAATCAGGTCCTTGAATAAGCCGCCAACGGGCGACTTACCAACGCCCTTTAAGGTTAACAGCCCACTTCAAAAACAGGCTTAACAATGTCGCGTAAAGGATGCCCAAAAGGATGTAGAAAGCTTTGCTCCCCCAGATCGCGGGTTTATCCTTAACAAGCCTGTCTAAGAGGGGAGAGGGCTTCGCTGGGATCCAAGCGGTGGACGTCGCCGTGCCCGTTACGGAACCGGGTGTACTAACCTCTGAGACCAAATGGAGGGATAGCACTTTGCTGATTTCGCCCGATCTCCGCATCCCGAGGAATTCGAGAAGGCCCGTCGATGTGAGGGTCATGGTAGGAGTGGCAGGCAGGGTGGGCGTGGAGGTAACGGTCGGAATCGGCGTCGGAGTGGATGTAGGTGACGGCGTAGGGAGAGCTGTCGGCGTATCCGTCGCCGCAGGAATGCTGGTTGGCGTCGAGGTAGGGATAACCGCTGGCGCAGGAATTACGGTCAGCGTAGAGGATGGTGTAGCTGTAGGCGTATCGGTGGGTGTGGATGTAGGGGTATCGGTTGGCGTCGGTGTGAAAGCGGGCATCGAGGTTCGCTCCACAAACTGGGGATTGGGATCGACAACGATCCTCACCTGCCCGTTGGCCACGCCGTCCAAGTCGCCATCGCCGCCATCCTCAATGAACACCTCCTCCCACCGCCACTCATCGGGACCATCCTCATACATCCTCACCACCCTCAACCCCTCCCCTGCACCGACGGGAAAGTCCCACCTGGTAGGATCACCGGGAGGCCTCCGATTCAGCGAGGCCGGTTTCGGGGGAACCCACAACACCACTTTCTCGGAACCATTAGGCATGGTAAATCGATGCCCCTCGATTCCAGGCGCATCCAAAAGGCCGCTGTACCGCGCCCCACTGAGCTCCTGAGTCAGCATCCTATACGCATACCAGGAAGATTTCCTCCTGTAACTATCCGTCTCCAGCAGCCCCCAGGCCCTATCCTTTGGAGGATCCGTCAGGGTAAACCAGCTAACCGCCCTCATCACCTCAGGCCACAAGCTCATAGCCCGGACAAACCCGCGGACTACATAGCGGCTCTGCCCCTCGTTGGTCTCCGGGGGATCCACATCCCTCTGTGGCCCATCGCTGTCACGGCCTATTTCCGAGCAGATCAACGGCTTATCCACCCCATGCTTAGCCAAAATCTCCTTGATCGAAGGTCTCCCTTCCATATAGTCAACGCCGTACCAGGCATTGGGGATACTCCTCCCCGTGGCCTTCCCGACAAGGGTGGGAGGATCCCAATTACTCGAAAGGGCAGGATTAATGTAAAAATGGAAATCCATTATATCGAAGAAAGGATAGTTGGGGTCAGAACTGTAATTCCCTTCCAGATAGCTCAACGCCTCTTCAGCAAAGTCAAGATTGAACCAATTCACACTCCATGACCTGTCATAAGCTATGGCCCCAAAACATACCTGAGCATCGGGATCGGCTCTCTTGGCAGCCAAATACCCCATCCTTAGCACTTCCGCATACTCTTGAGGATCGGGCACCCCATCGTCGTCCCAATCGTCGTCGCTTTCGGAATAGCCTCCCCAACAGCCAGCATACTGGGCCCCCTCAGGCCCCATCCCGTCTGGCTCGTTCCATATCTCCCAATAGTTCACCACCCCAGGGCCATCCTCAATGCCATCACCATCGTAACGCTCCACCAGCGCTTGAATGAAAGCACACCAGGAATCGAGATCCTCAGGATCGATTGGCCCACAATTGTAATGCTCGCCCGTCTTAGGGTCAACGGGCATATCCTCCACGGCCCATTGAGGGCTGCGCCCGATGGTCAACAGAGGGGTGAAGCCGGCGTTAACCATGCTGGCCACCGCGGCATCCAGCCCATCCCAATGGTAGGTATGCACCCCGTCGCTCGGTTGATCCGGCTCTATGCTCGCCCAACTCACATCCATCCTGAGCCAGCAAACACCAACCTCCTGAGCAAGCCGAAGGGCCGCAGCATCTTTCACTTCCTCAAACACTTGCACCCCAAAGGGTGGGGGAAACTCGGGAGGCGGAGCGGAAAGGGGCGTGGGGATGGGAGTGGAGGTGCTGGTGGGAGTCGGTGTGGGCGTGGAAGTGAAGGTAGGCAAGACTCTGGTAGCATGCATCACAGAAGCCCTGGTACAACCCGTAGATGATACAAGCACCAAAAGGAAGGAGCAGACGATCAAATGGATGGAGGCGATCTTCCATTTCCTGCGCATAGATTTCTCCTCGTGAGATAAGCTATCCATAGAAAAAGGGAATGATGTAGCCGATAAGGGAGATGGAATCCAGGATGATAAATCCGCCCACACAAGCCAACAACCATAGCCTGCGGTATCGGGCGGGGGCGAGCTCCCGCAGCCCCAGCATAAAAAGGGCAGCGATAGGCACGATGGCAGGGAATAGATATCTTCCTTGAGGCTTGGGCCTCTCCCCCGGCCGAAAGCTCTGGAAGTGAGCCCATACTCGAACGCCGTAAGCCATAGCGATGACGATGGCCAAGACTACGCACAGGAAGAACAGCAGGAGGCATTTCCTCTGCCAAAGAGCTAGCGCCGATCTCCTGAGCCCGATGATAAACGCGCCTATGCCTCCCATAGCCGCTATGCTGATCAAGGCCATCGCTTGATACCATATGGGATCAAGGCGGACGTTCATCCAGCCAAAACGGGCCCAAAAACTCTCGAACAAGGCCCGAGCATAGAGGATGAGCAGATCGAGACCCTCGGAGGTGAAAAGGGTGGAGAAATCAGCGCCGGGGATGAGGATCAGGTAAGGACGGAGCGCGGGGGAAAAGCTGCTCCACAGCCTCTGCCATGTGCTTCGGAACAACACCCCAGCGATGGCTCCTGCAATAAGAGTGCCCGCTATAAAGCCAACCGCCTTTCGGTCCAGATGATTCAAGGAGAAGCGGAGCCCTCCTCTCCAGAAGTAGATCGGCACCGCCACCACGAGGAGAGGGATGGTCAGGATAGCCGTCCTCTTAGCAAGCAGGCCCAGGATAGTAAGGAGGCCTATCAAGGCCATCCTCAAAGGGGAGAGGCCATCCTTAAGGGCCTTAACGAGAACCATGATGAACAGCGAAACCAACAGTTCCGCTAAATTGTCGTTATTCACTACGCTGGTAATGAAGGTATGCATAGGGAGGAAAACGATGAAGGCTGGAATGCCGACGATCAAGAAATAATCGCTGGGGAACAGCTGCTTGGCTGTGAGGAAGGCCACAAGGACCACCAGGGTGCCCAATACGACCGACATGAGGCGAACAACATAGAGCTGTACATCCACATCGCTTGAACCTACCAGGGCCAAAGAGAACGCCCCCAGCAGGTAATATAGAGGCGGATGAAACAGCCAATAGGGATCGGCCGGCCATATTATCTCCTTAAAGGATCGAGGCGGATGCTGGGGATCGAAGGGAAACCTGGCGTATCCGAATCTCCAGTAGTTATGTTTGATCATGGAGGCGATGATCTCACCCTGCAGGGGAAGGGAGGAATCCTGCGCTGTAAGGGGGCGTCGTTTTTGGCTGAGAAGTTTAATATACTCGAAATGCCTGAATTCATCGGGGGCTTGCCAAGGGGGAACGACGGCACTATAGATCATCCCTCTGACGAGGTTCATCCCCAGAAGCAGCAATAAAACTATGGTCAGGCGATCAGCCTTCATCTGCGGCCTTCTCCTCTGGATCTCCAAAGCTTGAGCTTAGCGCCCAGGGGAATCCCTTTCTAATCTTGCAACTCCTTTGCCACAGATACACCACCCCGAGCAGACTCTGGGGCAGAAAATTAAGAAGGTGGAGTACAATCCCATAGCTCACCGCCGTCGTCTTGTCTATGGAGAAAAGCGATAAGGAAAGCACACTGAGGTAGTAAAAGACACCGATGTTGCCCAGGGAAGAGGGGAGCCTTATCCCTGCCTGCAGTACGACCAAAAGGACAAGGGCAGCGATGAAAGGGGCATGGATATGGAGGGCCAGCATGGTGCAATAGTTCAAGAGCGCCGGGATGCCCCAAACGGCGATGGACCATCCCCATAGTTGGAAGACCTTATCTTTCTCCCGCCATACATCGAGGCTGTTCAACGCTGAACGAACCGCTTGGGGCAGCCCTAAACGATGCAGAATAGGAAAGGAATCCACCATCCTGGTCGATATATCCAGCACCTTATCCCTATAATGGGCCATTAGGAGCAGCCAGAGAAACAAGGCCAGGCAGATGATCCCGACGCTTAATCCGGAATCCCATAACCACTGGGGCAACGGGACAAGGAGCAAAAGCAGGCTCATTACGAAAAGGAAAGTTAAACCGTCCAGGATCTTCTCAAAGACGATGGTGGAGAAGACGAAAGCTTTATCGATATCCTCCGTCCCGCTCACCCAAAATGCGCGGACGAGGGGGCTCAGCCTAACCGGCAATACAGCATTGGCTAACTGAGCCACCATAAGGCCTGAGAAAAGCCCCTGTAGTTGCGGCATGTAGTGGGGATAGAACAGAATCCTCCACCGAACGGCAAGGGTTATGTAATTCGCTATGCTTAAGGCCACAGCAGCGGTTAAGAAGAGGTAATCCGTCCTCGCCAGTACCCTCTCGACCTCAGCAAACTTGATGCCTCGAAAGACAAGGAACAAGCAGACCAGGCTTAATGCCATCCCTATTATCAAACGCCCCTTCTGCCCGAAAGCGATTTTGAGACTGAGGCCTTCCTCTTGCTCCATCTCGATCCCCTTAGGATTCCACCCCGTGAAATTGGCCGATTTAGCCTTTAGCGAGGCGGCCCGGCAGAATACGCCTTCCCATCTCAACCACCGTAACGGCAGCGAAGATGAACATGTAGGACTCGATCTCCCAACGATACCTGGTGATCACATTGAAGCCCACATATGTCGCAGTTACGTAAATGAACAACAGATAAAGAAGGGAACACCTCCTCCAACGATGCCTAGAGAGGAATAAACCCACGGCGAACAGGGAAAGCAGTGCTGTGTACACCACCTTGTAAGGCATAATCCAGGCGCTCCTGTAGAAATCCCGATAGGTGCCGATATTGGGCCTAAACCACCAGAAGCTGATCATCTTCGCCTTAACCAATCCAAGCCATTGCCGTGGATTGTCCCTGATGAACCGTAAGCCAGCGAGGTACAACTGCCTATCCAATTCGACCTCACTCAGAGCATGCACTTCAGCCTCTAACCCGCGGGGAAGGGGATAGGGCTCGACGATCGCGATCTCCTGGTCCGTGGTCCCCTTAAAACCGGTTTGCCCTCGGTTATAGGCCTCGAGCTTCTCAACGTAGACATCAAAGCCGCTTCCCGTGGTGAAAGGGTTATTGCCATTCCAGAAAGTGAACCCTCCATTGGTGGATATGGGCACAAACTCGTGGTGAATGATGTAATTGCGGACCATCCAGGGTGCTATGGCCAATAGAGCGAACAGCATCATTACCAAACCGATCTTATACCAGGGTCCCGAGAGCTCTCGCCTGTTCAGCCAAAGCCAGGGCAGGATGCCCAGGGAGAAGCCCAGAATCAGGGGGCGGTTAAGGGCATTCAAGCCGAGCAGAAGCCCGATCGATGCCCAATTGGCCCAATTCGACGGCCGCAACAGGCGTAGCAACGAGAGTACCAGAAGGCTGAGGAGGAAAATGCTGAGGATGGTGGCCACCGGTTGAGTGGCGAGCACCATGAAGACAGGGTACGCAGCGGTCGCCAGCGATGACAGCAACCCCACCCTCCTGCTGAAAAGATCCGCTGCGATAAAGTAGATCACTATACTCGCTAAGCTTGAGACGATCGCTTGGAATGCCCTTAGGGCTAAAACAGGGTTAGTCGAAAAACGCAGAAATGCGGCTACGATCAGAGTATACAAAGGAGGCATGAAGGACTGAAGGGGGGCATCGGCTCGGTATCCGTAGAAGTCGAAGGTGTATCCCTTGCCAGACACAAGCCTGGCAGCTGTCTGCCCGGACTCCGAGACCTCGATATCCGGCCCCTGAAGATAGAAAACGGCCATTATCCGCAGAACGAAGGCTATGAGGAAGATGGCGATCAAAGCCGCGTCCTTCCAAAGGCGAACAGGCATCGTAGCAACCTTTCATGTCTGAGAGGTGGCCTTAAGGCTGGCCCACAGGGCCGTCGTGAGGCCCAGCAGAGCCCAGACGATGATGCCGGCTTTTATGGACACCGCCGTGATGGAATCAAACAGGCCGTGGACCAGGTAGACGATGAATCCACCGAACAGCCCCATAGCAAGGGGCTCGAGATCGCTGTTTTTGGAGAGCTGAAGGGTTTCCCAGGCGGTGAAGACGAAGGCCACAAGCACCCCGATGAAGGCCACCAGACCTGGGATCCCTAAATCAACACCCGCCTGGAGGAAGATGTTATGGGCATGGGGGATGTAAGCATTCGGTCCGGCGAGGAAGTATGGATACAACAACGGGCCAACCCGTGAGAAGGTGCCTAACCCAATCCCCGTGTAGGGGAAATCCTGAAGCATGTAGATAGCCCGCTGCCATATCTCGAACCTGCTCGCAGCGGTGGGAGCGCTCTCCGTGATCAGCACGAAGTTGGCCACCGCTTCGAGGCCGAAACGATGGATCACGATGAAGGCAAGGACAGCAGAGAGGGGAATGCCCAGCAAAAGCCAGCGATTCCACAGGACAGCCATGGTCAGCAAGGCAACGGCCAACCCGATCCACGCCCCTCGCGATTGGGTCAGAAATAAAGCGAACGCCGTAACTAGCAAGGATAATCCCAAAGCGAGCTTCAGAATACCCCTGGAGCCCCACAGAAAGAAGGACAAGGTGAGAGGAAAGAGCATGGCCAGCACTCCTCCGGCGATGTTGGGGCTGAACCCGACTTTGGTCAACTGGGGAATGATCACCTGGGGCATATGCTTATAGATCTGAGGAAGGGAGAAGACCTTGCTTGCAGGCCACTTCGTGCTCAAGAGAGTGAGCAGGGATATCCCCGCGCTGCCCCCCAAGGTCAGGCCGGTTAGCCCTCGGATCTGCTTCAGGGAGCGAAGGCCGTTGACTATCCCATAAAAAACAGCGATCTCGGTGATCATCTTATACACGATAGGGAAACTCAAGCTGAGCTCAGCAGAGGCATAAAGGCTGACAGGCAGCATCGCCAACAGCCCTAAGATCGGGAGATTTAAGTACGTCCGCACCGTAAAGGAGCCCTTCGCTATCCGGCGGCACAGCCAGGGGATCGAGAGGGAGAGGAGGGCAAGGGGACCAGGGGAGAGGAGGGAGACAGGGCGGCTGGAAGAGGTGGGATCCCGAGGGAATTTGTAGGAGAGGATCAACAGAGGGGTAACCATCGCCAATAGCCAGATCTCACGCTCTGCCACCCAATCGGTTAGGCCTTTTAGCTTATCCACTGCTTCCCTCTTGGCTCCATTGTGCAACAACTCTATTAATCGCCCCCGCTGAGAAAGGGCAGATGAGCCATCCACTTCCTGATCGCGCCGGCTATGCCCCGCCTCGGCTCCCTTTTATGACGAGGTTCCCCTTCCTTGGAATAATAGTAGTAATAGTAATACCCCCCGCCCCCTTTGTAAGGGACCTTGTTCAATACCACCCCGATGAGATTGGCCCCTACTTTGCTGAGGTCCTCCTTCGCTCGCTGGGCCACCTCTCGCCGCGTCTTGCCAGCCTCCATCACTAGCAGGACCCCATCCACCTGATTGGCCAAGAGAGCCGCATCGGTAACGGCCAGGGAAGGCGGGCCATCGAATAGCACCATATCCGCATGGTCTTTGAGCTGTTGAATCAAGCTCCTCATCCGCTGGGAACCCAAAAGCTCTGCGGGGTTAGGGGGCAGGGGACCGCTGGTTAACACCTGCAGATTCTCCACCTCAGTTGCTTGCAGGCAGTCGTTGGGATCGTTCTGCAGAAGGGCGTTCGTTAAGCCATAGCTGTTGGACACGTCGAAAAGCCTGTGCAAAGCGGGTCGCCGCAGATCGGAATCGACCACGATAGTGGAGAGGCCAGCCTGGGCCATCACCACCCCTAAGTTGGCCACGGTAGTGCTCTTCCCTTCCAGGGGGGCAGCGCTGGTGACCAGGATGGCCTTCAGGGGCTTGTCCACCGCCGAGAACTGGATATTGGTGCGCAGGGTGCGATAGGCCTCCGAGATGGGAGATCTGGGGTGAACGGCGGTAATGAGCATGCCCTCATCCTTGGCTGCATGAAAACGAGCGATGATGCCCAGGGTGGAGAGCCCTAAATCCCGGCCCACATCCTCGGAGGTCTTGATGGTATCGTCAAGGTACTCGATGAGAAAAGCCGTCCCTACAGCCAGCATTCCCCCCACTACAGAGGCGAGGAGGGTGTTGAGAAGAGTGCGAGGTTTGACAGGATACAAGGGAACTTCCGCCGGCTCGGCTACGACCACGTTATCCACAGCCTGGGCCTCAGCCAGGCGGATCTCCTCATATCTGCTGAGGAGAGCGGCATAGCTGTTCTGATACTGGCTTAAGGTCGTCCGCAGCCTGCCCAGCTCCGCCTGATCAACGGGGGAGCTGGAGTCTTGTAAGGAGTTGATCGCTCGCTGGGTCGTCTCTATGTCTCTCTCCAGGGCAGCCAACTGCTTGGCCAGACTCTCCTTAGAGGCAGCGAAACGACTGGATTGTATGGACTTATTCCGCTCGATGAAGACCTCAGGGAGGGTATTGGCGATCTCCGCAGCCAGGCCTGGGTCGCTGTGCTCCACGCTCAGCTCAATGAGTTGGGTATCGCGCACGGGCTTAACATCGAGCTTGGCGGGGAATTTGCCCTCCTCCATCTCCAATCCCAACCTGTTGGCCACCTCCTCCAAGACGGGCCGCTTGGTAAGCAGCTGGGCATAGGTCCTGGCTAAGCGCTCGCTGGTCAGGAGGGCGGTATAATCGGTCATGGAGGGGGTACGGGCCTGGCTGATGAGCAGGGTGGTGGAAGCCCGGTAAATGGGGGTCATGTTTCTGCTCACCACGAAGGCCGTACCTCCCGCCAATACCATTCCCAGCATGATCAGCCATAGCCACTTCCAGATCACAGCGAGATACTCCCTTAGTTCCATTCCTCTCTCCTTTCCCGTGGTTAAAGTCTCGCCTCTGAACAACTCGTTATTATACACGGTTTTCGCCATCCAGTCAACTCAATCTTCACCTCGGGTGTGTCCCAGGATCGTCGGGGGAGGGTCAAAGGAGCTTTCTCATTTGACCC
>CAYYKQ010000015.1:0-26646 GCA_964440965.1 uncultured Anaerolineae bacterium | reverse complement strand
AGCGGTCGAGCTCCAGGGTGGAGCCGAGCATCCGGCGGCCGATGCGCGTCCTGGCCTCGATGGCTCTAGCTCTCTCCTTCAGTTCCTCTTCCCGCTTGACCTGAAGCAGGGCCAGGGAGAGAGGGCGGGCTATCTCGGCCATCCGCTTCTTGACTTTGCTGGGCACGCCCTTGGGGAACGGCCCTATCTGGATCAATCCCCTTAACTGGCCCTCCTGTTTCAGCGGCATCGAGTAAAACGTCCCCGCCTCGGTGGTCACGGCGCGGGCCTCCTCGTCGGCCGGGGAGCGAACGAGGCTCAGCGGTGGTGCCCCTAGCACGGAGCGCACGTCCTCCGTCCCCACCGGAACCCCCAGGGCCTCCTCCGTCTCGACCACTCGCTCTCTCTCCGGCTCGGCGACGATGTGCTCCAGCATGAAACGCCTGCCGGTGGCGTCGAGGAAGTAGAGATAGCAGGCCTCCGTACCTGTCAGCTTCCTTACCATATCGAGGATGGTTTGGATTTTCTCCTGGTAAGGGCGGCTTGACCCCGCAAGACCCATGAGTTCATCCCAGATTCTGGTCAAACCCCCACCGAATAACATCTTTCACCCCCTTGGGAATCAGGAATCGCGAATCAAAGATCACGAATCATAGATTTTTGGTGCTTCTTTTCTGTGACCAATAGGGAGATGACTTCTTCCAGCAGGGCCAGGCGGTGTTCCAGCAGTCCTTTGGGTAATAAGTGGCGACCTCGGTAGTACCAACTCTTTGTTTCCCTGGCTGAGCCCAAAGCAACTCCCAGGAAATAGGCGTATTGCTTGCCGAATCCCCGTCCATACCCTTCTTCAATGTTAGCAGCAATGGAACCAGCGCTTCGGATGATCTGTTCCACAATGGCCTTTCCTCGTTTATCCTTCAGCCACCACTGACAATCCTCCCACACTAAATCGTAGAGGAAAAGCGCCTTTCGATATCCATAGAACCTCCAGACTGGCCCGCTTGATCGCCGCAGGCACATTTGCCTCCCATTCCTCGTAACTCATCACCCCCTCCCCGATTCATGATTCGCTGATCCGCAGATTCGCCAATTCGCCGATTCACTTACCCCAACACCGCCTTCACCCTCTCGATGACCTGGGAGGGGCTGAAGGGCTTGGTCATAAACTCATTGGCGCCCAGGCGGAGTCCCCTTTCCTTATCGGCCTCCTGGCCCCTGGCGGTGAGCATGATGATGTAGGGTTTGCCCATCTCGGGGTTGCTGCGCACCTCCCGGCAGACCTCGTAGCCGTCCTTTCCGGGCATCATCACGTCTAAGAAAACCAGATTGGGCTTCTCCTTGCGGATTTTGGCCAGCGCTTCCTCGCCATTGGCAGCAGTGATGACTTCGTAGCCATGCTTTTTAAAGACGAAGGCCAGTGCTCTCGCGATGAAGGGCTCATCATCCACCACCAGGATCTTCTTCACCATGCCTATCCCTCCCGAAATTCGATCTTGGCATGCTTAGGGCTTTCTCCAGCACCTCAGCCAGTTTTTGACTTTCTTGGTAAATGATATTGAGGAATTCGCTACGGATTTCCGGCTCCTCGTCGCCATAATCCAGCAATATCTCAGAGAACGACATTATCGAAGCCAGCGGCGTCTTGAGGTCGTGGGATATCTTAGCGATGGATTCTAATAGTGCATTCTCCAGGCGTTTCCTCTTGCGGATATCGCAGGCGATGATCTGTGCCCCGATGTTTTCCCTCCCTCTTTAAGGGTGGTGATACTCAATTCCAAGGGGATCCTTTCCCCCCCACTTATCCAGAAATTCGACCTCATAGGTATGTCCAGGCTCTGCACCTACACCCTGCTTTAGAAGGGCTGACATCTCCTGGCGGTATTCCTGGCTTAATAAATCTGTGAAGGGCCTGCCTAAGATCTCCTCCCGTCTGTAGCCGGAGATGACCCCGGCAGCGCGGTTAAAGAAGGTAAAACGCCCCTCCTGGTCGACGTTAAAGATGGCATCGCTGGCATTCTCGAGGATGCCGACGAGCTTCCCCCTACGATCATCGGCACTGCCAGCTCTGATCTTCCCCTTTACCCCTTCAATGTAACGCTCGTCTTTGGTAACATCGGGGACGATGAGGGGCTTTTTATGAGCTGCCACCCAGCCGGTGATCCCCTCATGCCCGATCTTTATCCGCTCTATACCTTCTCGCTGTAGCCCTTAGCGGCTTTGATATACAATTCGCCTTTCTCTTCGTCCATTAGAAGGACAGCGCAATTAGGATAGCCCAGGGCTTTATGGAGGCTATTTACCATCTCCTCCAAGAGGGTATCCAGATCGAGGGCGTGGCTTAGATTGCGACCAAGCTGGTAGAGGACAGCCATCTCCTCCGCCCTTCTCTTCAATTCCTTTGTCCTCTCCTTGACCTTCTTCTCAAGCCCCTGCTGATATTCCTTCACCCCCGGCAATACGGCATCTAAGAGGATGAGAGCCGGCTTCTCCTCCTTGCCTTCTCCAGGATAAAGGCGAGGCTCTTAAGGAGAAAGGGCGGATCCTCCACCGCCAATATCTTTCGATTGCCCATGTCTTCCTCCTAATCAGTGATCTTCATCACTATCAGAGTGACATCGTCGCGCTGTGGCATGTCTCCGCAGTGTTCATGAACCCGGCGATAGATCTCCTCCAGGAGCTCAGCAGCTGGGAGCCCCCTCCCCTCCTCTATCGCCTGGCGAAGCCTTCCCTCGCCAAACATCTCCCCGGACTCATTTCGCGCCTCTGGCACCCCATCTGTGTAGAGGACCAGGATGTCGCCGGGGTCAAGCTTAAGCTCTCGTTCCTCGTAATCCACTTTTGCGAGCACTCCCAGCAGCATCCCATCGGCGTCTAAGGGGATGCATCTCCTCTCCCTCGCCCTCCACAGGAAAGGGGGATTATGCCCGCCGTTGGCATAAGTCAATGTCCGCGTCCTTTTCTCATAACTGGCGTGGAAGACGGTGATGAAGAGCTCGGCCCGGCTGAGGTCGTCGTACACGGCGGCATTGGTGGCAACCAGCACCTCGGCTGGCGATCTGCCCCGCGCTATCTCTGAGCGCAGCACGCTCCTGGTGATGGCCATCATCAGCGCTGGGCCCACGCTGTGGCCTGAGACGTCAGCGATGATGAGGCCCAGACGTTCCCCTTCGTCAAGGAAATCGTAATAATCCCCTCCCACCTCACTTGCGGGAATGCACTTTCCGGCCAGTTCCACCCCCTCCACCTGGGGAGGCTTCTCCGGAAGGAGGCCCATCTGGATGCGATGGGCGATTTCCATCTCCCTCCTCACCCGCTCGGCCTCCTTCAGCTCCTCCACCAAGCGGCTCTTGTAGATGGAGATGGCCGCTTGAGAAGCGATGGCGGTCAGGAGCTTCAGATCGCCGGAGGTGAAGATGCCCGACGTTTTATCGGCCAGGTTGATAACGCCCAGCACCCTCTCTTCAGCCCCAGGGGTGGAATAGAGGAGGGGCACGGAGAGGAAAGAGGCCGCCTGGTAACTGGCCCTCTCCTTTTCCCAGTCTGGGGGGAGGGATTGGCCGGCCTCCAGGAGTTGTGGCTTCCTCTCCTCCACTGTCTTCCCGCTTATCCCCTCCCCCACCCTCATCGTCCTCCAGGCCCCTTCGGGAACGCCTTCGGCAACGACCATCTCCAACCTTTGCCCCTTAGGATCCAGGAGGAGCATGGCCGCCTTCTCGGCTTTGATGACGCGAAGGGCGTACCTTAAGGCTCGCTGGGCGATCTGCTCGATGTCGAAGGTGGTGCCCAGGGAACTGCTGACCTCGTAGAGAAGGGTTAATTCCTCGTACTTTCCCACTATCTCCGCTGAGAGGCTGTTGATATCGAATTCAGCCCTGGCCCTCTGGGAGATGGCATCGGCGAGGAAGGAGGTCGCCTTGCTCTCACATCCGACCACAAAACCCAGCTTTTGCCCGTAAACCTCGATAGGGGTGGAAACCTGCTTCCCGAAGAGAGGGCATCTCTCCTCAGCACAACGGACCAAACCTCCCTCTACTTGGAAGCCCCCCCTGAGCTGGCAGCCGAACTCGACCTGCCCTGCTCTGACGATGATCTGACCGCTTTCGTCTAAGACGAAGAGGGGGGAGGATAGAAGGAGCGAAAGGCGGTTCACCATCCGCCCTAATTCATCTTCGTCCAGCAGCTCGATTAGCTTCGTTTTCATTCTGGATCGCTTCTCATACCAGGTTGGGCACATCTAAGATCAGGACCACTTCACCACCACCCAAGATGGTGGCTCCGGCCAATCCTTTGATCCTGCCCAGGAAGCCTGGCAATGACTTGATGATGATATCCTCCTGTCCCAAGAGGGAGTCCACCATCAATCCCACTTTGCGCTGGTTTCTCCTCACCACAACCACATAGCCGGGGTTTCCGCCCTTAGGAACCTGGAGGAGCTCCCTGAGTCTGAGGACAGGGATGGCTTCCTCAAGCATCATCACCTCATGGTGCTGGACAGCATTACCGCTGTCCTGCCGATTTCCTCAGGATCCATCCCCCGCCCATCATCTGAGACCTCGATGATTACCTGGTCGCGCTCCCTCCAGGCCGCCAGGCGGACGGAGCCCGCCCTCGGCTTGCCTGCTTTCTCCCTCTCCTCAGGGGGCTCTATGCCGTGATCGACGGCGTTGCGTAGAAGGTGTACCAGGGGATCGCTTATCTGCTCTAGGATAGCGCGGTCGAGCTCTATCTCCTTTCCCTCGATGATGAATTCTGCCTCCTTGCCCTCTCGATGGCTTTCGTATCCAGGTCGGTGGCCAGAAGGCTAATCCGCCATCTCTCGATCTCCTTGTCTAGGAGAGCGAGGAGATCTCTGTCCTCTGACCCTTCCATAAGACGATTCCCTATCCTCTTGGTGGAGCAGCGGAGGCTGGTGCCGTCGCGCTCCCTACTCAACCTTCATCAGTTCGAAGACCGGCTCGCCGCTGCGGCCATAGAAAATCCTTTCCGTGTGGAGCTCTTTCCCCCTCGACTTTGCCATCCTCTCGAGGGCCTCGCGGCGGCCTTGGAAGGCGGTGGTCCCCTTGCTATGGAAGATGAAGAGGCTGCCGGGGCTTTCCAAGAATGGGGCGAGGCGCTCCTCAAAGGCCACATCTACCTCCGTCGGGCTTTCGTAGCCGAAGAGCTCTACGGGATTCACCCGGCCCAGGGTGAGGAACTGGACGGAGGTCTTGATGCCCCAGTCCATGGCCAAAGGGGAGGTGATCCTCTGTTTGTCCAGGTATTCAGCCAGCCTATAGATGGCGTCCGAGTGGGCTTGTAAACCCCCACAATAGTCTAAGGCTCGATGGTAGCGCCAATCGACCCTAAGGTCGCCTCCTATCAGGAGGGCGATTATCAGGACGGCCGCTCCCAGGGCTAATTTACCACCATAGCTGCCCATAGGGACGAAGCGGTGCTTTGCCCCTCCAAGCTGGCGCAGGATGAGGCTCAATCCCCCGGCAATGGCCAATTGCGGCAAGGGCAGCAGGATGAGATAATGCTCAGGCCAGAGGTCGGATACGGTGGCGCAGCTTTCCACCACCATCAAGGCCATCATCAGCAGGGGGAAAGCCACCCTCCGCCAGCCTTCCCTGGCTTTAACAGCGAGGAGAAGCGAACCTCCGGCTATGAGGAGGAAGAGGAAGGGGTAAAGGTCGTTGCCGAATCCGCCGCCTAAATACCAGAAGTTCCTCCCCGTAAGCAGAGCCCTGAATTGGCTCAGGCGGAGCTTCAGGTTGCTGAGGAAAGCCAGGTTGTTGACGCCGTAATAGGAAGTGGTCAGATTGCTCGTCAGGACCTTCACCGTCCCCCAGGTTTGCAGGTTGTATACAAGGAGCGGAGAGGCTCCGACGAGGAAGGATAGCGCGGCCGCGGCCACCTGGATGCGATCGAGATGGGGAAGGGGCCGGCCGAGGACGAGCCAAGTGACAGCCAGGGCCAAGGGAAACCAGAGAAAGAGGAGCTTGGCGCTCAATCCCAGGCCGAGTAGAAAAGCACCTAAGCAGAGGTAGGCTGGATGTTTTTCACGCCGCCATCTGAGCAGGAAGAGCAGGCTTCCCACGCTGAGGAGCGTCATCACTGAGGTCCAGAGTACGCCCTGACGGCTCCAGAAGATAAAGGAGGGGTTGACCGCTAAGAGGAGGAAGGCGATGGCCGCCGCTTTCTCGTCGTACAACTCCTCGGCCAGGGAGTAGGTGGCCAGGAGAGCGAGCGAGGCCAAGGTTACCGTGGAGAGACGCAGGGAGAAGACGTTTATCCCCAACAGGAGGAAGAAAGGGATGGCAAGATAAGTGTGGACGGTCCCTTTGTAATCCATCACCATGAGGGGGAAAATTCGGCCGGCGATGTGGATGCCTGAACCTCGTAGAGGCTCAGTCGGCTGTCCCAGAAGGAGCTGCATGGCCGGTACAACGTCGAAGGCCTCGTCGTAGTTGAGCCCGGGGAGCTCGATCTGATGGAGGCAGAGGGCCAGGAAAGTCGCCAAACCCAGGGTGAGGATGATCGCCTTGCTTCTCATCCCGCTACTCCTCGGCCAGCAGCTCCACGTCAGAGACCATGCTTTCGTATTCCCAACCCGAGGCGTAAATAGTGAGGGAGGTGATGTAAACGGGCTTGGCGTCGCTTTCCATTAAGTTGCCGGATTCATAGGGGTACCAGATGTAGCGGGGTATCTTCTCCCCATTCAGGATGGGCCAATTCTGGATGGGATCTTTGTAATAGAACCCATGTGTCCAGAACTGATCGTTGCCATAGGGGTCCTTGTAATCCAGGCGCACGATGATGGGGAACTCTGAGCTGAGGTAGCCGCCCCCGGGAAGGCTCTGGTTGATGAGTTTCACGCTCAGGTGCAGCTTGAGGGAGGTGAAATCGCGGACATCTTTGTCCACCCTTTGCCTGATGCCCGTCTCGCAATGGTTTCTGGCTCCTCCCCCACGAAAGAAGCGCGCCGCCCGGCGATCGCCTTCGGTGACGATCTCCACTGTACCGCTCGGCTCTTTAGGGTCCACCTGAATGTTGTAGGGGACCCAGGCCGGCGAGAGTTCCCCTTCGAAGTTGCCGTTGACGAGCAGGTTCTGCTCCGCTGGCAGAGGGCCAACAGGGGCTCGGCCCATTTCCACTGTGGCCCTCTCCCCCTGTTCCAAGGTCACCGTCCCCTCGGCGGCTATGATGGTCGCTCGGCCGTAACGCACCACTACCTGTGAGCGCTCGTTGGTCACCTCTATGGAATAGCCGCCCTCCTCCAGCCTGGCCTCGGCGTGGGGGGTCTGCACCCTTAGGTCCAAGGGGGAGTGCATGGCGGGGGCGACTCCGACCCTGACCCGTCCCCCCTTCACCAGCAAGACGATGGAATCCGGCTTGGGGCTGAGGCCGAACCTTGGGGAGCGTGTCCTCAGGAGTTTCACCTGGGTCTCGTTGTAGAGGGTCACTGTGCTGTCCTCGAAGAGCTTGAGGAAGGCCTGGGAGGTGGAATCCGTCTTCACTACCGAGCCCTCGGGCACCTCCTCCATGGCCTCTCTGACCCCGATGGGGTTTCCCATGTTCGGCATCTCCACCAGGACGGTGCCCCTGATGACCGTGAGCGCTGTGGGGTGGACGATGGCAGCATTGATGACGTACCAGCGGATGCCCAAGGGGATTCCCACCATCAGGCCGCAGAAGACCACGAAGGATGTCAGAAGGATTATCCAAGCCAGCCTTTCCGGTTTCCTCCTCATCGTCTGTGTTCTTTTCACCTCCACAGCCAGACCAGGCGCACCCTTTTCTCATCCAGCCGATACAGTCCGGCTTCGTGGGCCAGGCGCACCGCCTCCTCGTACTCTTGAGCGGTGATGCGGCGGTTGAGAGGGGGCAGTTCGTGGGCTTTGTAGCAAGGGTAATACTGGTCCATCACATTGAGGTAGGTATTCTTGGAGATCTCCTCGGCCAGGAATTTAACTATCTCCGCCGTCCCCGCCAGCCCCTCAGGCAGGACCAGGTGGCGGACGAGGAGTCCCCTTAAAGCGATCCCCCTCTCGTCCATGATCAGATCCCCTACCTGGCGGTGCATCTCCTTGACAGCAGCCCGGTTTACCTGAGGGTAATTTCTGACCTTGGAGTACTTCCAGGCTATCTCCTCATCGGAATACTTCATATCTGGCATGTAGATGTCCACGACGCCATCGAGGAGCTCCAATGTCTTCAGCGAGTCGTAGCCGCCGGTGTTGTAGACCAGAGGGATGTGCAATCCCGCCTCGGCGGCGATGAGGACCGCAGCCAGAATCTGGGGCACCACATGGGTGGGGCTGACCAGGTTGATGTTGTGGCAGCCCATCTCCTGGAGCCTGAGCATCATGGCCGCTATCTCCTCGGGCTCGCATTCCCGGCCATGGCCCAGTTGGCTGATCTCGTAGTTCTGGCAGAATTGGCAATGCAGATTGCACCAAGAGAAGAAGATCGTCCCCGAGCCGTGTAAGCCCACCAGAGGGGCCTCTTCGCCGAAGTGAGGGTTGTAGCTGGCGACGACGGCCCGTTCCCCTGTGCGGCAGACGGCCCCTTTGGCGCTTTTCCTTCGGTTGACGCCACACTCCCTGGGGCAGATGTCGCACGCCTCCAGGCGCTTATATGCCTCCCTGACCCGCTCCTTCAGCTCGCCGGAGCGGAGGAGTTTGAGGTATGCGGGTTCGAAATTTTTCATCGGCTCTCTTCCCTGATCTACCTCAATGGGTCGATTTCCTGTTAGGAGAGAGGTATCGGCGCAGCCGTTCGCGGATGAGGAGCCTCTCAGCTCCGCAACGGGAGCTCTTCCCCTTTCACCAATTGACCGGCACCTTCCTGATCCGCCAGTGTTTGTCGCGGTATTGGACGTATTTGTTCTGCCTTCCGAATTCGTAGAGCTTCCGCGTCACCTCCACGTCCTGGCGGCAATACTCAAAAAGCTCCCTGAGTTCGCCCTGCCGCCACCAGCGGACAGCCTGCAGGCCATCGGCCAACTTGGTGGTCCCTAAAGTGGCCCCGGCTAGGGCATTCAGGCTCAGCCGAAAGCCCAGCCGCCGGTAGAGGTAGTCCATGATGTCCAGCGTTGGAAGGCGCTGCAGGGGGTAGTCGGTATAGGCCCTCAACACTTCGTAATCGAAACGGAGGAGGTTGAAACCGACGATGAGATCCGCCGCCTTCAACTCTTCGATCAGGTCGGCCACCCTCTCTTCGGTGTAATAGTGGTACTCGCCATCGACCGTGTTGTAGGTCACGGCCACAGAGAGGCCCAGATGCTCAGCGTTGTGTCGCCCACCTACCTCAGCGAAGCTGCGTTGGGTCTCCAGGTCGAAGAAGACGATGCTGCGCGTTTGTACCCCTTGTCCACTCACTCTTCGAAGTCCTCGCTCAAGGAGGGTACCTCCGGGGAGCTGGCTAGGAATTCCAGATACTCCAAGGCCTCCTCCACGGCCTCGCGCAGAACTTCGTCGCCCTCCTCGTAGCATTTCTCCAGGATGCGACGTGCTTCGGCTCCTCCGATGTGCCCAAGGGCCCAAATGGCCGCCTCCTGCACCTCCCGATCGGGGTCCTGGGTCAGGGGGGCGAGATGGGGCACAGCCTCTGCGATCTCCAATTCGCCGCAGGCCCGCGCTGCCTCACAGCGCATCTCGGCATCTGGACTTCTCAGCTCGGCGATAACGATCTCGTTCCAATAGGAATCGGCGCTGCGACCCATGGCGAATACGGCGCTGATGCGCATCTTCTCCCATTCGTGATGGTAGGCGTCTTCGATGACGGCTCGGACGTCCTTTCGGCCGGAGAAGGCGATGGCCTCAACCGCCCTCCTCTTCACCTCCAGATCCTCAGATGGGGAGTGAATGGCCTCCAGAAGCGCCTCCTCCACCAGGGTTTGGAGCTCCGCCTTCAGCTCTTCCAATTCTCCTAAGAGGACGAAGCGGCCCAGGATGGATGCCGCCGCGGCCCTCACCCGCACCGAGGGGTCGTTCTTGAGGATGTTCACCAGAGGGTCGATGAGGGCCGTATCCTCCTCTTCCCATAGCCCCTCGATGGCCGCCTTCCTCACCTCTTCATCTTCATCGCTTAGGCAGAAGCGAAACACGGCGCCGAAATCTACAGCAAAGGTGGATTCGGTTAGCTCCACTAGCAGTTTGAGGACGCGTCTCCTGCGCTCAACAGGCACCTTAGGCCAGACCTGGCTGAAGAGCTCCATCTCCTCCTTGCCCACCCCCGATAGGCCATAGAGGTTAGAGACCGAGATGGAGCTCCGTCCAGTTATGTGTTGGAGAGAAGTCCAAAAACCAGGCTGCATCTCCTCCCCCTACGGAATTGTATCACTTTTCTCCCTTCCCTGCAAGGGGACTTCGAACATTAGATACGACGCGTGGCCTTGGTCAACCGTTTGAGGGAAGCTATGTTCAACAGCGCGCAATCCTATCTCTAACTGAAGTGGCTTCGGACGGAAAAGGACCATCAATTGCTGCTCCCGTCTCCTCTTCGATCGGCAGAAAGGGGAGATCGAACACACCTCAAGGCAAACGGCCAATAAGAAAGGGCCTCAAAGGAATCCCTTTGAGGTCCTTTTCAGCGGGAGCGACGGGATTTGAACCCGCGATCTCCGGCTTGACAGGCCGGTATGTTAACCGCTACACCACGCCCCCTGCTTCTCTGCATAAAAGATACCACAAGATCGGACTTTTGTCAAATCCCCTCCGACATCACCTTGCGTATCGCCTCCAGGGCCGCCTCCACGTCCTCGGCGGTGATCCCATAGTGGGTCACAGCCCGCAGGCAGTTGCCTCCCATGGCCAGCAGCTTCACCCCTCTCTCGTTCAGCTTAGCCACCAGCTCTCCCGAGGTCAATCGAGGGCTTGTCAGCTCGAAGATGACGATGTTGGTCTGCACCCGGTCCAGATCAATCGAGATCCCGGGTATCTCGGCTAACCCTTCGGCTAAGCGACGGGCATTGTCATGGTCCTCAGCCAGCCTGTTCACCATCCTCTCTAAGGCCACGATGCCTGCCGCAGCGATCACCCCCGCCTGGCGCATCCCTCCGCCTACCATCTTGCGGATTCGCAGGGCCTCGGCGATGAAGTCGCCGCTACCGCAGAGGACCGAACCCACCGGTGCCGAGAGGCCTTTGGAGAGGCAGAACATCACCGAATCCACATCCCTGGTCAGCTCCTTAACATCAACGCCCAAAGCGATGGCGGCATTGAAGATCCGCGCCCCATCCAGGTGGACGGCCAGGCCGTAGCGGTGGGCCAGCTCGCAGACGGCGCGGGTGTACTCGGGGGTGAGGGCCACCCCGCCGCAGCGGTTGTGAGTGTTCTCCAGGCAGATGAGCCGGGTGCGAGGGAAATGGATGTTCTCGGGGCGGATGGCCGCCTCTACATCGCTTAGCTTGAGGGTGCCGTCGGGCTGATTAGGGACGGGATGGGGGTGTATCCCTCCCAGCGCTGCCGACCCTCCAGCTTCGTAGAGGAAGGTGTGGGCCAGGTCGCCGACGATGAACTCATCGCCCCGGCCGCAATGGGTGAGGAGGGCCACTAAGTTACCCATGGTGCCGCTGGCCACGTAGAGGGCTGCTTCCTTGCCCATCCTCTCCGCCGCCATCTCCTGCAGTCGATTGACGGTCGGATCCTCACCATAGACATCGTCACCGACTTCAGCTCGATACATGGCCTCCCTCATCTCCAGGGTGGGCAAAGTGACAGTATCACTGCGGAGATCGACGATCCTCATCGGCATCACCTCCTCTCGATTGGAGTCGCGGCGGCCTCCTTAAGGAAAGCTGCTCCAGCACCCTTTGCAGGTCCTCGGGCAACTCGGCGGTGAACTCCATCCGCTGGCCAGTGCTAGGCAGGGCAAAGCTCAGCTTCCAAGCGTGGAGGAATTGCCTTTCTAAGCCCCAGCGTCGCTTGCGGAAGCCGTAAACGGGATCTCCGACCAGGGGGTGGCCGATGGCGGCGAAGTGGACGCGCACCTGATGGGTTCGACCTGTCACCGGCTTGGCTTCTACAAGGGTGTGCTGATCGAAGTATTCCACCACCTTGTACTCGGTGCGGGCCGGCTTCCCGTCTTTCACCACGGCCATCCTCTTCCGATGCTTGGGATCGCGTCCGATGGGCGCATCGATGACCCCGCGCCTGGGCTCCAGCCTCCCCTCCACTAGGATCAGGTACCTCTTATCCACCTCCCGCCGCTTGAATTGAGCTTGCAGCTCTCTAAAGGCCCTCTCGTTCCTGGCCACCACCAGCAGCCCCGAACTGTCCTTGTCCAGGCGGTGGACGACGCCTGGCCTCAGTCGCTGGCCCGTGCCGGCCAACTCGGGGTAACGGGAGAGGAGGGCGCCCACCAGCGTCCCTCTCCGATGGCCAGGGCCGGGGTGCACTACCATCCCCGCGGGCTTGTTCACCACGATGAGGTCCTCGTCCTCGTAGACGATGTCCAAGGGGATGGGCTCGGCCACCGGCTCCGCTTCCTCCGGCGGCGGGATGCGCACCACCACCAGATCGCCGGCTTTCAGCCGGTAGCTGGGCTTGGCTAACTCGCCGTTGACCGTGACCAGGCCGCCTTCGATCAATCTCTGAGCGCGGGAGCGGGAGAGGCCAGACACCCTCTCGGCGAGGTACTTATCCACCCTCTTCCCGCCCTCGGTCACCTTCAATTCAACAATCTGCTCCAAGGCTTGCCACATAAAAAGGCCGGGGCCTCTAAGCTCCCGGCATGGAGACTTCAACCTCTCTCCTCGCGCAGGAGGTGGTAGATGAGTAAAGCGATCCCTATAGTGATCGCGCTATCCGCCAGGTTAAAGACGGGCCATACCTTGAAATCGATGAAGTCGATCACGTAGCCGTAGCGCAGGCGGTCTATGAGGTTTCCCAGGGCTCCGCCCAATTGCAGGCCCAGGCTGAGCTTGACCAGATGCTGGTCAGACGGGAGATGGCGGCTGTAGACCAGGATGATGGTCACCGCCACCACCGCGACGAAGATCAAGAAGACATCCAGGTTCGGAAACAGGCCGAAGGCCATCCCCGTGTTGGTCACATAGGTGAGGCTCACCCAGCGCTTCAAGGGAGCTATGGGGTTCCAGGGTTCCCCCAGCTTCAGATTGGCAGTGACTAAATGCTTGCTGAGCCGATCGAACAGCAAAATGAGGATGGCCACGCCCGGCAGAAGGATGTTTTCCAGCCCTCGTTTAACCAATTTGCTCCTTCTCCACTAATTTAGCCACCCGACAGCCCTTTCTTGCCACGTCCAAGCCGGCCTTAAAGTCCGTCACCTCTCACGTCGCTGCTGGCACTCGAAACAGAGGGTGGCATAGGGAAGGGCCCTTAGGCGAGCGGGATCGATCCTCCTCCCACAGACCTCGCAGATCCCGTAGGTGCCCTCCTCTATCCTGTCCAGGGCACCCTCCACCTTGGTCAGCAATCGCTCCAGATTCCTGCGCAAGGCCAAGTTCTTGGCCTGCTCGAAGACATCGGAGGCCTCATCGGCCATGTGGTTGCTATACCTGTAACCGGGATTCTCTTGCCCTTCTATCTTCAGCCGCTCGAGTTCCGCTTTAAGCCGATCCCGCTCCTCTTCGAGCCGCTTCCTGAATTCCTCCTCTACCATCTCAACCCACCTCCTTGGTTGCCCCTTTGCAACCTGCGCGAGCCGGACCATTCTATTTTGCCCTCTCGCTCGAGAAGGGCAGATCGCTAAAGCTGAGTTGGCGATCGCCCCGGTGCTCTCACAATCCCTAAGACGATCCTCTCCCCCTCTATCTCGAGCTCCTTCACATAGGCCTCAGGAGGCGGCTGGCCCTCGATCAACCTTCTGGAGAGGGTCTCGCTCTCGATGTATCCCCCATATCTGGAGTCGGTCAGCACCTCCTTTAGGCTCGGGCCAGCCGAGTAATAGGTGACGATGCGGTCCTCGATGCGGAAGTCGGCCTCCTTGCGCATGTTCTGGATGCGCCGCACAAGCTCCCTGGCCAGCCCCTCTTTGATCAGTTCGGGGCTGAGGGCGGTGGATACAGCCACTAAGTAGCCGGCCTCCTGGGCGAAGGCGTAGCCCTCCTTGGCCTCTGCGGACACCTCCAGCTCCTCGGGCAGCAGGGTCACCCTCCGGCCATCGACCCTCAGTTCGATCTCCTCCCCCCTCGCCACGCGCCTCGCCAGATCGGCCTGATCCAACTCGGCTATGGTCTTTGCGATCCGAGGTAGGAGAGCTCCATACTTCTTGCCCAGGACAGCGGGGATGGGCCTCACGGTATAGTCCACCACCTGCGATGGGTCTTCGAGGAAATCCAGGGCCTTCACATTGAGCTCGTCCAGCAGCTGATCGGACAGGCGGAGTATCCTTTGCACCTCCTTATCGCTGCGCACGACGAGCAGCGCCTTAGACAGGGGCTGGCGAAGCTTGATGCCCGCCTGGCTGCGGGCCGCGCGCCCTAAGCTCGCCAGGCGCATCACCAGCCGTGTATCCTCCACTAAGGTTCGATCGATGAGCGACTCATCGGCCACGGGCCAATCGCAGAGGTGGACGCTCTCGGGCGCTCCCTCGTCCACGTTGTACACCAGGTTGCGGTATATCTCCTCGGCGGTGAAGGGCAGGAAGGGGGCCAGGAGCTTGGCCAGCGTCACCAGGCATTCGTAGAGGGTGAGGTAAGCGGCCGCCTTGTCCCTGTCATTTTCGCTCTTCCAGAACCGTCGTCGGCTCCTCCGCACGTACCAGTTGGAGAGATCATTGACGAAGCGCTCGATGGGGCGTGCGGCCCCCGTTACATCGTAATCGTCCAGGGCAGCGGTCACCCGCTGGATGAGCAGATGCAATTCGGACAGGATCCAGCGATCGAGGGCAGATAGACTCGTAAATTTGGGATTAGTGGATTCGGATGCGGACGAATCTACAGATTTACCGGCTACGAATCTACCGCTCGGTCGCCAGCCGTCGATGTTAGCATAGGTGACGAAAAAGGAGTAAGTGTTCCAGAGGGTGCGGAGGAATCTCCTCACCACCTCACCGACCAGTTTGACGGAGAAGCGGCGGTCGTTGCCGGGCGGACCGGCGGTGAAAAGGTACCATCGGAGGGCATCGGCGCCGTGGGCATCGATCACCTCCCAGGGGTCGACCACATTGCCCCGCGACTTGCTCATCTTCTCGCCCTTCTCGTCGAGGATGAGGCCCAGGCAGACGACGTTTCTGTAGCAGGGCTGCTCGAAGAGAAGGGTGGAGATAGCGTGAAGGCTGTAGAACCAGCCCCGCGTCTGGTCAACCGCCTCACAGATGAAGTCGGCGGGGAATTGCTCCTTAAAAAGCTCCTGGTTCTCGAAGGGGTAATGCCACTGGGCGACGGGCATGGCCCCGGAGTCGAACCAGCAATCGATGACCTCAGGCACGCGGCGCATCGTGCCCCCGCACTCGGGGCAGGTGTAGGTCACGGCATCGACGTAGGGGCGGTGCAGATCGAGGCCCTTGAGGTCGCGCCCTGTTCGCTCCTCCAGCTCAGCCACGCTGCCGATGCATTCCCGCCGCCTGCAATCATCACACACCCAGATAGGTAGTGGAGTCCCCCAGTAACGGTCGCGCCCCAAGGCCCAATCCACGTTGCCTTTCAGCCAGTTGCCGAAGCGACCATCCTTGATATGGGCGGGGTACCAGTTGATCTCTTGGTTATTGGCCAGGAGCTTATCCTTAAAGCGGGTGGTCTCGATGAACCAGGTGGTCTTGGCGTAGTAGAGGAGGGGGGTATCGCAGCGCCAGCAGAAGGGGTAAACATGGCGATAGGTTCCCACCTTGTACATCAGCCCCCGCTCCTGGAGGTCCTTGATGATGAGCGGGTCGGCGTCCTTGACGAAGAGGCCGCGCCAGGGGGTCACCTGGTCTATGAAGGCCCCTTCGGGATCGACGGTGTGAAGTACGGGGAGGCCGTATTCCCTGCCCACCTCCAGGTCCTCGGCGCCGAAGGCGGGCGCCATATGCACTATCCCCGTCCCTTCATCGGTGGTCACGAAGTCGGCCAGCACAACATAGCAGTAATCTCTGTCCACGGGGAGGAAGGTGTAAAGGGGCTGGTAATGAAGGCCTGCCAACTCCCTTGCCGAGAGGGACTCGATGAACTTGTAGTCCCCCTCCAGCACTCCGATGAGCTCCTCGGCCAGGATAAGCCTCTCTGTGCGGCCGTTCCTGGTCTGTTCGACCAGGACGTATTTGACATCGGGGTGGACGGCCAGGGCCACGTTGCCTGGGAGCGTCCAGGGGGTGGTTGTCCAGACGAGGAAGTATGTGTCGGGCCTGTCGCGCAGGGGGAACTTGACGTAGATCGATGGATCATCCGTCTCCCTGTAGCCCAGCGCCACCTCGTGGTCGGAGAGGGGGGTTCCGCAGCGAGGGCAGTAGGGGACGACTTTGTAACCCTGGTAAAGCAGGCCCTTGTCCCAGAATTGTTTGAGTATCCACCAGACCGATTCGATGTACTCATTGTTCAGGGTGATGTAGGGGTGCTCCATGTCGATCCAGAAGCCGATGCGGTCGGTAAGCTCCTCCCATTCCTTGACGTAACGGAAGACACTCTCCCTGCAGCGGGCGTTGAAGCGGGCGATGCCGTAATCCTCGATGGCCTTCTTACCCTTGCCGGCGATGCCCAGCTCCTTCTCTATCTCCAGCTCCACAGGCAGGCCATGGCAATCCCATCCTCCCTTGCGCAGGACGTAGTAGCCCCTCATAGTCTTATAGCGGGGGAAGAGGTCTTTGAAGATGCGAGCCAGGACATGGTGGGTTCCCGGAAGGCCGTTAGCTGTGGGAGGCCCCTCGTAGAAGACGTAGCGAGGGGCATCCTGGCGGAGGGTCAAGCTTTTCTCGAAGACCTTCCTCTCCTTCCAGAAGCGGAGGATGCGCTCCTCCATCTTGGGGAAGTCGACCTTAGTAGGCACTTCTCTGAACATGATCGCTCCTTCCCAAATATTTTCGCACACGATCGAATTCGATTCTGGGGTGTTGGCTTCAGCCCGCTAATTTGTTTAATGCCCCAGCACCTTCACGCTCTCCTCACGGGGCTGAAGGGTCAGCCGGCAGCCAGCGAATTGGCCGAGCAACTCCCATACCCGATTGCGGCGGGCGCGCATGCGTTCATCCCTGGCATGCCATTTCCCCTTCACCTGATTGATGACCAGCCTGCTGTCCCCTCGCACCTCCACGGTGAGATCTTTGGCCTCGCGTCCCTCCTCGGCTATCTGGCTCAGCAGGTCCTCTAACCCGGCGATAAGGGTATCATACTCCGCTTCATTGTTGGTCATCTCTCGGTTGCCGAAATCCAGGCGGATGATGCGTTTGTAGCCATCGCTCCTTCGGAGGAGGGCGTAGCTCCCGTAGCCGGGTCCGGGGTTTCCATAGGAGCCACCATCGAAGATCAGAAGGTAATCGGGCTCTTCCCTCAGGTGAGGGCTGAAGTTCGCCCATGATCCTTCCATCGCTGGGGCTGGGACTCCGAACTCCTCGGAGAGCCGCTCGAATAACCTCCTCCTCTCGTTTGGAGTGAGGGAGGCTATGGCCTGCAGGATCTCTTCCACCTTTTCCATCTCATCTCCTAAAGCAAAAGGCCCTCGTCCTTAGGGACGAGAGCCGGTTTCACTCCCGCGGTACCACCCTAATTGGCGTTGCCGCCCGCTCCTTAGGGTACGAATTCATACCCTCGCCCATATAACGGTGGGCGAACCCGGCCAAGTCTACTAGGTTGGTGGATTGGTAATTGGGAGATTAATCCGTGATTATGGACACCGATTTCCCATTTACATGCACCAACCGTTCGGTTGGCGGCTACGGAAGGATTTTCAGCCAGTTTCCAGCACCCGGCTTTCACCTGATCCGGGCTCTCTGTAGCCTTATCACTGGCCTACTCGTTTCCATCATCGCCTTTGTCTAATAGATTCACTGCCGTTCTTTAGCCCCCTGGTCGATGGCGAGTGGCTTCGTCATCTTTAAAAGGGGGTCTCCATCCAAGCAACTGCTTGGTGGAATCAATATACCACAAAAGCAGCGATTAGTCAAATTAACTCCCCTCTCTGTAGGGAATCGTAGAGGAAGCGTAAGTTGGCGCGGTGCAACTCTCGCACCAAGCCGCCGAGGGGAATACGCGATTTGCCGCAGCTTTCGATGTCAATCCGCTCAACCTCCCGCCAAGGTGCTCCGGCGGCCACTTTCTTTCTAACCTTCTCGTAGATGGTCTCCAGGTAGAGGATGTTGGATTCTATAGTTGGGCCGATCTCGCCGCGGAGGAGGATCTCACCATGCCCCTGGACGATGCTTTCCAGGCTCATCCTCCCGATAGCTCGCAGGGATTCCACTGCCTTCCGCAGATCGCCCCCAACGATGTAGGGGAGGGGCATCACTGCGTCGCCCGCAAAGAGTACCTTGTCCTCCTCTACGTAGATCGCTATCGAATCGGCGGTATGGCCCGGCATATGCATCAAACGCATGGTCTTGTTTCCTAAGTGCAGAGCCAGTTCCCCCTCCTCGAACACGATGTTAGGCAAGCGGAGGCGGACCTCAGCGAGCTCGGGAAAGTGAGCCTTGGCCTCGGCGAGGTCGCTCTTGCCGTACCGTTGCAGATAACGGCGGCAGAGACGGTGTGCTACCACCTCTGCCTCCTCAAAGAGGTAGTTGCCGTAGATGTGGTCGCCGTGGCTATGGGTGTTAACCACATAACGGATTCCCCCCCTGCTTATGTGTCGGAGGAAGTCCAGGAGCTCCTTCGTCTCATAGGGGAAGAGCAGAGTGTCAATGACCACGGTCCCTTGGGGCGTGATGATGGCCCCCGCGGTGACCTGGGCGTAAACTTCGCTGGTGAAGACGTAGATATCCTCGACCACCCTTTCCTTGAGCATCAGGGCGCCCTCATAAAAAGGGCCACCAGGTTTTTCCCCTTCCTGGTGGCTCTTTCCCAAATGATAACCACCCGCCGTGCCGTGCGCTACCAGGTTTTGAACTCTCATCTCAGGTGGGAGCCTACCTATCGGTTCACAACGTCCCCTCTAGAGATCGGCTCCCTTCTCATTGGTTTGGCTCAAACCCTTACTTAGCATCACGAACACGGCAGGCTACCCATATATTACCACAAAATTACGAAACGCGCAAGTCGGCTATTCGCCATCCGTCAGCTTTAGATGGAGCTCTGCCAGCTGCTCCTCCGACAGCGGGGAGGGGGCATTGAACGTCAGGTCCACGGCTTTCTGGGTCTTGGGAAAGGCTATGACCTCCCTGATGCTGGGCTCGTCGGCCAGGATCATTACCACACGGTCGATGCCCAGAGCAATCCCTCCATGAGGGGGAGCGCCGTATTCGAAGGCCTCCAATAGATGGCCAAATTGGGCTTGAGCATCCTCGGGGGAGATGCCTAAGACCTTGAACATCCTCTCCTGTACATCCCGTCGGTGGATTCTGATGCTACCCCCGCCTATCTCCCAGCCGTTGCAGACGATGTCGTAGGCTTTGGCCCGGACGTTGCCCGGATCCTCCTCCAGTAAGGGCAGGTCCTCGTCCACAGGGGCGGTGAAAGGATGGTGGACGGCATTCCAGCGCCCCTCCTCCTCGTTCCACTCGAGCAGAGGGAAGCCCAGTATCCACGCGAAGGCTAAAACCCCATTGTCTCGCAGGTCGAGCCGCTCCGCCAATTCGACCCGCAGGCGCCCCAAGGCCTCGGCCACAATTTTGGGCTGGTCGGCAACCATGAGGACGAGGTCGCCTTCCTTTGCTCCCATTCGGGAGAGGATCCCCTCGGTCTCGCCCTCGGTCAGGAACTTGGCCACAGATGAACGCGTTGATACGGAATTCCCAACCGCCAGCCAGGTTAACCCCTGAGCTCCGCACCTCTTAACCAGAGCAGTCAGCTCATCCAGTTGCCTTCGGGAGTAGGAAGCGCAGCCGGGGGCGCATAGGGCCTTCACTTGGCCTCCGTTAGCCACTACGCGCCGGAAGATGAGGAACTCGCTCCCCGCCACTAGATCGGAGACGTCCACCAAGGGCAGTTCGAAGCGCAGGTCGGGCTTGTCAGTGCCATAACGCTCCATGGCCTCCTGGTAGGAGAGGCGCGGGAAGGGCTTCCTCAGGACGCGCTTCTCGGTCAGTGCTTCCACCAGGGAGATGAAGAGCTCTTCGATGAGCTGCAGGATATCCTCCTGCTCCACGAAGGACATCTCCAGGTCTAGTTGGGTGAACTCCGGTTGGCGGTCAGCGCGCAGGTCCTCGTCGCGGAAGCAGCGGGCGATCTGGAAATACTTCTCGAAGCCGGCCACCATGAGGAGCTGTTTAAGCTGCTGAGGGGACTGAGGCAGAGCATAGAACTTGCCCGGTTGGACGCGGCTGGGCACCACGTAGTCGCGGGCACCCTCAGGGGTGCTCTTGATCAGGATGGGCGTCTCGATCTCAACGAAGCCCCGTTCGTCCAGGAAGTCGCGGATGAACTTGACGACCTTATGGCGGAAGATCAGGTTGCGTTGCATCCGCTGACGGCGCAGGTCCAAATAGCGGTAGCGGAGGCGAAGGGTTTCATCCACCTCCGTTTCCTTGTTGATGTAAAAAGGGGGCGTCTTAGACTCACTCAGGATCTCGGCCGAGTGAGCTATCACCTCTATCTGGCCTGTGGCCATGTCCGGGTTAGCTAACCCCTCGGGGCGCTTGTGTACTACTCCCGAAACTCGCAGTACGTATTCGTTGCGAGCCTGGGATGCTACGGCATGAGCTTCTTTCGAGACCTGAGGGTTAAAGACGACCTGCACCAGCCCCTCCCTATCGCGCAGGTCTATGAAGATCAGCCCGCCGTGATCCCTGCGCCTGTGCACCCATCCGGCGAGGGTGACCTCTTGACCTACGTGGTCAACTCTTAATTCGCCACAGGCGTGGGTTTTAAGCACTTCGCTTCCTCCAAACAAGGGATAAAGCTTGACAATGAAGGTATTCGATGGTATGATGAGCCCTGAGCTGAAGGGTCTGGACAGTGATGGCGGCCATTCAATGGCCCAGGCTCAGGGTGGGAAAACTTACCTCAAAAGGGTTGCGAGGTGTACAGATACCCGCACCTCGAACGGCCCCGAGTGCCCTTGAGGGCGATTCCCGCGTATCCTTCCAAGGCTTCGAGCCCGGCGCAGAGGAGGCCTAATTAGTTCAAGCGGGAATCCGACTTAAGAGTTCTGCCGCAAATCCCTTAGCGATTACCCTTTTTGCGTGCCATAGCCTCTCGAAAGGCCAGCTCCATAACTGTGGGGAGCCTCTCTTCCTCTTGCTTTTCTAAAGATGGATCTAACATGCTGAGGTCAATCTGCCGTTTCTTTTGGTTAACGCCCACCACGTGCACCTCCACCTCCTCGCCCACGGATACCACCTCGTCTGGGTTCTTTATGAAGCCGGGCGCCATCTCGCTGATATGCACAAACCCATCCCGGACTGCTCCGATGTCCACGAAGGCCCCAAAGGGGGTCAGATCGGTCACCGTCCCTTTGAGGACCATGCCCGGCTTAAGGTCGCGCAAGCGCCTTTTGATCGGCCTCCGCATGGTCAAGCGGATGCGGCCATGCCTGCGGTCGACCTTCTTGACCCACACTGTCACCTTATCCCCCTCGGAGATATTTTTGAGGCGCCTTCGTCCCACTTGCGAGATAGGCACAAGTCCGTCCCGCTCCACCCCGATGTCCACGAAGACCCCAAAAGGCGCAAGGGTCTTCACCCTGCCTACCAACTTCATACCCTTCTTCAATTCGTGGATAGTGGTGGGTTGTTCCTGAGCGTTTTTATCCGAGTTCACACGATACCACCTCCTTCTCTGAGATTTTTCCCGTCCCTATGATCTGGGAGGGGATTATAGCCATAAGCCTGAATTGGAGGGGAAATGCGTTTCGGCAACGTTGAGCTTTACCTCGTCAGCGATGGCACCTTCCGATATGATGGGGGAGCGCACTTCGGTGTGGTGCCCAAGGTGCTCTGGGAAAAGATCGTGCAGGCGGACGAATTGAATCGCATACCCCTGGCCCTGAATTGCCTCCTCATCAAGTCGGAGGGCAAAAACATCCTGGTAGACACGGGATTCGGCGACAAGCTCTCCCCTAAGGAGCGCCAGATCCTCGACCTCTCCGGTGAGGGGAGGTTGCTCTCCAGCCTGCAGCGATTGGGCATCTCCCCCGAGGAGATAGACATCGTCATCAACACCCACCTTCACTCCGACCACTGCGGGGGCAATACCCTCATCCGCGGAGGGGAGATCGTCCCCACCTTCCCCAAGGCTGAGTATTGGATCCAGCGCCTGGAGTTGGCCGATGCCTCCTTTCCCAATGAACGCACTAAGGCCACCTATCTCCAAGAGAATTTCCTCCCTCTGAAGGAAAAGGGCCAGCTGCGTCTCCTCTACGGCGACACCTGGGTCACCTCTGAGGTGCGCTGTATCGTCACCAGAGGTCATACCCGAGCCCACCAGAGCGTGGTCATCGAATCGGGCGGGAAGACGGCCATCTATCTGGGCGACCTGGCCCCCTGGGCGGTCAACATCGAGCGCCTGGCATGGGTGCCAGCCTACGATATAGAGCCTTTGGAGACCATCGAGACCAAGCGCCGCATCAGGCAGTGGGCCCTGAGGAGGGGAGCACTCCTCATCTTCGAGCACGACCCCAGGGTCCCGATGGGATACCTGCGGGAGAGGGAAGGGAAGTACCTGGTGACCCCCCTTTCATCCCGCTAAGACCACCGCCATGGCCGTGGAGAGGAGGCGGGTCTCGGCCGTGTCCGCACGGGAATTGATGATGATCGGCACTCTGGCCCCCACCACCAAACCGGCCATGCGGCCGTGGGCGAGGTACTGGATGGCCTTGGCGGCGGTGTTCCCCGACATCACGCTGGGCACGATCAGGATATCGGCCTGGCCGGCCACAGGGCTATCGAAGCCTTTGCGCTCGGCGGCCTCAGCGGAGATGGCGATGTCCAAGGTCATCGGGCCATCAACGATAGCCCCCTCCACTTCCTGCTGGGCCATCTTGGCTAAAGCTAAAGCGTCAACGGAGGAGGGGACCTTGGGATCGACCACTTCGGTAGCCGATAGGATGGCCACTTTCGGCACCTCAAGGCCGAATTTGTGAGCCACCTCGACCACACCCTTGATGATCTCCAACTTCTCGTAGATGGTAGGATTAAGGATCACCCCGCTATCGCTCATATAGAGCAGCCGCTCCATCCCTGGGACCTCGAAGATGCCCACATGGGTGAAGAGCTTCCCCGTTCGTATCCCCTTCGCTCGATCGAGGGCTGCCTTCAGTATCTGGGAGGTCTTGAGATCTCCCTTGACCACCACGTCGGCATCACCCTCCCTGGCTAAGGCCACCACCCGGCGAGCGGCCGCCTCGACATCGGGCTCATGGACGATGGCAAAGCCGCTCAGGTCGAGGCCTCGCTGGCGGGCTAAGGATTCGATGGTCGGCGCATCCCCTACTAAGTAACCCCTGGCGATGCCCAATTTGTTCAACTCATCGGCCGAGGCGAGCACCTCCGGACTATGAGCGGCGGCTACAGCTATCCGCTTCGGCCCTGCGGCCTGCGCTGCCTCCACCAATTGAGCGAAATTGGCGATGGCCTTCATGGCAGACCCACTTTTTCCTTCACCTCGGCGATGGTCTTCTGGGCTATGGCCCGGGCGCGCTCGGCCCCGTTGGCCAGCACATCCCACACATAGTTCGGGTCGGCGGCCAGCTCAGCCCTTCGAGCGCGGAAAGGGGCGAAGTAATCAGCCAGGTTACTGGCGAGCAGCTTCTTGCAGTCCACGCAGCCTATCCCGGCGCGGCGGCATTCGACCTCGATCTCCTCCACTTGGTCGGACGAGAAGAACTTGTGCAGGGAGAAGACGTTGCATACCTCAGGGTGTCCGGGGTCGGTGCGATAGCGGCGGGCGGGGTCGGTAACCATCATCATCACCCTCTGCTCTATCTCCTCCGGAGAGGCGGCGATCTCAATATGGTTGTTTAGGGACTTGCTCATCTTGTTGACTCCATCGATGCCCATCACCTTAGGGAACTCGGTCAGTTTGATCTGAGGTTCAACCAGGACTGGGCCGAAGCGACGGTTAAACCGACGCACCAGCTCGCGGGTGAATTCGAGGTGAGGGGCCTGATCCTCGCCCACTGGCACGACGTTGGCCTTGTAGAGGGTGATATCGGCAGCCATAAGCACGGGATAGCCCAAGAGCCCATAGTTGACGTTGTCCGGCTGCTGGCGCACCTTCTCCTTAAAGGTCGGGAGCCTCGTCAGCCGTCCCATAGGGGTGATCATGGAGAATATGGTGTGCAGCTCCGTCACCTGAGGGACGTTCGATTGGACGAAGACGATGGTCCGTTCGGGGTCTACCCCAGCCGCCAGCCAATCCAAGACCATCTCATAGGTGTCCTGCTTAAGCCGCTCCGTGTTTTTAAGCGTCGTCAGGGCATGGAGGTCCACCACGCAATAAATGCATTCGTAATCATCCTGTAAGGCCACGTAATTTTGGATGGCTCCCAGGTAATTTCCTAAATGCTGCCGGCCTGTTGGCCGCGCTCCGGAGAAAACGCGCCCCTTCTTCCCCATCGTTTAGCAACCCCTTTCACAATGAAGTTATCATAGTTTACTACAAATCAATTTGGAGGGCAAGCAGCTTTACGACAGGATGCATCTGGAGAGTGAAATCGGGAGATTTCGCCCTGTGCGATACGGGTAATCACACTCCGTGGGAATGGATCTCCCTAGAGTTTGCGATCGCGTTGCTGATGAAGGGGGAGCTACTCTCAGCGGCGGCCATGCTTAAGTTGGCCTTTCCAAAGCCACCACCAAAGCCACCGCGTAATCACGCGAATGGGAGAGGCTGATGGCCCACTCCAAGGGGCCCAGCTCTTCAGCTTTGGTCCTGGCCCGGCCGTGCAAACGGAGCTGAGGCCTCCCCTGCTCGTCGCGGAGGATCTCCATCTCCCGCCAGCTTATGCCCCTCATCCCCGTGCCCAAGGCTTTGGAGACGGCCTCCTTAGCGGCGAAGCGAGCGGCCAGCTCTGGCATGCGCCCCTGGCAGAGCGCCAGCTCGTCCGGGGTGTAGATCCGCTGCAGGAAGCGCTCCCCCCAGCGTTCGACGGCTGCCTCTATGCGCTCGATCTCCACGATGTCCACCCCTATGTGCATTGATCTGTCAACTAAACGATCATCCGAGGACCGCTTGGCTATTCATACCCTCGACCGACGCCTCGGTAGATGAAGCCTAACTCCTTCATCTTCTTAGGGTCGTAAATGTTTCGCCCGTCTATCAGGACCGGCTGGCGCATCGAGGCTTTGATCCGGGCCATATCCAGCTGCTTAAATTCGTTCCACTCGGTGACCACGATCAAGGCATCGCTGCCTTCGGCCACCTCATAGGGGCCGGAGCAGTATTGGATGCCCTGGAGGATTTTCTTGGCGTTCTCCATAGCAGCCGGATCGTAGGCTTTCACCTGCGCCCGCTCGTTCTGCAAGAGGTGGACGATCTCGATGGAGGGGGCCTCCCGCATGTCGTCGGTGTTGGGCTTGAAGGACAGCCCCAGGAGGCCGATGACCTTATCCGAAAGGCCGCCCAGGATATTGCGCAGCTTCTGCACCACCCGGATGCGCTGGTCGCGGTTGATCTCCATCACCGCCCTCAGGAGCTGGGGGTGGCAGCCGTGAACGGAGGCCATGTAGTGTAGGGCTTTAACGTCCTTAGGCAGGCAGCTTCCACCCCAGCCTATGCCCGCTTCCAGGTAGTCGAGGCCGATGCGCTTGTCCATGCCCATCCCCAACGCCACCTCCTTTATATCGGCTCCCAAAGCCTCGCAGATGGAGGCGATCTCATTGATGAAAGAGATGCGGGTGGCCAAGAAGGCATTGGAGGCATACTTGATCATCTCGGCCGTCCTCAGATCGGTGATGAGGATAGGGCACCCTAAGGGGCGGTAAAGCTCCGCCACCTCCTCCGCCGCTGCCCGATCGGAGGAGCCGAGGATGACGCGATCGGGGTTGAGGAAATCGTGGACGGCCGATCCTTCCCGCAGGAACTCAGGGTTGGAGACCACGGCGAAGTCGTAATCGTTATCCCTGTTCCTCCTCACCACCTCGGATACCCAGTCTCCGGTTCCGATGGGGACGGTGCTTTTGTTGACGATGATCAGCGGTCCAGTCATGGCCTTGGCGATCCCTTTGGACGCCGCCTCCACATTGGAGAGGTCTGCTTCTCCCTCACTGCCAGGCGGAGTGCCCACAGCGATGAAGACGAAATCAGCGCCGCGCATGGCCTCTTCGTAGGAGGTAGTGAAATCCAAACGGCCTGCCGCATAGTTGCGGCGCACGATCTCCTCCAGCCCCGGCTCATAGATGGGGAGTATCCCCCTCTTGAGGTTATCCGATTTCTCCTTGTTGCGGTTGAGGCAGACGACGCGGTTTCCTAAGTCGGCTAAGCAGGCTCCGGTGACCAAGCCCACATAGCCCACTCCGATGACGCAGATGTTCTTCATGGCCCTTCCCTCCCGGATCGGGGTGGCTGCACGATCACATCCGATAAGTTGGGTCACGGCAGCATTTGACCCAGGATTCTTAAACGATCATGCAATCGCCCTAGTAGAGTTGTTGCACAATTGACTGATTGGCTCCAAAAGGGTGACTTTCTCCTATGAAGGCCAAACCCTGCGCAGA
>CAYYKQ010000014.1:0-27354 GCA_964440965.1 uncultured Anaerolineae bacterium | reverse complement strand
TCCACCACGAGCCCCCAGGGCGAGCGGGCTATGTTGCCGCCCACGATGTCCACCCTCCAGCGGCTTGTCTCTTCCCTCATGCCCTGGTAGAGGGCGTCCACATACCCCACCTCGGCGTCCTGGGGCAGGACCAGGGAGACCCAGAGCTGCTTAGGGACGCCTCCCATGGAGGCGATGTCGCTCACGTTGATGGCCACCGCCTTTCGTCCCAGTTGGTGAGGAGTTATCTTCCCTCTGAGAAAATGCACCCCCTCCACCAGGATGTCACAGGTGGCGATGAGGTACTTATCGCCTCCGGTGCGCACCACGGCCGCGTCGTCGCCGATGCCCACAACGACGTCCTTGTCCGGCTGGCCCACCAACTCGGCGATGCGGGCGATGAGCCCGAATTCGCCCAACTCGGAGATGCGCATCTATCGCTCCTCTCGTGCGGCCTCTATCCTCTGCCGCAGCCTCCTGGCGGCTGCGGCGATGTCGGGAGCTCCCACCACGGCCGAGATCACAGCCACCCCGTCGGCCCCTGCCTTGATGACCTCCTCCACGTTGCCCTCGTTTATGCCCCCGATGGCCACCACCGGGATGCGGACGGCCTCCACGATGGCCCTCAACCCCTCCAATCCCGTGGGGGGTGGGGCGTCGGGCTTGGTGGGGGTGGCGAAGACGGGCGAGGCGGAGACGTAATCCGCGCCGTCGGCCTCGGCCCGCAGGGCCTCCTCCACGCTCCCCGCCGAGACGCCGACGATCTTATCCGGCCCCATCAGCCTGCGGGCCAGCTTGGCCGGCATGTCGTCCTGGCCCACGTGCACCCCGTCGGCCTCCACTGCCAGGGCCACGTCCACCCGGTCGTTGACGATGAAGGCCACCCCCCGCTCGCGGGTGAGCTCCCGCAGGGCGAGCCCCGCCTCGACGAGCTCCCTGGTGGTGGCCTCCTTGTCCCGAAGCTGGATGGCGGTGGCGCCCCCCTCGATGGCCGCTCGGGCCACCTCCAGGTGGGATTTGCCCCACCGGCGATCGGTGATGACGTAGAGCGTCCAATCCATCTTGCCTCCTCAGACGATATCCGCCAGGGGCCTCCCCTTCGTCTCCGTCCCCAGGATGAGGACGGCCAATCCTCCGATGGCGAAGGCGGCGGTGTAGAGGCCAAGGGGCACGATGAGGGAGATGGGCAGGAGCATGCCCCCCAGCATGGGCGCTAAGGAGCCGGCGATCCTGGTCATGCCGCTGGCCCAGCCCATCCCCGTGGACCTGATCTCCGTGGGATAGAGCTCGGGGGTGTAGGCGTAGAGGCTGCCCCAAGCCCCCAGGCAGAAGAAGGACATGAGTACCGCCGAGCCCACTATCGCGGGCGCGCTCCCAGCCACGGCGAAGAGAAGGGTGAAGGCTCCGCTCAGGATGAGGTAGATCCCCAGCGTCATCTTGCGGCCGATCTTCTCCACCAGGTAGGCGGCGGAGAAGTAGCCCGGAAGCTGAGCTAAGGCCATCAGGAAGACGTACTGGAAGGTCTTGAGGAAGGTGAAGCCCCGGTCCACGAAGATCTTGGGCAGCCAGATGAAGACGCCGTAGTAGCCCAGGGAGATGCAGAACCAGGCGATCCAGAGCATCAACGTCGTGCGGGCGAACTTGGATATCCACAGGGCGGAGACGGTGACCTTCCTCTCCCTCACCTCGCCCTTGATGGGGCCGATGGCCACCTCGGCTCTGTTCTCGGAGGCTACCCTCTCCAGCACCTCCCGGACATCGTCGGCGCGTCCCTCCACCAGCATGTAGCGGGGCGATTCTGGGACGTAACGGCGGATGAAGTAGATGATGACGCCCGGCAGGGCTGAGATGGCCAGGAGGACCCTCCAGCCCCAGCGGGGGACGACGAACCAGGCCAGTCCGGCGGCCACGATCGTCCCCAGGGCCCAGAAGCTCTCCAGATAGACCAGGTACTTGCCCCTCTCCTTGGTGGGGAGGTACTCGGCGAAGATGGAGTAATCCACCGGCAGGGTCCCGCCCACGCCGAAGCCGGTTATGCCCCGGAGCAGGGCCAGCCAGAGGTAGCTGGGGGACAGGGCAGAGAGGAAGCCGAAGACCGAGTCTATCAGCACCGTCAACTGGAAGCCGATCCTCCGGCCGATGTAGTCGGAGATGGTGCCCCAGAACCAGGCCCCAGCCAGCATGCCCAGGAAGATGGCGGTGCCGATGAAGCCCGCCTGGGCCGTGGTCAGGCTCCACTCCCTGATCACGCCAGGCAGAGCGAAGGAGATCAACAGCACCTCCATGGCGTCGGCGGCCCACCCCGCCCCGCAGATGGCCAGCAGCTTGCGCTGGAAGGCGCCGAAGCCGATCCTGTCTATGGCCTCGTCGAAGGTCATTTCCTGAATTGTTTCGTTACTCATCGAATTCCTCCCCTCGTTCAAGCGAAGAATTAACGAGTTAATGAGTCAACAGGTCTCACCCATCAACCCCCTAACCCATTAATCCTTAACCCCTAACCCATTAACCCTTAACAAAACAAACCTTAGCCCCCTTCGCAATCTGCTCCGCCGTGAGGTTATGGAGGGCGTCGAAGAGGGCTACCTTGAAGCTCCCCGGCCCCTTGGCATGGACGGCGGCCAGCTCGGCGGCCAGGCCGAAGCAGGCCAGCCCCGCCGCAGCGGCCAGCAAATGGTCCTCCTCCACGGCGGCGAAGGCGGCGATGGCGGTGGTGGCCATGCAGCCCGTGCCGGTGATGGTCTTGAGCATGATGTGGCCGTTGTCCACGGCCATGGCTCTCTCCCCATCGGATACGATGTCCCTCTTGCCGGTGACGGCCGCCGTTAACTCATACCTTTGGGCGAGCGTGCAGGCGATCCTCAAGGGGTCTTCCGCCTCTTTGATGGATTCTACCCCTTTCACCTCCCCTCCGAAGCCCGCCAGGGTCCCCATCTCGCCCGGATTGCCCCGCAGGACGGCGATATCCAGCTCCCCGAGCAGGCGCAGGTTGCTCTCCGTGCGCAGTCGTGTGGCCCCCGCCCCCACCGGGTCAAGGACGATGGGGATGCCTAACTCGTTGGCCCTCCTGCCGGCGACGAGCATGGAGTCCACCCACTCGGGCGTGAGCGTTCCCGGGTTGAGCACCAGCGCCCCGGCCATGCCCACCATCTCCGCCACCTCCTCCCTGGCGTGGGCCATCACCGGCAGAGCGCCCAGGGCCAGGGTGAGGTTGGCCGTGTCGTTCATGACCACGAAGTTAGTGATGTGGTGAAGAAGGGGCCTTTGCCGCCGGACCCTCTCCAACAACTCGGCTATCCTCTCGCTTAACTCGCTCAAAATGTCCCTCCCTTCGAAGGAGAAGTCCAGGTTCTTCAAGGTGGGCGTGGGCGTTAGAGAACGCCCACCCCTCGATTGGACGGCTATCCGTTTATCCGTTACCCCATCCGCTGCCCGATCCTCCCGAAGGCCAGGTAGAGGACGAAGGAGGCCAGGAAGCTGGGCACGGAGGCTCCCAGCCAGGGCACCCACCGGGCGATGGCTTGATAGATGAGAATCCCCAGGGCCCAGGCGAGCACCGCCCACCAGTTCACCCCCTGCCCATACCAATAGCGCCCTTTAGGACGGTAGAGCTCATCCACATCGTAGCGGCGTTTGCGCAGGACGAAGTAATCGGCGGCCAGGATGCCGAACAAGGGGCTAAAGACGGAGCCGATGAACAGCAGGAAGCCCTCATATCGGGCGATAGGCACGGTGGCGGCCAGGGCGAAGCAGATGGCGCCCGCGGCCACGGCCAGCCACCACTGTTTGACCTTTGACAGGATGTTCTGCCCGGAGACGGCGGCCGAGTAGATGTCGGCGAAGCAGTTGTCCGTCTCGTCCACCAGGATGAGGATGAGGGCCACCCAGCCGCCGGTCACGGCCATGATGGCCGGGATGAGGTCAGCAGTCTTGAGGGCCAGAACGAAGAGGGCCCCCAGGGCGTAGAACCAGACGTTGGCCAGGAAATAGCCCAGATAGGTGCCCCAGAAGGCCTGGCCCGTGCGACGGGCGAAGCGGTTGTAATCGGCCACCAGGGGCATCCAGGAGAGGGGCATGGCCACCACCAGGTCCACGGCCAGCCAGAAGGGGAGTTCGCCCGTGCCTGTCTGGCGCAGCAGCGCCCCGATGTCGTAGTGGGAGAAGAGGTACCAGGTGAGATAGGTAGTGATACCGTAGACCGGCCAGATGGCGAACTTCTCCAGCCAGTGCCTCACCACCGTCAGCGGCCCGCCGATGGCCAGCAGGGTGCACCAAACGGCGAAGAAGAGGGCCCAGAGGAGGTAATTGGAGAAGCCGAATTGCTGGGTGATGTGATTAGCTGCCTGAGCCATGATGATGACCTCGAAGGCGCCCCAGCCGATGAGCTGGACGATGTTCAGGATGGTGGGCAGGTAGGAGCCGCGGATTCCCAACACGGGGCGCAGCATGACCATGGTGGGGATGGCGTGGTCGCTGCCCACCACGCCGGCCAGGGCCAGGAGCAGGTTGCCTATGGCCGTGCCGATGACGATGGCCAGCAGGGCCCGGCCGAGGCCCAGGCTGGGCACGAGGAGGGTGCCGGCTAACAGCACCAGCAATCCCACCCCCAGGCTCGACCAGAGGGCGAAGTAGTCCAGAAATCCCAATATCCTGTGCTTCTCGGGGACGGGCTCGATGCCCCATTCGGGAGGAGCTTTGATCTTGATCATCTTTCGCCTCCTTTGGAGTGCGAGATCACGATTTCGCGCCGTTAATGCCACGACGAGGGAGTCGTCGCACTCCGTAATCAAAAAGCCGTCGGCCAGGGGAAGCGAGCCGACGGCTCTCAAGCATCCTTCGCTTCCCTCCGCTGGCATTACCCAGATCAGGTTCAAGGGGTCGAGGACATTATCGGCTCCCGCCGACCGGTCCTCCTCTCAGCCTGGCTACACCAAGCTCCCCCAGCGCATATCCTCTTGTTCACCAGTGATTCTATCACCCTATCGAGCTTTTGTCAAGTTAACTTGGTTATGCTATAATTCGCTAGCACCGACACACGATGGATTTGAATTGATGGAGGTAATGGCAGCATGGCGAAGGTCAGGTGCACCTTGTACATCCTGGTTGGGCTTTTCCTCCTGGCCAGCGGATGTGGAGGGCCACGGCCGACTCCTACTCCCACGAAGACGCCGAAGCCTCCCGCTACCCCCGCCTTCACCCCGACAGTTACCCCGACGAGTACCCCAACGATGACCCCTACACCCACTTCTACGCCAACGCCCTCTCAACCCGCGAATATCAACCCCCTCACCGGATTGCCGGTCGCTGATCCCAAACTCCTGCAGCGCAGGCCCCTCCACGTGCGCATCGGCAACGACCCTGACGCCAGGCCACAGTCGGGATTGGCAGATGCCGAGCTGGTCTACGAGGAGATATCGGAGGGCTGGTGGGTCACCCGCTTGACCGCCGTCTATCTAGCCAATGACCCCAAAGTCATCGGACCTATACGCAGCTCGCGGCTGGTTAACCTGGAGTTAGCACCCCAGTTCGATGCGGCCCTGGTCCATTCCGGCGCCAGCGACCCCATCAGATGGATGCTCTCCCAGTCGGACATCGTTAACCTAGACGAATATTTTAACCCCGAGCCCTATTTCTACATCCAGGGCCGGAGTTGGCGCAACCGCCTCTGGACCGGGGCGGACAGGATACGAAAGTACCTGAGGAAGAAGGGGTGGGAAAAGGCTGTCCCTCTGAAGGGGTTCACCTTCTCGCCCGATCCCCCGCAGGGCAAGCCAGCGACTTATATCCACATCCCTTACCCTCCTAAGACCAGCGATCTTGAGTACCGCTACGATCCCGCGACGCAGACCTACCTGCGCTTCGTCATGGGCGAACCCCATAGGGACGCCGAAACCGGCAGGCAGCTTTCGGCGGCCAACGTGATCGTCCAGTACGCCGAGCATCAGAAGACGGACATTGTGGAGGACGCCTTGGGGGCCACCGCCATCAAGATCGTCCTCAAGGGCGAGGGCAAGGTCCAGGTCTTTCGAGACGGGGTGATGATAGAGGGCATATGGCGGCGGGAGAAGAGGAAAGAGATGACCCAGTACCTGGACAGAGGAGGAAAGCCCATCCCCCTTAAGCCTGGCAACAGCTGGATAGAGATAGTGCCCTTGGATTTCAAGATCGAGGTGAGGTAAGGGGGTAGCGCCATTACCGGCGCGAGACGAATCCGCTTCCGCGGATGTAAAACCGCCAGGGGACGCTTATGGCTACCTTGTCTCCTTTGACGCCGATACGGGGGCTGGCAGCTATCTCCTCACCGGCTACGGCGCGCCCTTCCTCGATGAAGAGCTCCTCGCTGGTGCATAGATCGGTCCCGTTAAGAGCTCCATCGATGGCTAACGCCTGGCAGAGCTTGGCCGGGCCATTGGTCAGCTCTCGGTCGGAGTGGCCAGGGCGGTTGGCTCGCATGAGCTCCAACCCTTCCATCGGCTCCAAGGCCCTCACCAGCACCGCTGCTGGGAAGCCCTCCTCTTCGGTGACCACGTTGAAGCAATAGTGGACGCCGTAGATGAAGTAGATGTAGGCGTAGCCTGGCGGGCCGTACATGACCTCGTTGCGAGGGGTGCGTCCACAAGAGGCATGGGAGGCCTTATCTTCCTCGCCGATGTATGCTTCCACCTCAACGATGAGGCCGGAGAGGCGTTCTCCCTCGAGGATCCGCACAAGCTTCTTCCCCAGGAGTTCCCGAGCCACAATCAGGGTATCCCGGCGGTAGAAATCTCTCCCCAGCCTTCTCATAACCTCGGGGATACCACTCTCCGCCATCATCCTTGCTGAGCGGACCACATCTTCTGGCGGGCCCGGAAGTTTACCAGCTCCCAGGCTCGCACGTAATCCAGGGTGGTCAAAGCCATCCTCTTGGCTTCGAACTCGGGGAGGAGGATAGAGAGGCTGGCGGTGGGCTTGCCCACCATCTTCACCGCTCCCGCTCCAACGATCTCCCCCCGACCTCGCGAGAGGCGCAGGATGTAAGGATTGCGATAGCGGGTGTCCTTCTTGAGGGAGAACACCCGTGCTTCGGGAAGCCCCTCCTTGTCGGGGCTGCCTTTGTAGTCGATCCATTCGTCGAGGGTACCTGCCAATATCTCCCAACAGACTACTTTGAAGTCATCGGGGTCGAGATAGTGGTAGAGGGTGGTCTTGGCCTTGAAATCCTTCCCATATTCCAGCAGGGTGACGGCGATCTTATTCTTCTTGGGCTCTAAGGAGAGCATGTCCTCCAGAGCCAGGACTTTGTCCTTGGTGACGTAACGAAATATCTGAACCGCCATAGCCTATCTCCTCAGGGTAATAAGGACGCAGCACAGCGGAAGCCGACCACTAAGAGGCGGCGGTCGGGATGGGCGATGTCGCGGGAGGCACACCGGGCATCGTATCCTGGGTGGTTCCAGGAGCCTCCTCGCACCACTTTGTACTTCCGGCCGAAGAAGGGGCATTGGAACTCACTGCTCGGATAAGGGTGGTACCAGTCGGCCACCCACTCCCAGACGTTCCCCGCCATGTCGTAGACTCCGTAGGGGCTCACCCCCTGAGGAAAGCTCCCCACAGGCGTCGTGTCGCCGATGCGATAATCCGAATTCAGCCTCTGGGCGTCGAATTCCTCGCCCCAGGGGTATCTCCGTCCATCGGTTCCCCGTGCCGCTTTCTCCCATTCCTCCTCGGTGGGGAGGCGCTTGCCATAGTGTTCGCAATAGGCTTTAGCGCCGTACCAGCTCACCTTTACCACCGGATGATCTTCGTAGCCCTTTTCCACCACATATCGCCCTGCTTTATAATCGTAGAGGATATGGCTATCGGGGTCTTCGTCCTTGGTGTCTGCGCAATCGTGACCATCGCACCTTCCCACGTGGCCGCCTAAAGCATTTAAGAATTCGGCGTACTCGGCGTTGGTCACCTCATACCTGTCGATGTAAAAGCCGGCGAGGTATACCTCCCTCACCGGCCTTTCGTCTTCCCTCCCCTCCTCACTGCCCATGAGGAAGGTGCCTGCAGGGATGAAGACCATCTCTTCCGATGGGGATCTCGGCACCGGAGTGCATCCGAGGACCAGGGCACTTATCAGTCCGATGGTTATCCCCCTGCGCATCAGACTTCGAGCCTCTCCTCCAAAACGCCGAAGTAGTCTCCGCCTAAATGGTGGAGTGGTTTGGCTTCCTCGTCCTCCAGAAGCCAAACCTCATCGAAGGTTCCCTCCTCCGCCCAGGCGGCCACCACCTGGCCCACGAAAAGGGTATGGTCGCCCAGCTCGAAAGCCTCTACCACGGCGCACTCTAAGTGCCCTAAGCACTCCTCGATGAGGGGGGCGCTCACCTCCTTGGCCTCCATGGGGGTCAGGTGGGCCTCCTTGAACTTATCCACATCGCGGCCGGAGACGCTCCCACACAGCTCCACCTGCTCGAGCAGGTTGCGGCCGGGCACATTGAGGACGAACTCGCCGCTCCTCCTGACCAGATCATGGGTGAAGCGCTGAGGGGCGATGGATACCCCCACCAGCGGGGGCTCGTGGCTGATGGGCGTCGTCCAGGCAGCGGCCATGACGTTGACTTTATCTTTGTACTTAGCGGTGACCAGGACGACGGGGCCCGAATTGATCAAGCGAGTGGCTTGTGAGAGGGGCACCTCCACTTTCATCGGCTAACCTCCCGCCCTTCGTATTGCCGGCGGTAGTACTCCCAATATTCGCCGGACTTGATCTTGCGCCACCACCATTCGTTCTCCACATACCATTCGACCGTCTTCTCCAGCGCCTTATCGAAGGTGTAGCGGCACCTCCAGCCCAAGGACTTGATCTTATCGCAGTTCAGGGAATAGCGGCGGTCGTGTCCGGGACGATCCCTCACATATTGAATAAGGCTCTCTGGCTTGCCCAGGAGTTTGAGGATACGCTTGGTGAGCTCTAAGTTGGTCAACTCGTTTCCCGCACCGACATTGTAGATCTCGCCGGGGGTGCCCTTATGCAGTACGAGGTCGATGGCCTCGCAGTGGTCTAAGACGTAAATCCAATCGCGCACATTGAGGCCATCGCCATAGAGGGGCAGAGGAAGGCCATCTATGGCGTTGGTGATGAAGAGGGGGATGATCTTCTCAGGGTACTGATAAGGGCCGAAAGTGTTGTGGCAAAGTATCCCCATGTTAGCAGCGAAGTTTTCTACGCCGGGTACTGAAAAATCGTAGACATGGCCTTCATATTCCAACCTCTTAATCTCCTTCACCCTGGCCCAGATGATGTCATTGGTCTTGTAGGTCTGCAAGTTTTGGGATTGGTTAGCTGACCAATCGAGTGGATCTAAGGAGTCAAGTCCATAGGCTATAACCTTATAGTGGATATGCTTCTTTTCTCCACCCTTGCGTGCTGAATTCCTGTAAGGTCCCTGCAAGCTGGCGATAATGCCGAATCTGAGGAGGAGAAGAACTAGATCTTCGGCCAACCGGCGGCTCGATGTTGCAGCATAAAAGAGCCTTCTCTTCACCCGCGACTTGCCGTGGTGTAATGCATCGCCTTCATAATATCCCTTGATGAAGTGCTTCAATTTTTCCAGGGGTAAAGCGAAAACCCAGCCAGGCACTCGCCGCTCTCCAGATAGCCCACCGAGCTCCAGCACCTTTAAGAACAGGTATGTCAAAGGTTTGGAGCGGACGATTATGGAAGGCGATCTCCCCACCGTTGGAGGTGAGTAGGAGGGATTCAGGCTGAAGTGGGTTTCGATTATCTTTAAGGCTTTACGAAGCAATGCCTCCTCAGAGTCAAGCCTTAAATAGTAATCTTTGTGTTCATCATCATAGTGTAGATGGCCTTCTGCCAGGAAGAACCCGCACAACCAAAGCAAGTCTTCATCCAATTTGACTTTTATGGGTATACAAAGGGAGCTGAAGCGTGGACGCAGCTTTGCATCGTGCGGCAGTTCAGCTCCTAGTTTGTTATAAATTGCCAAAGGTACAGCATTGTAATCACGCCATTGCCTGGTGGTCCAGAAGTAAACACTTGAGCGTGGGCCGCGATATCCCTGATAATGCTCCTCGTCGTATATCAATTCCCTGATGTCCTCGGCTTTGGACAAGATTAGATCACTCGTCTCGTCACTAACGACCAGGAAATCATAACCTACTTCTGGGTATCGTTGGAATTCCTTACCGATATGCAACTCGTCTGAGAACAGTTCCACGGCTGGCAAGATGCCTAAGGTGGCGATGTAATCGCCTACGCGCAGTTCTCTGGCAGGGGTAGCTACCGGCAAGCCATTGGCATCTCTCTTGAAAAGACTATGGTCTCCGGTGACTCGAATGGTCTTGCCATATTTGGTTTTAATAAGGTAAGCATCCTTGTGCACATACTCTCTAATTATGGCGCTAATCTGATATAAACCAATGCGGTTTGTTTTAAAGTCAAAAGCAGGTACGAAAAGCTGGCTTGGGGAGTTGACATATTGAGAGAAAACCTCCTCGATTTTTTCGTAGATGAATCGGCAGCCATCGAAAGCGATGACCTTTTCCCCTTCAAGAATGCTATTTGACCCGCGGGTAATGACTACTGGAACGCCGAAGGTCTTGTAGTAGGCGCGGGCCATCAAATCGCCACCAGCCTTGCTGGCCGAATAGGGGCTTGAGGGGTTGAGAGGATCCGTCTCCTTGAAGGATCCGTGCTCTATCGAGCCGTAGACCTCATCCGTGGAGACTTGAACCATTCGCTCGACTCCGAACTTGCGCGCCGCCTCCAGGAGCACGTAGGTGCCGTAGACATCGGTCTGGATGAAGCTTCCCGGCTCCATGATGGAGCGATCCACATGCGATTCGGCGGCGAAGTTGACAATAGCGTCTATCCTATGCTCTCTGACCACCTGCTCCACCGCCTTGATGTCGCAGATGTCGCCCTGGACGAAGGAGTAACGTGGATCATCGGCCACATCTTGGAGGTTCTCCAGACGGCCAGCATAGGTCAACTTGTCGTAGACCACCACCTCATAGTCGGGGTGCTTGTCCAGCATGTAGCGCACGAAGTTGGAGCCGATGAACCCGGCCCCGCCAGCGATGAGTAGTCTTTTCAAAGCTAACCCTCCTTGGAAGATTTGTTCTCGGCCGTTTTCTCCCGCCTTCTGGGTGAAGGCCGTTTACTCCGGCCTGGCCCCTAACTTCACCTTGATGCTCATCGGTTGCCCATCGCGGATGATGGACAACTCCACCATCTCGCCCACCTGGGTCTTTGTTTCCAAGTAGACGGTCAATTCCTGCATGTTTCCCACTTCTGTGCCATTGATGGCGGTGATGATGTCGCCCCCGGCCAGGACGATATAGTTTCCCACTCGCACTTCCCTCCTGGCCCCGCGCAGGCCAGCTCGGTCAGCAGGGCTACCCCGGTAGATGCGGGCGACGAGCAGCCCCTTCTCCACCGGGAGGTTTAGGCTCTTGGCCAGGCTAGGCGTGATGGAATAGGCTTGAAAACCTATCCAGGGGTGGTCGTAGTGGCCTTTGGCGATAAGTTGAGGTACTACCCTCTTCACCGTATCCACGGGGATGGCGAAGCCTATGCCCACCGAAGCTCCAGTGGGCGATTTGATGGCCGTATTCACTCCGATGACCCGCCCGTGGGAGTCCAGGAGCGGTCCTCCGGAGTTGCCGGGGTTGATGGCCGCGTCGGTCTGGATCATCTCCCCTAAGGGGCGTTCGCCCTCCCTCTCGATGATGCGCCCCAGAGCGCTTATCACCCCCACGGTCAAAGTGCGGTCTAGGCCGAAGGGGTTTCCGATGGCGATGGCTCGCTGCCCTACCCGGAGGGTGGCGGAGCTTCCCAATTCTACAGGTTGAAGCTTCTCTGGTGGCACATCCACCTTCAAGACAGCCAGGTCATTGTAGGGATCGGTGCCCACCACTTTGGCCGGCACGACTGTCCCATCGGCCAAGGTGACCTGAACCTCTTCGGCCTCCTCTATCACATGGTAGTTAGTGATGATGTGGCCTTCTTTGTCGTAGATGAACCCTGAACCGGTCCCCTCTTTAGGAGTCACCCCGAAGAAGAAGCTGTAGTAAAGCACCCTGCTGGTGATGTGCACCACAGAGGGGCTGACTCGTTCGTAGACATTGATCACCATCTGCTCCTCCGCGTCGGAGGCAGCTACCACCTCCGTTGGAAGAGGGGTGGGTGTGGCCACTACTACGATTACGATAGGAGTGGGAGTTGGTGTGGACCCCTCGCGCTCGATCGCAGGGGGTATGCAACCTGATAGGAAGGCGATCGTTAAGATGGCAAGGACCAAAAGGTGGATTTTCTTATCCATTTCACAATTACCCTCCAACTCATGTTATCTCGAAGGTCTGATGGAGAGCCTCGACAGCCTCGGGTACGCGCTCGACATCTATCAGGCAGGAGACGGTGGAGATAGAGGTGCTGATGGCCTGGATGTTTATCCCCACGGAGGCCAGAGCGGAGAACATGGCCCCGGCCAAACCGGGCCTTTCCTGGAACTCGGGCCCGAAGATGGAAACCATCCCCACCCTGGGCTTGTGGACCACCATCTGGGCCCCGATATCCGATTGGATGCTTTTGACTACGGAGAGAGCCTTCTCCAGATCCTCCTCAGCCACACAGAGCAGTACGTGGGAGAGCTTATGGGGATCGATGCACTGGACGATGAAGCGCACGCTGATCCCCTTATCCCCTAATGCCTTGAGTATCGCCCCGGCGATGCCAGGGCGATCGGGGATGGACATCACTCCTATCTCAGACAAGTCGGTTTTATACAGGATGCCGCCTATTTTGATCTTCTCCATGCGAGCTCACCTCTCTTTCTTGGCGATGAGAACCGGGCATTCGGCGTATTCGATAACCCTCTCGGCCACGCTGCCGATAAGGATGCGTCGAGGGCCTCGTCGGCCCACCTGCCCTATCACGATCAAATCCACCATCCTCTTTTTGGCTTCGTTCACTATCTCCAGGTGGGGCGTTCCCTCCCGCAGCACCTTCTCCGCCGCAATACCTCGTTTCTGAGCTAATTTGACCATATAGTTGAGATAACGACGGCCGTTGTCCGCTAATTCCCTCCTTATCTCCTGACGCGTCTTTTGAGAGGAACGGACCAATTCATCTATAATGGCTTCATCCAAGACGTAAACGAAGGTGAGGCGAGCATTGTTGGAGACAGCCATAGCGATGGCCAATTCGCCGGCGGCCATGGAGCATTCCGAGCCATCGGTCGGCGCCAGGATATGAGTAAAAGACGCCTTCTTTTTCATCGGGACAAACTCCTTCCTCCCCTCTCCAAAGTCGTTGCACCCTTGATCCTCTTCATCCGGAAGTGTTCATCGCGTTCCTTTTCCTCCAAAGCTTCTTCGATGAATTTAAGCGTAGTCTGGTAGCGGGGTATGAAGATATTGCTTAGGGCATTAACCCGCCGCTGAGTTTTCCTTATCTCCCTCGTCAGCCTCCAGATGGCCGTCAGGGTCTCCGCCATCTGACAGACGTAGGGCAGCAGATCGCGGAATCTCTTCACCGCCTCATCCAGGGAGGCGGTGGTATCCCCGAGCCCGTACTGCAGAGGCGGAGCCTCCCGGCTCATCTCCACTATGGGCACAGTCACGCCCATGATGCTACGCTGGGCGATCCTGACCTGGGGCTCGCTCAGGGCGGAGAGGGCGGTCCATTCCAACTTCTCAGTGCCCACGCTCACCCTTGCCAAGCGCAGGGCCTTGTAGGCGGCGGCGAACCTCCGGTTCATCTCCTCGACCCCCGCCTCAGCGTCCTGCACCATGCCCATCACTTCCATGATGAGCGCTTCCCTCTTCTCATCCAGCAGCTCGTAGCCCTCTCGTGCCAAGGCGAGCTCGCGCTTTACCCGGAACAGGTTGCTGCGCGTGGGTGCTATCTTCATCTGCGGCATGCGTCCTCCCTCACCGAGGCAGATATCGCTCTATCTCCTCCTCGCTCACCCGCGACAGCTCCTCCTTAGGCAGGATGGCCGCTATCTGCCAGGCCAGGTCCAAGGTCTCCTCGATGGACCTGTTCTCGTCGCTCCCCTGGTTTATGAATTTCCTCTCGAAGGCCTCGCCGAACTCCAGATAGCGCTTGTCTATCTCCGAGAGCTCCTCCTCGCCCACCACATCGGCCAGGGCGCGGACGTCCTGGGCATGGGCGTAAGCGGCGTAAAGCTGGTTGGCGATGTGAGGGTGGTCCTCCCTGGTGCGCCCCTTGCCTATGCCGTCCTTCATCAGCCGCGAGAGGCTGGGCAGGACATTTATCGGCGGATATATCCCCCGTGCGGCCAGCTCGCGGCTGAGCACGATTTGCCCCTCTGTGATATAGCCTGTGAGGTCGGGCACGGGGTGGGTGATGTCGTCGTTGGGCATAGTCAGGATGGGCATCTGAGTGATGGAGCCGGGCTTCCCTTTGATGCGCCCCGTCCGTTCGTAGATGGAGGCCAGGTCGCTGTAGAGATAGCCCGGGTAGCCCTTGCGGCTGGGTATCTCCCCCCTGGCGCTGGAGAGCTCCCTCAACGCCTCGGCATAGTTGGTCATATCGGTCATGATCACCAAAACGTGCATCCCCTCATCGAAGGCCAGGTGCTCGGCCAGAGTCAGCGCCACGCGAGGGGTGACGATCCTCTCGATGGGTGGGTCGTCGGCCAGATTGAGGAACATGGCCACGTTGGCCAATGCCCCGCTCTCCTCGAAGCTCTCCCGGAAGTAGGCGGCCACGTCGTGCCCCACACCGATGGCGACGAAGACGATGGCGAAGCGCTCGGCTGACCGGCCTACGATCCTGGCCTGGCGGGCTATCTGGGCGGCCAGTTGGTTATGAGGCAGACCGCTCCCAGAGAAGATAGGCAGCTTCTGTCCCCTGACCAAGGTGTTCATTCCGTCGATGGCCGAGATGCCCGTCTGGATGAAATCGCGGGGATACTCGCGGGCCGTGGGGTTAATGGGCGAGCCATTTACATCGACCCGCTTCCTGGCCAGAGGCGGCGGGGCGCCATCAATGGGCTCCCCACGGCCATTGAAGACCCTCCCCAGCATCTCGACGGAGACCGGCAGCTCCAGGGGCCTCCCTATGAAGCGCACCCTGGTCTCCTCAATGGTTAAGCCCGTCGTGCCGGCGAAGACCTCCACCACCGCCAACCTCTCGCCCACCTCCAGGACGCTCCCCAGCCTCCTCTCCCCACCGGGGAGGTAGATCTCCGCCACTTCTCCATAGCCCACCCCCTCCACTCCCTCCACGACGATGAGGGGGCCAGCTATCTCTTTTAAGCCGATATATTCCCGACCGCTCACCTGATTCATCACGATGACCCCGCTCCGGGTAGAGGCATAGCATACCGTGCCCTTACAGTCGACATTCCCTTTCTAACTCCCTCATCTGGTGATCGATCTCCCCTAAAATCCTGTCCAGCTCGTCCGCTTGGTCGTTAGGCACGGTGGATTTGAGGCGGATGAGCCTGGTGATTATCGGTAACTTCCGCACCCTGACCACCGGGCAGCCCCTTCTGATGAGCGCCGCCGCCTGCCGATGGAAATGGATGATGGCCCGCAGGAGCTTGGCCTGCTTCTCCGGGACGGCGTAGGTGTCCACCTCATCCAGCGCGTTCTGCTGGAGGAAGCCCTCTTTGAGGAGGTGGGCTGTCATGAGTATCAGCCGTTGATCGTCCGGCAGGGCATCGGCCCCTACCAGCTTGACGATCTGCTGGAGGCGGTCTTCGCGGTGGAGTATCTCCATCGCCTCATCACGCAACTCCTGCCACTCGGGATCGACTTCATCCCTCCACCACCTTCCCACGCCGTCCAGGTAACCGGTGTAGCTGTCCATCCAACTGATGGCCGGGAAGTGGCGCGCCGAGGCCAGGTCCTTATCCAGAGCCCAGAAGCAGCGCACGAAGCGCTTAGTGTGCTGGGTGACCGGCTCGGAGAAGTCGCCCCCCGGCGGGGAGACCGCCCCCACCACGGTTATCGAGCCCTCCCTGCCATTGAGGGTCCTGACGTATCCGGCCCGCTCATAGAATTCCGCCAGGCGGGAGGGGAGGTAGGCGGGGAATCCCTCCTCAGCGGGCATCTCCTCCAGCCGTCCGGATATCTCCCGCAGGGCCTCTGCCCAACGGGAGGTGGAATCGGCCATCAGAGCCACATGGTAGCCCATGTCCCGATAGTATTCGGCCATGGTGATGCCAGTGTAGATGGAGGCTTCGCGCGCAGCCACGGGCATGTTGGAGGTGTTGGCCACGAGGATGGTGCGCTCCATCAAGGGCCGGCCGCTTCTGGGGTCAATGAGCTGTGGGAAATCCACCAAAACCTCGGTCATCTCATTGCCCCTCTCCCCACAGCCAATGTAGATGATGATGTCGGCGTCGGCCCACTTGGCCAGTTGGTGCTGGGTTACAGTCTTGCCTGTGCCGAACCCGCCGGGGATAGCAGCCACGCCCCCCTTAGCGATGGGGAAGAAGGTGTCGATGACCCTCTGGCCGGTGATCAAGGGGGCGTGAGGCATCAGCCGCTCCCTGATAGGCCGCGCCTTCCGCACCGGCCAGCGATGGTACATCCTCAGTTCCTCCTCCCCCCGCTCGATTCTCACTCTGGCCACGACGTCTTCTACCGTGTAATCTCCGTCCGGAGCCACCCAGATCACCTCGCCGGAGATGCCTGGAGGCACCAGAATGCGGTGTTCGACGAGCGGGGTCTCCTGCACCGTGCCCAGCACATCCCCTCCATGCACTTCGTCGCCGACCCTGACCTTAGCGCGGAAGGGCCATTTTCTCCCGCGGTCGAGGGCGGGCACCTTGGTCCCTCGGCCGACGAAATCGCCAACAGCGAGCTTGATGTGCTCCAGGGGTCGCTGGATGCCGTCAAAGATGTTACCCATGAGGCCTGGCCCGAGTTCCACTGAGAAGGGGAGTCCTGTCCCGTAGACGGGAGCGCCCGGCTTCAGTCCCGTCGTCTCCTCGTAGACTTGGATGGTGGCCACATCTCCATCCAGGGCGATTATCTCCCCTATCAGGCGCTCCTCGCCCACCTCCACCGATTCCATCATGGTGAAACCGAGCATCCCCTTGGCCTTGACAACGGGGCCGCTTATCCAAGTTACCCTGCCCACCTTGCTCGCCATCTCCACTCCCTCAGCCACCTCCAATTAAGATGCGGTAAACTTGGCTCCGCAGCTCATCCTTTAACCGCTCAAGCCGGGCGCCGAAGGAGTTATCGTAGCGCATCCGGCCGTCTGCCCGCTCGACGATGACCCCACCGTCGATGTCAACAGGAGAGTCGCCGCGCCTGAGTCTTGTCTCCGGGTCCAATTCCCGAGCCACTCGGGTCAGGAAGTCGTCGTTGAGCATGGCCATGTCCTCCTCGTTGGCCCAGACGATCAGCTCTCCATTTCCTAGACCGGCCGCCGCCTCGAGGATGAGCCGCCGCAGGACGTCGGGGTAAGCATCGGAGCGGCGCAGCTCGGCTAAGCGTTTCTGAGCCTCGGCGAAGACCTGGGAGATGAGCTCCTCCCGTTTGGCGAGCAGCATACGTTGAGCCTCCAATTGGGCAGTGGAGACGATCCGCTGCTTGATCGATGCAGCCTCCTCCTGAGCCTCGCGCAGAATCTCCTCCCTGATGGCCTGCGCCTTCTCCTCAGCCTGTCGGCGAGCGACTTCCCCCTCCTCCTTGGCTTCCTCAATTAAAACCTCCGCCTGCCTCCGCGCTTTGCTCAGTATCTCTCGGCGCAGGGCTCTGATCCCTTCGGCTGCGGTCTTTCGCTCGGTCATTGCCAACGGATAGCCTCCTTTGCCATCCCGCTCACAGGCTGACGCCGATGGCTTCTCTGATAAGGTCGCGGATGGAGGGACCTTTGACCAGGCCCCGGCTGCTGGGTATCTCCAGGATCAGAGGGGAGACGGAGGTGACTTTGAGCCTATCCACCTCCTCCCGAGCCATTTGGGCGGCGTCGGCGGTGATGAGCAGTATGCCTATCTCCTCATCGCTCAGTGCCTCTCTCAGCCCCTCCTCGACCTCGGTGGGAGTTTGGGCCACTTTTCCCCTCACTCCGGCCAGGGCGAAGCCCAGCACGGCCTCCTCATCCCCCAGGACGAACAGCTTCATCGGACCCCTCCGGTGAGGATCATGAAGGAAACGATCAGCCCGTAGATGGCGATCCCCTCCGCCAGACCGACGAAGATGAGGACCCGCCCGAAAGTTTCCGGCTTTTCAGCGACAGCCCCTGCCGCTGCTGCCCCCACGAGGCCCACAGCGATGCCCGCGCCGATAGTAGCCATGCCCACAGCCAGAGCCGCTCCCAAGGAAACGTTCGCTTGGTTATTACCACCTCCCTGCATAGGCCCTGCGGCCATGGTCGGCGGGGAAGCGAGGAGCCAGACCAGCATCAGTACTCCAAGGGCGACGATGACTGCGGCGTTCAGGGCCAAAAACCCCCTCGTTATCACTTTGATGGCTTTGGCTGGGCGTCGCCTCCCTAAGAGCCAGGCGGCGACGATAGGGAGAGCCAACCCTGCAGCAATGGCGGTTATCGATCCCATTTCCTCACTCCTTGCATGGATTGCGAAGGGCAACCCTCGCCTCTATGCCTCCGGCACGCTCAGAGGCCGGTAGGGTATCCCCTCGCCGCGGAAGAATTTGGTGAAGAATTCGTAATACTCCAGACGCAGTGTTTGGATGCCCACGATCATTCCCTCAAAGCCGACGACCACCAGGTTCCCCAGGGCGATGATCAGCCAGCGCATCGGGGCAAAGCCGCCCATCAGGTCGGCCAGAATGAACACCAGGGCGCTCAGCCCCACATGGGCCACGGCAAAGGCCCCTAAACGGACGTAAGAGAGTGTGTTGCTCAGGTAAGCAATAATGGCTTCGAAGAGCTCGAAGAGGGACTGCACCAGGTATCCGCCCAGGCCTCCAGGGAAGAGGGGCCTCTCGCGGTTTATGAGCTTGGCCAGCGGCTCGCCCAGGACGATGAGGAGGGCTGACAACCCAATGGGGACCAGCATGATGCCCATCCCCAACTTAAGGCCTCGGCTGTAGGCCAGGATGGACCCTAAAATTCCCCAGTAGAAGAGGAAACCAGCTAGGCCATTGGTGGCGAAGAGAAGGCGATGCCAATCCCTTTCACTCCAGGCGTTGATCATGTTGCAGATGAAGCCGATGCTGAGAACAACCACCCCAAAGGCTATGGCAGCCATGAGGAGGGAGAAGATATTGTCCAAAGGGCGCAGCCAGAGGGCGGGCAGGATGTTCTCCAGGCCGAAAACGCTCCCGTAGAGGAAGCCGAAAATGGCGGAGGAGAGGCCGCAGGCGATGAGGATAGGGGCCAAGCTGGCCCAGCGGCGCAACTTGGCCACCAGCCCACTGGCCATCAGCCCGCCTAGGGCAGCCAGGGTCAATCCGTGTCCCACGTCGCCGAACATCATCCCGAACATCAGGGTAAAGCTTAGAGCCACCAGGGGCGTGGGGTCTATTTCGCCGTAGGAGGGATGCCCGTAGATGGCGGTAATCCCCTCAAAAGCTCGGAGAAGGGGAGGGTTATCCAGGGCCACTGGCACTGCTCCTCCACCTTCCAACAGCAACTCCGGTTCGTTTACCTCTAGCTTAACCCGCCCATTCGAGACCTCTTCCATCTTGGCCTTAAATGCAGGCACGAGCCTCTTCGGGAGCCAACCCGCGACGAGATAGGCCTTCTCGGCTCTGCCGAAGTGTTCTACGGCTTCGGCCAGCGTGCGATTAATCCGCACCCTCTTCCTAAGGGAAAGTAGCTCATCACCCCACTTCTCCCGCAACTTAGCCAATTGCTCCCCTAACCCCTTTCTCTCCTCAGAAAGCTTGGCCGCCTTCCGTCGCATTTCCTGAAGCGCCTGGCTCATAGAGCCGGAGAACTCCGCTGGCAGCTCCAGGGGGGAGAAATAGGCGCTCTTAAGGGCGCGATCTAGGATCTGGGCGTTGTCTTTAGCGACGAAGGCGAAGATCCATACCCTTTCACCCTCATAGTGTGAGGGTAAGATGACATGGGGGAGATGAAAGAGGCTGGTATGGAGCCTGTCTAGGTTGCCAGCGGGGAGTGAGCCTATAGCCAGATGTAAGTATTCCAATTTCTGCAGATCCTCGATGTCAATGTCGAGCGGGCCCAATAGCTCTAATTGCTGAATAAGGCGAGTTAGATACTCTATCTCTCCTTCAATCTCCTGGCTTTGTCTTATCAAGGGCATAATCTCCTGCTCCGCTTGGCGGATGCGCGCCTCGATTTGGTCTGGGTCGCGCTCCAATGCAGCTCTCACACGGCCAAGCTCGGGGGGCTCCCCTGGGAAGAGAGCCCCGATAAGTGTATCCAGCCTTTTCCCCTGAGCAGCATAAGTCCTGGCAAGCTCTCGCTGGTCTGCGGATTCTGTTGGAACCCACCGGCCAAGGTGGCTTACATTCAGAAGGTGCAGCGTGCCCAGACGAGCTATCGCCTCAGTCACGGCGATGAGGTCTCGCTCCGGGACAAGCATATTTATTTCCCTCATTTCCTCTGCTTTAAGCATCCCTCAACCCCTCTAAACCCGCCGATTTCAGAGGATACCGAAATTCACCAGATAAGCTTCGATCTCTCCAGGAGGCGATCCCGCCGCTTTAGCCTCAGCCAATACCATCAGATCGTGTGCCTCCCACTCCTTAAGGGTCAAATAGCCCAGCAGTACCCCTAAATGGAAAGGGTAGCCGATAAACGCCTCCCTGGCCAGGCGGCAGAGAAGGCGTGCCAGGGCCACCTCGAGGGCCTGCAACGGCTCCCTGCCCCCCTCGGTGATGAAGCCCCTGAATTCGGGGACATCCTCCCCCCAGACCATTGAGATTATCTCCTGGACGCTCGCCCCTCTGGCGATAGCCCTCAGCACCTTGTCGTCGCTTCGATAGCCGTAAGGGAGGGTGTAGTTGATGATCTCCTCCTCGGAGAGGTGGTAATAGACGCGATAGCGGAAGGCCCAGGTGATGTTGACCATGTCCAACCTGCTGCCCACCAACCGCTTAGCCCAATCTCTATCTCCGCCCCGCAATCCCTCCACCGCCTCCCAAGCCCTCCGCCAATAATCGATGTCTAGGGCCATCTCCACCGGGAAGAGCGTCCCCTCCCTCTCGTAGCGCTCCAGGGCGCTGGCCAGAGGAGGGCCGTAGATGGTATCGGAAAGCAAATCAACCGCCGTTTGGATATCTCCAGCCTCCCGGAGCTGTGAGATGGGCAGAACCGAGCTCCGGAGGGGGATGAGGAGTCCCTCAGCCCAAGCAGCCCTGCTCCCGGCCAGTCGGCGTAGGAGGGTCTTCAGATTATCCAGTTCGAAGCGACGCCATAACGCCTTCAGAAGCCTCTGAACCGCCCCATCCGTCAGGGCGATGAACTTTTCGTATTCCCTCACTAAGGTCTGTTCGAAGAAGAGTTCCAAGCTGGGAAGGGGGGCCTCCTCAGGGAAGGGCAAAGGTTCGCCATAAGACATCTCCCTGAGAGACTCCACTAAGGACTGCAGGTCCTCGGCCGCTAAAAGGGCGCGCCATCCCTCCTCGCTTATCAGGGAGCTTGCCAAGGCACGCACACGGGCATTTAGGTTAGCATAGCGAAATATGCCGCCGATCACCTCTAGCTTTCCCCTCGGCCGGAGATCGCCTTGACCACGTAGTTAACCGCTTTTCCGAAGTCGCCCTTCTCTTCCAGGTGCTGGAGCTCCTGCTCGGTTTGGGATAGGATGCGCGCCCTCTCCTCCTCTGCCTCCTGACGGGCTTTCTCCTGCAGGGCTTTGGCTTCCCTCTTCGCCTCCTTTCGGGCTTGGGTGAGCATCTCCTCTATCTCTTTCCTCATTTGTTCCCTGAGCATCCTGGCAGCCTCCCGGGCCTCGCTGACGATGGCCCTGGCCTCTGCCTCGATGCCCAAAATGCGTCCGAGGATCTCCTCCATGGTAATACCTTTCCCCGCCTCACTCCCGTGGCCGCTCGCCCAATTTCACTCTGACCTGTATCTCCTTCCCCTCACGGATGAGGGTCAACTCCATCTCCTGGCCGACCTCCTTCTTCATCACCTGATAGCTGATGAGGTCGGCCATTCCTCTCACCCGGACACCATCGACGGCTACGATGACGTCCCCACCAAGGGGCACCTCCTCCCCTTCGACCTTCACAGTCCACCTCTTATCCCCGCCGCGAAGGCCGACCTTATCCGCCGGGCTCCCCTTCACAACCTCGATTATCAGTGCTCCCCTCTCCACGGGGAGGTCCATAGCCTTCACGATCTCCGGCCTCAGATCGAAGCCTGAGATGCCCAGCCAGGGATAGGCGTAATGGCCCTTCTCGATGAGGACCGGAACCACCTTCTTCACCAAGTTGACGGGTACGGCGAAGCCCACTCCGGCGAAGGAGCCGGTGAAGGAGCGGATGGCCGTGTTAACTCCTATCACCCGGCCATGAAGGTCCAGGAGCGGCCCCCCTGAATTGCCGGGGTTGATGGCCGCATCGGTCTGGATGAGGTTAGGGATAGAGAAGCGCCCCCCGACGACGGTCGAGATTCGACCCAGGGGCATGGTTCTCCCCAAGGCGCTAATGATGCCCGTGGTCATGCTTCCCTCCAGCCCGAATGGGTTGCCGATAGCGACCACCCGCTGGCCCACTTCCAGCCTGTCCGAATCGCCCAGCTCGACGGTATGTAGCTTCTCCGGAGGGATGTCAACTCTGATCACCGCCAGATCGCTGTCCGGGTCGGTGCCTACCACTTCGGCGTCCACCATAGTTCCATCGGCGAAGGTCACTTTCACTTCTTCGGCTCCCTCCACCACGTGATTGTTGGTGACGATGTGGCCCTCCTTGTCGTAGACGAAGCCCGAACCCTCCCCTTCCTGGAAGAATTCCTCAGGAGCTTTAGGGAAGCCGGGGAATTCGAATTCAAAACGGAAGCCTCTCACCTTCTTGACCACCCGGATGTTGACCACGGCTGGGTTGACCCTTTTGTAGATGTCGATCAGCACCCTCTCCTCAGCGTTAGCCTCCTCGATAATGGAGGGTGGGAGGGGGGTGGGAGTGGGCTCTGAAGTGGGTGTCGGAATGGCCACGGATGAGGAGCCGGAGGTCGCCTTCTGGGTGGGGGGAAGTAAAGGGAGGAGCCCACAGCCCAAGAGGCTCCCTGCTAATAGAAGCCCCAGGATGGTAAGCAACAACCCTTTCCTCATCCCCATCTTCGGAAACACTCCTTTCCGTTCGTCCCGATATCCCTTAACGCATCTTAGCCAGCCTGCGGAAGAGCTCCTTCTCCTCCTCGGTGAGGTTTCTGGGCACCATCACCATCACCTTGGCATAGAGGTCTCCTCTCCTCCTTGGGTTCTGCAGGTTGGGCATGCCCTTACCTCTCAGGCGGAAGACCCTTCCGCTCTGAGTCTCCGGCGGAATCTTGAGCATTACGTCCCCGTCCAAGGTGGAGACCCTCACCTCGCCGCCCAGCACAGCGGTGTAAAGGTCGACGGGAAGCTCGCAGTAGAGGTCGTCCCCCTCACGCTCAAAGACGGCGTGGGGGAGGATCTGAATCTTCAAGTAGAGGTCGCCGGGAGGACCTCCCCTAAATCCAGGTCCGCCCTGCCCGGCCAAGCGAATCTTGGAGCCCGTCTTCACCCCTGGGGGGATCTTGACCTCCAGCCTCTTTCCATCCTTCCTCAATATCCGCGTGGTGCCATGGAAAGCCTCCTCTAAGGTGATTTGCACCGTCTGCTCTATGTCTTCCCCCCTATAGGGGCGGCTCTCCCACATCCTCTCCCAAGAGGTATGCGGCCTCGCACCCATGCCACCGAAGATGGCCTCGAAGAAGTCGGAGAAGCCGCCTAAGCCCCCTCGTTCGAAGAAATCCCCTAAGTCGCCATACTCCACACGGATGCGTCCCGGCCAGCCACTGAACCACTGGCTCCAGTCGAAGCTGCCCGGGTCGCCTCCCATACGCTGCCATTGCTGCCAATTGGCCCCTAACTGGTCGTACTTACGGCGTTTCTCAGGATCGCTCAAGACCTCATAGGCCTCATTTATCTCTTTAAAGCGCTCCTCAGCGTCGGGGCTATCGTTTACATCGGGATGGTACTTGCGAGCTAACCTGCGATAGGCTTTCTTGATCTCCTGTTGGCTGGCGTTCCTGTCCACACCCAAAATCTTGTAATAATCCTTGTACTCCATCTCCCTGCACTCCAAACCAGATTCTCGACCGAACCGAGGTCATTTTCAATGATACCACAATTGCCCTTAAATGTAAAATTGCCCTATCCCCCTGCATTTGCCAATCGAACTAAACGATAGTACAATAGCATAAAAGGTCAATAAGCTGGTTTTGGGACGATGAGGCAAAACGACGATTCGCTCAGACCATTTGGACTTTGCAGTCTCTTCTCGATCGGGGGCTTGCGAGGGAAAGGAATCTTGCTCGACCCGGAAAGGGCCTTGATCCATTCCTATTCGCCGCTTCGAGCTGCCCTGAGCTCCTGCCTCCCTCTCCTGTGGAGGAGGGATATCCATACCTATGTCCTCGACGCCGCGGAGGGAGGGGGGAACTTTGGTTTTGTGCAGGTGCAATGGAGGATGGGGGAGCCTTCAGCCAGAGTGATCTGTTTGGCTCCCCCTTTAGCGGAGGACGGGGCTCCGTCCATCTGGCGTCGCCTGCTGATCGAACTCTCCATCAGGGCAGGGGAGAGAGGGATCCAACGCTTGCTGGCCAGCCTCCCGGAGGATGGCTCAGAGGCGGAGATCTTTCAGCAGGTGGGCTTCGTCACCTATGCCAAGGAGGAGATACTCTACCTAGAGGGCATCTCCTCCTCCCGACGCCATCTTCGGGCGACCCTGCGACGGCAAGGGGCTGCGGATAGATGGGCTCTGCAGAGGCTCCATTCCGCTGCTACCCCTCGCCATGTGCAAGGGGCCGAGGGGGGCATGAGCGATCTGCTCAGAGGCGTTGAGGGCTACGTATTGGAGGCCCAGGGGGAGTTAGTGGGCCACCTTCGGATCAGCAGAGGTGAACGCGGTTATTGGCTTAGGATGCTCCTCCACCCTCAGGCCCGTGAACGAGCTGGGGAATTGGTGGAGCAGGCCCTTCTCCTCCTCTCCGCTCTTCCTCCCCGCCCTATCTACTGTGGCTTGAGGGGCTACCAGGACCATCTGAAGGAAGCTCTCTGGGAGGAGGGCTTCCGCCCTTTAGCTCGCCGCTCCCTAGTGGCTAAGCGCATCGCGGCACGAATCGGGAAGCGGGCTTTGAAGTCGATCCCGGTTTTGGAGAGGAGGGCCGAAGCGTTCACTAGAGCGGTTGCGCAATAAGGTGTTGCGTTTATGCCTGATTGGGCAAGCGCTCTGCTCTCAGATACGAACAGGTAGGAAGTGATTTTTATGAAGCAGAAGATAATCGACGATTTAGAAGCTTTGTTGGAGGTTCTGCCTCCGTCCATTGCTGAATCCTTGCGCAAGGCGGGCAGAGATGACGAGCTGTTGGAGGTCGTTCTCGACTTAGGGCGCAGGCCGGAGGCCCGTTTTGCTAACGGCGAACTCGTCCTCAGTCAGAGGGAGGTGACCAGGGAAGATATAAACTACGTCGTCTCCCGCGTCGGCGAATTCGATGCCGACAACCGAGCGGGCATCGAGCGCACTCTGCACCGCATCTCGGCCATCCGCAACCGCAAGGGGGAGATAGTGGGCCTCACCTGCCGCGTGGGGAGGGCCGTATATGGCACTATAGACATCATCCAGGACATCGTCGAATCGGGGAAGAGCATTCTTCTCCTCGGGCGGCCAGGGGTGGGCAAGACCACCCTACTGCGCGAAGCGGCGCGGGTGCTGGCGGAGCAGAAGCGAGTGGTCATCGTGGACACTAACAACGAGATCGCCGGCGACGGCGACATCCCCCATCCCGCCATCGGCCGGGCGCGACGCATGCAGGTCCCCACCTACTCCAGCCAGCATAAGGTAATGATCGAGGCGGTGGAGAATCACATGCCAGAGGTCATCATCATAGACGAGATCGGAAACGAGCTGGAGGCCGCTGCCGCCCGCACCATAGCCGAGCGGGGTGTGCAGCTCATCGCCACCGCTCATGGCAATGTGTTGGACAACCTGATGAAGAACCCCACCCTGGCCGACCTGGTGGGGGGAATCCAGAGCGTCACCCTCTCCGATGAAGAGGCCCGCCGCCGGGGCACCCAGAAGTCCATCCTGGAGCGCAAAGCTCCGCCCACCTTCGATGTGGTGGTGGAGATCCAGGATTGGCATCACCTGGCTGTGCACCACGATGTGGCGGCTGCCGTAGATGCCATCCTCCGGGGGAGACGCCTACCCGCCGAGCTCCGCTATCGCGATGAGGAGGGGGAAATCCAGGTGGAGGAGGCGATGCCCCTCCCAGTCGAGGAGAAGCCTCCCCTGGAAGCCCCCGCGCCGAGGCCCACCTTATGTGCTTATCCCTATGGCATCGCCCGTAATCGCTTGAGGCAGGCGGCCGATAACCTCGACCTCCCCCTCGCCCTGGTGGATACCCTGGAGGAGGCGGAGGTGGTCATCACCCTGAAGAGCTACTACCGCAAGCGTCCACGGCCCATCGCGGAGGCGGAACAGCGCGGCATCCCTATCTATGTCCTGCGCTCTAACACCAAAACCCAGATAGAGCGTTGCTTAGCGGACATCTTCGACCTTAAGGAGGTCGATCCCCTGGCCTCGGCTATGCGTGAGACTGAGGAGGCTATCCGCAAAGTGCTGGCGGGTGCTCCTTCGGTGGAGCTCTCGCCCCAGAACGCTTACATCCGCAGGAGGCAGCACGAGATGGCCAGCCAAGCCAACCTCGCCTCCGAGAGCTACGGCAAGGGGACGAACAGGAGGGTGAGGATCTACCGGGAATAGGCAAGCATGGGAGCTCGAAAGGATGGCGCAGGCAAGGGGGGAGATAATCGAAAGGATCAAAACTGGGATGGAACGCGGTCACAGCGATGGGGCCGCCTTCGGCTCCTTTGCCAAAGGCGACGATCACCGCTCGAGGGCTGAGATCGTTTAAAAGTAGAGTTGTTGCACAATTGACTGATTGGCTCCAAAAGTGCAATTCTCTCCTATGAAGGCCAAATCCTGCGCGGAAATGGGTGACCCGGCCTCCAAAATCGCTTCGCGGGGGACAAAAGTTCCCAAAGTTTAGGCGATTCCGGTTTCAGGCCTGTCTACTGATGAGCTCGCTGCTGGCCGGGGTGATGAGCTCGCTCGCTGCTGACTGGGGTGAAAGGATTTCGCGAACTTACCGCGAGCGAGCTCATCAGGTGAAGGGGTTTTGCCAACCTACCGCGAGCCCTGTGGAATAAACTCTATTTCACAGGGCGAGCGAGCTCATCATCAATTGTGCAACAACTCTAGTGGGGGTTGAAT
>CAYYKQ010000013.1:0-27727 GCA_964440965.1 uncultured Anaerolineae bacterium | reverse complement strand
TCATCAGGTGAAGGGGTTTTGCCAACCTGCCGCGAGCCCTGTGAAATATCTATTTCACAGGGCGAGCGAGCTCATCATCAATTGTGCAACAACTCTAGTTTACGCATCGTTGTATAATGGAGGTCGGGTAAAATGCATGTAGCGCTCGTTCCTATCGGTGAAGTGGATAGCTCGATACTAACGGCCCTGGGTGAGGCCCTAAGCAAGGAGCTCGGTTGCTCGTTCTCGGTGACTAAGCCCCTGCCCGATCCCAATTATGCCTACAACAAGGAACGCGGCCAATACCTATCGGATGCGATTTTGACCAGATTGAGTAGTCTGACCATTCCCGCTGATAGACTGCTGGGCATCGCTGACCTTGACCTTTACACACCTGGGCTCAATTTCGTCTTTGGCCAAGCCAAGCTGATTGGACGAGAGGCCATCATCGCTTTACCTCGCCTGCGACAGGAGTTCTACGGGTTGCCATCGGATGAAGGACTCTTCCGGGAGAGGATCCTCAAGGAAGCGATGCACGAACTCGGCCATACCTTCGGACTGGGCCACTGCCCCGATCCCAAATGCGTCATGCATTTCTCCAACAGCCTTGCAGACACCGACGTCAAAGGGGTCAAATTCTGTCCACGTTGTCGCCGGGAGTTGCCATTCCTCCAATGAGGATGGGATCGGAGAATTGATTTGAGGGCGAAAGCCTACATCCTCTTATCCGACCCCGAGAGGGATCTGGCGAGGGCATTGAGGGCCAAGTTCCCTGGCGAACGGGTCGAGGGCCTAGCTTTGGCCTTGGCGCTTCTGTTAGCAGCCTTGGAAAGCGTGCTCTATTCCTTCTTTCGTAGATCCCCTGATGCGCAGAGGGCTCCAGGCAGAGATCGAGCCCTATCGAAAAGGGGGTTCCTTGATCCGAGGGCATGGGGGAGCTGCTGGGCACAAAGACGATCGTTGCCCTCTGCGAGAGGGATGGTCTTTCGATCGTAGCCCGCCTCGACAGGGCACCCACCTGGGCCCGTTTTAAAGGCAGCCCCTTCAAGGATTTCACCGACTATGGTGATTTCGTAGAGGAGAAGCTCATCTGGAAGAGGATGAGCGAAGTGGTTAGCGAGGAGCCCTGACCAGCTTGTCCTTCGTCTTCAGAGGGAATGGGGTGGATTTGATAACTCTACAATGAAGGAGCGGGAAAGAGATCATCACCCTGGATGGACACGGAGTGCCCGGCCTGCTTACAGGCAGAGAAGGGCGTTTCCACATTAGACCTTCACAGCCTCTACCCCGGTGGCAGGCCGGAGTGCCTCTAGTGCGCAGGGCTGGAGGCGGTCAGCACATGCTCAGGCTCACGGTCAGCGGAGGGGAGAGCCCTGGATCGCAAGCCTATAGCTGCGCCGTAGACGCCTTCGGGGTGATCGCCGCCCCACCCCCATCCTTCCCTTACCTCCCCGTCGCTTTGATCATCACAGGTCGGGAGCGGTCAGCTGGCTGCTCCATCGGGAATCCAAGATGGGCAGGGGTCGAATTCGATGAAGAGGGCTTTTCCGTGCTACTCAGTCACTTTGTAGATGGTATCCCTCTCGCGCACCCTCTGAGCGACCTTAAGCCCGATGGATTGGCCTGCCCCCGCCTTCTCAACGGGTTCATGCTCTATCTGCATGGATTCCACCTTCTGTTCGAAATCGGTGGTAGCGCCCTTGATGTGCACGGTATCCCCTATCTTCAGCTCATCGGTCAACTCCACTACAGCCACGCCGATTTTGCTGAAATAGTGGGTTACCTTCCCGACCTCCTTCTCCGCCATCGCATTCCTCCTCTCGTCGGTCATGGGTATTTACCCATCTCGGCCAGGATCTCTCCCGGCGTGATGACTTCGCCATCGGTTTTGTTGCAGCCTCGCGCCTCAGGGACGATGCGCTGTACCTCACGCAGGATCTGCCCTAAATTCATCTCCGGCACTAAAACGCTCCGGGCACGCTGGGCTAAACGCCTCACAGGTTCCCCCGGGAAGGGCCAGATGGTTTTCAGGCGCAGCAATCCACTCCGCATCCCCTCCTCTCTGGCGCGCTTCACCGCCGCCCATGCGGATCGGGCGGTAAAGCCGTAGGCTATTACCAGAACGTCCAATTCCCCCTCGCAGAAGCGCTCATCGACCTCCACAATCTCGTCCAGGTGGTTGAGGATTTTGCTGCTTAAACGAGCCACCAGCCGAGCTTGGACTTGGGGATCGGAGGTATGGCGATAGCCCCACTCATCGTGGGTGGAGCCGGTCACCAGAAGCTTATGTCCCTCCCCAAAGGCTGGCATGGGCGGAACCTCCGGGATCTCCGAAGGGGCTCCCCTTCCACCGAAGGGAGGTTCCCTGCCCATCGGCTTCGCCCGGTTGTAAACTCGCACCTTAGGTGGGATAACCAGGCTTTCGCGCAGGTGGCCCACCGCCTCATCGGCTAAGACGAAGACCGGAACCCGAAAGCGCTCGGCCAAATTGAAGGCACGGATGGTCAGCTCATACATCTCCTGGACGGACCAGGGGGAGAGGGCGATGATCTCATAGTCGCCGTGAGCGCCGAAGCGCGCTTGAAGCATATCCCCTTGGGCAGGGCGGGTGGCCTGCCCAGTTGTAGGGCCTGCCCTTTGCACGTCCACGATCACCACCGGGGTCTCGGTGCCTATGGCGTAGCCGATGTTCTCCAACATCAGGCTGAGGCCGGGGCCGCTGGTGGCGGTCATGGCCTTAGCGCCGGCCCAAGAAGCCCCTATGCAGGAGGCGATAGAAGCGATCTCATCCTCCATCTGGATGAAAACCCGATGCTCTCCCCTCTCCCGCAGCTCGGCGAAGCGATAGCAGATATGATGCATGATCTCGCTCGCTGGGGTGATAGGGTAACCGGCGAAGTAGTTACATCCAGCAGCTATGGCCCCCTCGGCGCAGGCTTCATCCCCTTGCAAAAAGTAGCGCCCTGGTTTGAGGGCGCTTCCGAGTATCGTCCAACCAGAACCGTTCATCTCGGCATTTCGAGTTCGCCCTTGCGAAATTAATGGGTGACGGCGATGGCCAGGTCCGGGCAGAGCAATTCGCATTGCCGGCAGGCAGTGCATTCCTCAGGATGGGTGACCACCACAGGATGGAAGCCCTTCCACCATTTGTCCCTATCCACCTCCAAAACGCCCTTTGGGCATATCTCGACACAGATATAACAGCCTTTGCACCAATTGCGATCGATCTCGATCTTCGGCATGGCGCGGAAATACCCTTAAAAGCTCTCCAGGAATTCGGAGACCTCAGCGTAGTTGAAGACGGGGCCGTCGGTGCAGATAAACTTATCTCCCAAGTTGCAGCGGCCGCACTTGCCTATCCCACACTTCATCTTGGCCTCTAAGGTCATGATCATCTGTTCGGGGGCGAAACCCAGCTTCTTTAAAGTGAGCATGGTGAATTTAATCATGATAGGAGGGCCACAAGTGATACTCACTGCATTCTCTGGGGAAGGGGCGACCTTCTCCAACAGCTCCGTTATAAGCCCTACATTGCCCGTCCAGGTCTCATCAGCTCTATCGACCGTAAGATGCAGCTCGGTATCAGGCGCAGCCCGCCATTCATCGAACTCATCAGTGAAGATGAGGAGCGAAGGATTACGAGCTGCCCAGAGGATGGTCAACTTGCCGTATTTCGAACGGTTATCTATGACGGTGTGGATGATAGGACGCAGGGGGGCGCCGCCGATTCCTCCGCCCAGGATGACGATATTCTTCCCCTCCATCTCCTCCAGAGGGAAACCATTACCAAAGGGGCCCCTTATGCCTACCACATCCCCCTCGCTCATGCGATGTAAGGCGCTGGTGACGGTGCCCACCCTGTTGATGGCAAACTCCAGCACCTGGCTTCGCGAAGGCGAAGAGGTGATGCTGAAGGGTGCCTCCCCTACCCCGAAAGCGGAGACGAAAGCGAATTGACCAGGGCGATAGGTGAAAGCCTCACGCTCTTGAGGGTCGTTGAGCTCGACCTGAAATAACTTGATGTTCGTGGCTAGATCTTTAATTCCCACTAAGGTGCCTAAATACGGACGATAAGGGTTCTTCAGAGCCATCCTTCCCTCCTCGCAGGTCTGACCAGCCATCTACAGGGTGGCCACATCCCTTAGCACCTCCACGATATCTATGTTCACCGGACAATTGATGATGCAGCGGCCACAGCCCACGCAGGCCACGGGGCCGAAATCCTTGGGGTAGTAGTAGAATTTGCAATAGAAGCGGTTGCGAAGGCGTTGCATCTTCGTGGGACGGGGGTTGTAGCCTCCAGCGATGCGACGATAGCCTTCCGCCAGGCAGCTATCCCAGGCACGCAGCCGCTCTATGGCATCGTCTGAAGAGGGGTAATCCCGCACATCGAAACAGCGACAGGTGGGACAGACATAAGTGCAGAGGCGGCAACTGAGACAGCGGTCGGCCAAGCGGGCCCAGTATTCATCGTTGAAATGTTGAGGCCAGGCATCCAACTCCGGGATAGGCACCTTCTCCTCATGAACGATGGGCTTGGGCGGGCTTCCTTCCACCTCCTTCAAAGGCAGATCGCCCACAATCGCCTTCCCCTTCTCAGTAACCACCTGGACCGCATATCCGCCCTCCACCTCCGTAAGCATCAGGTCCACATCGCTTGCATCGTCGGGCGCCCCGCCTAAGCTGGTACAGAAGCACTCGTCACCCATCTCCCGACAGGCCAGGCCGATGAGCGTGGTCTTCTCCCGCCGCTCGGCGTAGTATGGATCGATGGGCTCCTCCAGGAAGAGGGCATCGAGGACGCGCAGCGCCTTGGCATCACAGGGACGGATGCCGAAAATGATCCTCTCCCTCTCCAAGGATGGCTCCTTCAGCTCGATGCCCTCCCCTTTCCTCTCGATGGAAAGGATCACCTGGGTTGAAGGAAGAAAGTGCTCCTTAGGCGAAAGGGCGGCTTTGGTGAAGTCGAAGGCGATCTCCTCACTCCCGGCCACTGGCCTGTAGAGGATGTGGCCCTCAACATCCTTAGGGGCGATCAAAGTGTATCTCTCGGCCAGCCTATCCAGCCAAGCCATCAGGTCGTCTTTAGTCGAGACTTTCATCATAGCGACAGCTCTTCTCCATTTCGATTTGAGGAAAGAGACGCTTTCCGATTCCCATCAGAGTGCCGCCTCCTCACAAAGGCAGCTCCTCCCCTTTTTCAAAGGTAGCTAAAGGCGAAGGCGTCTCCGCATCCAGCCCGGCCTTATAGCTGAAGAGGGTTTCCACCTCCTTGACCAGCTTACGGTAGATAAGGCTTAAGGGGATATCCATAGGGCAGACTTGCTCGCAGGCGTTGCAGCCAGCGCAGCGCCCCGCCAAGTGATAGGCACGCATAGTGTGGAAGAACCACTTCCGCGGGAGGTCGATAGCGATGCCCATCCACAGCGGATCTAATTGCTCCGCCACACATTCGGAGCAGTAGCAGGCTGGACAGGCCTGGCGGCAGGCATAACAGAGGATGCAGCGGTCCAGTTCCCTCAGCCAGAAATCGAGCCTCTCCCGTGGGCTCATCCTCTCCAGCTCTTCCACATCGGCATAGTCCTCATGGCCAACGGTTTGGGGCTTCTCCCCCACCAGAAGGTCATAAACCAGAGGGATGCGGTCCTCACAACGCTGACAACGCTCCTGAAGCTGGCCATCTACCCTCATCCCCTCGCAAGCCAGGCCGATGACATAGACCCGCTCCCGCTCTACCTGCTTCTCCTGAAGGAGCACGTTCAAGGAGCGGGAATCACAGGGTTTAACCAGGATGGCCACCCGAGGAGGCTCCTCGCCTCGCTTCAATGGCCTGGCGAACTGGCGCAGATAAACGACCAGATTGTGGATGCAGCGTTCGTTCCAAACCAGGCGATCCACATCCTCAGGCTTATAGATGAAGGCCGGACGCACCCTCCCCCTCGTCCCCTCCTCGTAGCCGATGACGCAGCTCACCTGGCCGCTCTCTAACAATTCCCGTGCCTTAGCTCGGATTTGATCTATCAATTAGCCTCCCCTCCAATGGCCCTAATTCCTTCACTTTAGCCGTGAATTCCTCCACTATTTCGGCGAAGCGCTTCCCCTCGGAAGCGGAGACCCAGTCGATGAGAAGCCGTTCCCTCTCGATCCCCATGTATTCCAGGAGGCGGTGCATTATGGCGTAGCGGCGCTGGGCGTGATAGTTGCCCTCTAAGTAATGACATTCGCCGGGATGACAGCCCAGCACCATGACCCCATCGGCTCCATCGAGAAAGGCTTTGAGGACCAAAAGAGGGTCCACCCGTCCTGAGCAGGGAACACGGATGATTCGTGGATTGGATGGATAGCCTATGCGACTGGTGCCGGCTAAGTCAGCCCCGGCATAGCTGCACCACCTACAAAGGAAACCGACGATGCGCGGTTCGAAATCCGTTGCCATATTACAATCCTCGCTAAATCAGGGGATTTCGCACCCCCAAGCGTAAATCTACATCACCCACCTGCAAGTGCGCCTTCCACCTGGGCCAGAAGCTGCTGGTCGCTGAAGCCATGTAGTGAGATGGCTTTGCCCCTGCAGGCGGCCACGCAAAGCCCACAGCCCTTACAAAGGACGGGATTCACCTCCGCCTTCACCTGGAAGGGACGTTTCTCGACCATCTCTATGGCCCCGAAGGGGCAAACCTCAGCACACAGGCCGCACCCCGTACACCGTATATCCATGACCTCGGCGACGAAGGGTTCGATGGTCACCTTGCCCCGCGACATGAGGGCCATCGCCGAAGAGGCAGCTGCTTTGGCCTGGGCCACCGAATCCGGGATATCCTTGGGGCCCTGGCAACATCCGGCCAGGAAAACCCCGTCTATAGCTGTGTCCACAGGCCGCAGTTTGGGATGGGCCTCCAGGAAGAATCCGTCCGGCGAGCGGGAGAGCTTGAGGAGATCGGCTATCTTCCCCGCATCGGCTCTGGGAACGAGCCCCACGGCCAAGACCACCAAGTCGGCTTCTACTTCCACCGCCTCCCCCAGGAGGGTATCCTCAGCCCTGACCACCAGCTTTTCTCCCCTCCTGTAGATTTCGGAGACGGTCCCCCGCCTGTAGAGGATCCCTTCCTCTCTCACCCTATCATAAAACTCCTCAAATCCTTTCCCGAAGGCCCTCATATCGATGTAGAAGACCGTCACCTTAGCATCGGGGATCTTCTCTTTCAATAGGTGGGCCTGCTTGGCAGTGTACATGCAGCATATGCGAGAGCAATACTCGTGGCCCACGCTCTTGTCCCTTGAGCCCACGCAGTGGATGAAGACCACGCTCTTCGGTTTTTTGCCGTTTATGGATATCTCCCCTCCCGTGGGGCCGGAGCTTCCGGAGAGGCGCTCGAATTCCAGGCTGGTGATGACGTTTTCATACTCACCGTAGCCCAACTCGGGTTTGAGCTTGGGATCGAAAACGTCATAGCCTGTGGCCACAATGATCGTTCCCACCTCGAATTCGACGATCTCCTCCTCCTGCTCGAAGTCGATGGCGTCTGCCGGACATGCTTCTTTACAGGGAGGGAATTTGCCGCACTTCCCGTATCGGATGAACAGGCAATGCTCCGGGTCTACCGTCGCCTTCAAAGGGACCGCCTGAGGGAAGGGGATGTAGATCGCCGACCTCTTCCCCATCCCGGCATCGAATTCGCTGGGGATCCTCCCCCGGAGGCGGCACGCTTCCGCGCAGAGATTGCAACCGGTGCATTTGTCCACATCCACGTATCTGGGCTTTTTCCTCACCTTCACCTTGAAGTTGCCCACAAAGCCTTCCACACCGATGACCTCCGAGTATGTCAGGAGCTCGATATTGGGGTGGTGGGCGACGTCCACCATCTTTGGCGTCAGGATGCAAGCGGAGCAGTCCAGGGTGGGAAAAGTCTTGTCCAGCTGGGCCATGTGCCCGCCGATGGAGGGTTCCTTCTCCACCAAATAGACTTTAAAGCCGGCGTCGGCGATGTCCAAAGCGGCCTGGATGCCCGCTATGCCGCCGCCTATCACCAGCGCCGCGGGGATCACATCGGCTTCCTTCGGCTTCAGTGGCTCCAGCAGCCGTGCTTTGGCCACGGCGGCGGCTACAAGGCTCATGGCCTTTTCAGTGGCCTCCTCCACATCATCGTGCACCCAGGAGCACTGCTCTCGAATGTTAGCTATCTGCAGGAGGTACGGATTCAGCCCCGCCTCCCGGATGGCCCCCCTGAAGGTCCTTTCATGCATGCTCGGCGAACACGCCGCCACGACAACTCTGTCGAGCTTTAATTCCTTCACATCCTTCTTGATGAGTTCCTGCCCGGGCTCGGAGCAGAGGAACTCGTAGTGCCTAGCAACAGCCACATCGGGCAACGAGGAAGCGAATTGGGCCACTCGCTCCACATCGACGGTGGCAGCGATGTTTACCCCGCAATGGCAGACGTAAACCCCGATCTTCACCTCGTTCTCCTCCGTTTGTGCGAGGCCCGCACCTTAAGCCTTCAATCGCTTGATCAGCTCCGGCACGACATCGAAGAGGTCGCCTACGATGCCATAATCGGCCACGTGGAATATAGGTGCGTTGGGATCCTTATTAATGGCCACGATGGTGTCCGATCCTTTCATCCCGATTATGTGTTGGAAAGCTCCGCTGATGCCTATGGCCATGTAGAGTTTGGGCTTGACGGTCTTGCCCGACTGTCCCACTTGGCGATCCGAAGGAAGCCATCCTGCGTCGACGATAGGGCGGGAGCAGGCCACCACACCCCCCAGGGCCTCGGCCAGCTCCTCGATGAGGGATAGATTCTCCTTCTCTTTGATCCCTCTCCCGACGGCGACGATGATGTCCGCCTGAGTGATGTCCACCTCCCCTGGGGCAGCCTCCACATACTCGATGAACCTTTTGATATCTATCTCCTCGGTCAGGGGCGAGGGAAAGGCGACGATCTGGCCCGCCCGCTGGCCTTCTTCGATGGGGAAAGCGCCCTGCCTTACGGTAACCATACGTTGAGGGGCCTGACGGAACGAGACCTCAGCATTCACTTTCCCACCGTACATCTGCCGCACAGCGATGAGCTCGCCATCCTCGACCCTCAGATCTATGCAGTCCGTAGCCAGAGGGAAACCCAGCTCGGCTGCTAAGCTGGGGGCCAGGTCCGTGCCGAAGCTCGAATGGGCGATCAACGTCAGGGCTGGCTGACGTTTGCTTAGCAGGGTGGCCAACACCCTTTGGTAGGCCTCGGCATTGAAGTCTTTCAGCTTCTCGTCCTCAACGACCAGGACCCTATCAGCCCATTTGGAAAGCTCCTCGGCAAAGCTGCCGACATCGTAGCCGAGCAGGGCGGAGGTGAGCTCCGCCCCCATCTCCCCGGCCAATTCCCTCCCTTTGCTCAGCATCTCGAAGGTGACGTCCCTTATCTCGCCCCTTCTGTGCTCCACAAGAACGAGGATCTCCTTCATCGGCTGATTACCTCCTCATTTCGCGCAGCTTCTTAACAGGATGTAGCTGCGTCCCCCTTCCCCTATATCACCCCTTCGCTTTTCAATATCTCCACAAGCCTCGCCGACACCTCCTCCGGCTTCCCCTCCAGGATCTCAGCCTCCTTCTCCACGGGAGGGATAAACAGCCTTCGGAGTTCGATTTTAGAGCCCGACTCTCCTACTTCCTCCTCGCCCAGGCCTAGGTCATCCAAATTCAGGACCTCGATCTCCTTCCTCATGGCCTTTCTGATGCCCAGGAGGGAAGCATAGCGGGGCTCGTTGATCCCCGTCTGGATGGTGAAAAGGGCAGGGAGTTTCACCTCCATCACCTCCTCCAATCCCCCCTCCAGCTCACAATGGACCTTAGCCACCTGGCCCTCGATCTCCAGCTTCTTGACGTAGACAGCATGAGGGATATCCAAAAGCTCGGCTAAGGTCACTCCCACCTGGGTGTAGCCATCGTCGCTGGCCATGCAGCCCGTCAGAATCAGGTCGAAATCCAGGTCCCTTATCGCCCGGTAGAGGAGCAGGGCGGTGACGTAGGCATCCGAGCCTTTGAACCTCTCATCGGTGAGCCTTATCGCCTTATCCGCTCCTTTGGCAAGGCACATCCTCAGGACATCATCGGCCTTCTCCGGCCCCACGGTCACCGCGGTCACGGAGCCTCCGAATTTCTCCTTCAGGAGCAGGGCCTCTTCCAAGGCGTAGTTGTCTGCCTCATTGATGTCGAAGACCAGGTCCCTCTCCTCAATGCTCCTCCCGTCCTCAGCTATGACCACCTCCGCCTCGGCCGTCTCAGGGACTCGCTTTACGCAGACGACGATTTCCATCCTTACGCCTCCTTCGTTCAGCTTTCAGCACAGGCTTCAAAGCGCTTCCGCAAGGAGTTCCATGATGTCCATCACCTGGATTTTGCCTTCATAGCCAGCCGTCTTAACCGCATCCTCCAGCGTCAGCAGGCAGAATGGACAGGCGGTGGCGATGACCTCAGCCCCCGTGCTCACCGCTTCCCTCACTCTGAGTTCCGCTAAGCGCTCCTGGGGATTGGTCCCCTCCACCCACATCCTCCCTCCTCCGCCCTCACAGCAAAGGCTCCTCTCTTTGATCCTCGACATCTCCACCAGCTCCACGCCGGGGATGCTGGTTAGAATCCTACGGGGCTCCTCGTATACCCCATTTTGCTTGCCCAGGAAACAAGGGTCATGGTAGGTGACGATTCTTTTCACCTCCCTTGAGAAGCTCAACTTCCCTAACTCTATCAGGTCAGCGATGAACTGGGTGTAGTGTTGAACCTCCCAGCTCCCGCCTTGGTACTCATTCTTAAAAGTGTTATAGCAATGGGGGGAGGTGGTCACTATGCGCTTCACCCCGTATCTTTCGAAGTTCTTCGAATTTTCCTCCATTAAAAATTCGAAGAGCCCCTCCTCCCCCATCCTCCTGATCTCGTTCCCGCAGCAGCTCTCCTCTTCCCCCAATATCCCGAAGTCCACACCAGCCTTTTCGAAAGCTCTGACCAAGGCTTTAGCCACTTCCTGCACCCTGGGATCATAGGCTGGCGTGCAGCCGACGAAATAGAGCACTTCCGCCTTGTCTCCTGCGGCGATGTTCTTTATGTTCAAGCCCTGCGCCCATTCCGCCCTCTTGCTTCTGAGCCCGCCCCAGGGGTTCCCGTACTTGAAAGTGCTCTCAAGGACGTCTCTGATCGTGGGTTGGATGCGGCCCCCCTCGACCAGAGCGCTCCGCATGCCGACTATGACCTCAGCCGGCTCCACCCCTTTGGGGCATCGGATCGAGCAAGTGGAGCAGGTAGTGCAATCCCAAAGCTCGTTCCTCCCTCGGATATCCAAGCTCTCGCGAATCAGGACCTCGTAGATGAGCCGCCTGATGTTAAGGGCGGATTTCAAGGACACAGGACATCCCCCGGTGCATTTACCGCACTGGATGCATTCGAGCAGATTGCACTTTGAGATGAGTTCTCCTCTTATCTGCATCTTTCGCCTCTGCGCTATCGCCTGTAGGGGAGGAACTCCTTCCCCAGCAATTCCCTGGCGATGATCAGCCTCATGATGTTCTGAGCACCCTCCGCCCCGATGGAATAGGAGCGGACTCCCCTGACACCCATCTCGATGGGGTGCTCCTTGGTGTAGGCCAGGGCACCGAGCCAGTTGGAAACCTCGTTGAGGGTATCGAAAGCCTGGATGGGGGCCCGGAGCTTGGCCATGGCTGTGGCCTTGGCTACCTCGAAGGGGGTGAACTCCCCCGCCTGGTACATCCTGTCCATCATCCAGGCCGCCCTGTAGACCAGGAGCCTGGTGGCCTCGATGTCGGTGTAGTGTTCCACCAAAGGGAATTGTATCCCCTCGTAGGAGGCGATGGGGCGGCCGAAGGCTTTGCGCTCCTTGATATATTCGATCCCCATCTCCAGCCCTGCCTCGGCTGCCCCGATACAGGTGGCTCCGATGAGGAGCCTGGCGGCGGAGAAGCCCTCCATGGCATAGTAGAAGCCCTTCCCCTCCTCTCCCACCAAATAACGCTCGGGGAGCCTGACATCCTCCATGGCGAAGCCGCCTGTGGATATCCCATTGCGGCCCATGTCCTCTAAGAGCGTAGGGGTAATGCCTGGGGTATCCTTCAGGGGCACGGCGAAGAAGGAGAAGCCCTTGTGCCCTGCCTCGGGGTCGGTTCTAGCCAATGTCAGATGGATCCCTCCCCATTTGAGGGATTCGGCTACGCCGCTGATGTACATCTTCTCCCCGTTCAGAACCCACCCATTCCCCTCCCTTCGAGCTCTGGTCTTAATGGCTCCTAAGAGATCTGACCCCCCTCCCGGCTCGGTGGTAGCTATCCCCAGAAAGGCCTCCCCTTTAGTCACCTTAGGGAGTATCTCTCCCTTGGCCTCTTCGGTGCCATAGCGGTCGAAGACGAATCCCCACCCCGCCTCGACCAGATAGAGCACGGGGATGGCGATGCTGATATCGGCGCGGGCCAGCTCCTCGGCAGCGATGCAGGCCATCGTCCAATCGGCCTCCGACCCTCCGTATTCCTCAGAGACGGTGACGGCCAGGAGGCCGAGCTCGGCCATCCCCTTAATGATATGGTCAGGGATCTCCCCCTTGGTGTCCATCTCCCTCACGATGGGCTTGATCTCCCTCTGGGCGAAATCCCTGACCGTTTGCCTCCACATCTTCTGCTCCTCGGTCCAGCCGAAGTCCACTTTTATCCTCCCTGTGCACTAAAGCGGTTGCAGCTGAGCATACGAATTAGCATAGGCAGGTTTGTGGCAGTTACAATGCTATCGGATCAGATCCTCACCATCAACCGTTCTACCAAGGGGTCAAACTCCACAAGATTATACCCCTTTTCCCCTCCCAGCGCAATATGATTGTGCTATTTTTCTCAAATCTGGATGCCGAATCCCTCGATTTCATACCTGTACGCTGCACTCCAAAACCTCTCGCCTGTACCAATCGATGAAGCGGCGCATTCCCTCCTCTAAGGGGATTTTGGGGTCATAACCTAAAAGGCGACGGGCTTTGGAGATATCGGCGCAGGTGAAAGGGACATCCCCTGGCTGCATGGGGAGCTCCTTAATGCGAGCTTTCCTGCCCACCAGCCTCTCGATCAAGGCGATAAAGTCATTCAAAGCTACCGCCTGGGAGTTGCCCAGATTGATGATTTCGTAAGGGAGATCGGCGTCCAGGGCAGCCACTATGCCGGAGACCACGTCGTCAATGTATGTGTAGTCACGGCGGCTGGTGCCATCGCCGAATCTCCTCACCTCCTGCCCTTCTAAAATCCATTTGGTGAACAGGTAGGGGGCCATATCAGGCCTCCCTTTCGGCCCATAGACGGTGAATAGACGCAGACAGGTGCAGTTGAGGTCATAGAGGTGGTGATAGGTATAGGCGAGGAGCTCACCGGCGCGCTTGGTGGCTGCATAAGGGGAGATGGGGCGGTCGCAGGGGTCATCCTCCCGGAAGGGGGCCTCCGAGCGTGCCCCATAGACCGAGGACGAGGAGACGAAGACGAAGTTCCTGATCCCATACCGCCGGCTCAGTTCCAGCAGGTTCAGGGTGCCCTTTACGTTGACCTCCTCGTACAAGAGGGGGTTCCTGATGGAGGCCCGCACCCCGGCCATGGCTGCGATGTGGATGATTTTATCGAAGACCTCAGCCTTGAAGATCCTCTCCAGGGTCTCGAAGTCCCTAATGTCCGCCTCATAGAGCTTATAAGCTGGATTGCCCAGGAAACCAGCGATGTTCTTGCGCTTGCGAGTGGGGCTGTAGTAGTCGTTGAAGTTATCCAAGCAGACCACTTCGTCGCCCCGCTCCAACAGGGCTTCCGTAGTGTGGCTGCCGATAAAACCCGCTCCTCCGGTGACCAGGACCTTCATGCTTCGGCTCCTCGCCTCAGGACAAACCCGAATCACATCCGGGTCAGGAAGACCGTCTCCCCCTGCTTCACCCTCAACTCAGTGGCCACTTCGCTGCATTTCGCCTTAAGGATGAAAAAGATAGGCCCCTCCACCTCGCTCAGGGTCTCGAAATTGCCCTGACCCTTGCTGATGATGAGGTCAGCCGCCTTGAACTCCTTCAGGAACTCTGGGGAGCAATCGCTCAGATTGGTGCCCACCTGGCCCGAGCCAGTGCTCACCACTTCGGCCACCTCCCCTATTCCCACGGCCAGAGCGTCCTCCAGCGTGGCATCATTGAGGATGGGGGCCTCTTTAACGGCGAAGATCACTCTCTTGCCATGGCGACGGAGCTCCTCCACTAGAACCCTATCGAAGACGATCTCACCCGCATTATCGGCCAAGTAAAGGATACGCTCCGCCCTGTCCAGGCGCTCTAAGAAAGCATCGAGGTGATCGATGGCGAAGCCCTCAGCAAATATCTCTTTGATGGTGCCCTCGATGTCCACTGAATCGAGGATGCCCAGATCGATGATGTTGCCGGCCGCGGCCACTTTCACCGCTGCCGAGAGGCGACCTCTCACCATCCCCTTAAGGCGAGGGTACATCCCTAAGGCCAGCTGGTTGTAATGCCGCTTCTCCTCTTCAAAGGGATCGGAGCAACCTAAGGCTTCGTAGGCCGCCCACAGAGCGTAGGTGGAGACCTCAGCCGGGGTCAAGGCCAAGGAAAACCTGTCCAAAAGGGCCTCAGCCGCCCTGCGCACGGCCTCCAACTGCCGCTCAGGGTCATCGGTGACCTGACGAGCGGCGGAAAGGGCCTGCTTTATGGAACAATGGAAACAGGCTGGTCTGGCTCTCATGGTCGATAAATAAAGTGGTTGCACAACCGGTTAAGCATAACCGTACCTTGTGCAAATGGGCTTACAGCAGCACCACGCATCAAGCTAAATCCCCATTGTGCAACCACTTTAACAGAAGTAGGGGCGTAATCAGATTACGCCCCTACTCGGCGGCTATCACCATCGACCCTTTGGTTCAAGGTCGGGATGAAGCCTCTTAAACTTCTCCTTTAACTCCTCCAAACTCTCCTCATGGTCCGGATCCGGCACACAAGCCTCCACGGGGCAGACTGAGGCGCATTGAGATTCCTCATAGAAGCCTACACACTCTGTGCACAGATCGGGATCGATGACGTAGACCTCCTCCCCTTCGCTGATGGCCCCATTCGGGCACTCCGCCTCGCAGGCCCCACAGAGGACGCAATCCTCGGTAATCATATAAGCCATCTTTCCACCTCCTTTGCAAATTTGATCCTTAAAAATCCTTTGGAATTATACCCCCTTTGTCTGAGTTAGGCAAGTGGACAAAGCCACCCCTTTCTGGTATAATCCAGACGTAGGGGTGGCCGGATGCCCGATAACTACTTCACTGTCAGCCAGATCACCGATTACATCAAGGAGCTAATAGAGGTCGATCCCCTGCTGCAGGATGTCTGGGTGGAGGGAGAGGTCTCCAACTTCAGCCAGTCTACCTTGGGGCACATCTACTTCACCCTTAAGGACGAGGGGGCCAGCATCCGATGCGTGATGTGGCGTTCGCTGGCGGAGCGACAGGTTTATCTTCCCGGCGATGGCGAGGCGGTTATTGCCCACGGCCATATCTCCATCTACGAAGCACGTGGCCTCTATCAATTCTACGTAGATACCGTCCAGCCAGCTGGATTGGGTTCCCTCTACCTCCAATTTGAGGCATTGAAAGAACGCCTGGCTGCGGAGGGACTCTTCGCTGAGGAGCATAAGCGTCCCCTGCCTCCATTTCCCCGCCGCTTAGGGGTGGTCACCTCGCCCACAGGGGCGGCCATCCGCGATATCCTGCGCGTCCTGGGACGCCGTTACCCCTTGGTAGAAGTGGTCCTCTCTCCCACCTTGGTGCAGGGGGACGAAGCACCTCCCCAGATCGTGGCCGCTATCGAGGCCCTCAATCGATACACCGATGTGGATGCCATCATCTTAGCCAGGGGAGGAGGCTCGCTTGAGGAGCTCTGGGCCTTCAACGACGAGGGGGTAGCGCGGGCTGTTTACGCTTCCAGGGTTCCTGTCATCACCGGGGTGGGACACGAGATCGACTTCACTATCGCCGACTTCGTGGCCGATGTGCGTGCTCCCACCCCCTCGGCTGCTGCCGAGATGGCGGTTCCCGACCGAGAGGAGCTAAAGGCCACCCTGGCTAGTTGGAGTGAGCGCTTGGCCCAGGAGTTGGCAAGGAGGATCAAAGAGAAACGAAGAGCCTTCAAGGCCGAGGAGGAGGCCTTGCTCCGCCTCTCGCCACGGGCCAAGATCGAGGGTTATCGTCAGCGCATCGACGATCTGATGCGTTCTGCGGCTTCCAACTTAGGCCACCGGTTAGCCCTCCTGCGGGAACGACTACGAGGCAGGATCCTGCAATTGGAGAGCTTGAGCCCCACAGGGGTCCTTGGGAGGGGCTACTCCATCACCCGCCACCTGGGCACAGGCCAGGTGGTGAAAAGCGTGGCTCAGGTGAAGGAAGGCGACCGGATAGGGATACGGGTCAGCGACGGCGAGTTCACGGGCACGGTAAACGAATGACCAATGAGCCAATGGCCAATAAGCCTCTGTGCAGTGGAAAGGAGCGGATAATGGATGTAGAGGAATTATCCTTTGAGGAAGCTTTCAAGGAGCTGGAGGAGACGGTGCGCCGTTTAGAAGAAGGGGATCTCACTTTGGAAGAATCCATAGCCCTCTTCGAACGGGGACAGGAGCTGGCCCGCTACTGCAGCGCCAAATTGGACCAGGCCGAGCTGAGGGTGAGCAAACTGATCCCCTCGGCTGGGGGCTACGAGGAGGTGCCTTTAGAGGAGGAACCTTGAGGGAGCTCTTCGGCAATGAGGTTCTGCTGATCCCCGCATGCTGCTGGGCCATAGCCCAGATTTGTAAAGTCCTTTACCACCTTCTAACTGGAAAGGGGCTGGATCTGCGCCTCCTGGTCAGCGCAGGGGGAATGCCCAGCTCCCATTCCGCCCTTGTCTGCTCCTTGGCCACGGCGGTGGCCATCCGCGAGGGCCTTAATTCCTCCGTTTTCGCCATTTGTGTTGTACTGGCCGCCGTAGTGATGTACGACGCAGCCGGGGTGCGGCGGGCAGCCAGCATCCAAGCCCGTCTCCTGAATCGGATGCTCGATGAGCTCTTTCGCGGCCGACCCATCAGCGAGAAGCATGTGCGCGAACTCATCGGCCATACCCCATTCGAAGTCATCATGGGAGCAGCCTTAGGCGTGGTCCTCACCTGGCTATGGATGGAGTTTGGTTTCTAACGGATGGTAACGTCGCCCACACCCACACTGACATCCAGCTCCAGCTTATTCTCCGCTGAGGAGAAGCCTCCGGAAACGTAGATCTCACCTGAGCGGGGGAAGCGCTCCCGGTCAATGCTCAGGGAGCCCAGACCTGTGTCCACCCCGATGCGGGCTGCTACTTGGGGATAATAGGCTGGCTGAGCATCTTCCGCTTATGCTCTTGTTCCCAGACCTTCGCTTTAATTACCTTCTTCTGAGTTTTTTCACCTCAAAGCTGACGTCTTTGAGGACTGTGAAGCTTCCCGAGGGGAAGAGAGGAATAACTCTGTATCGCTTCTTTGCTAGGACTTCGAGCTTGAAGCCTATCCCGCACTTCGGACATCTCCCTTCAATCTCCAGTATATTGTAGGGGCTTAGGAAACCTGCCCTTTTCACCTTTAACTTTACCTTGTCACCGGCCTTGAAGCGCACCCTGTCGGGATATTCTTCGTATCCCCAGAGGCCGGGAGCAGGAGGAACTGGAGAATAATGCTTCTCCATTAGTATGTCAACCTCGAGCTTCTCCCCGCAGAATGGGCATGTTCCATCTAATCTCACTATCCCTGCTTTTCTCCAGCCAGGCATCTTTTCCTTCCTATGAGAAAGCACTTGTAAATAGGCGTCAAAGGCCTGGGCCCTCTAGTTTTGCACCATTATTGCAATCCCCCCTATTCATCGGCTAAAGCGCCCACTACGAACCTGCTCAATTCATGTCTTACGGAGCCGATCCACCAGGATGATCACCCCTACGGCGATGAGGATGAGAGGCCACAGCCTCTCCCAGTTAAACCACCAAAGGAGGCCCAGATTCCTCAGGAGGAAGAAGAGCCCTAAGAGGATGAGGATCCATCCTGCCCACAGAGCTCGGGATGGGGAGCTGGGTTTCAGCTTCTCCTCGCCCTCCTCTCTGCCGAGAGATGATTTGATTTCTTCTCCTACCCGGCGGGCCTCCTTACTGATCTCCTGGACGTTTTCCTTTATCACCTCCTCGACTGGAGCTCCGATCCGCTCTTCCTGGGGCATGATCACCCACAGGATGAGGTAAAGCAGCACCCCTAAGCCGTTAGCAAGGGCCAGGAGCACAAAGATCAACCGAACGATGGTAGGGTCGATGTGGAAATACTCGGCCAGCCCTCCACAGACCCCAGCGATCATCCTCTCTTTGCGACTGCGATGCAGTCTATCATCCATTTCGCCCTCCTTGACTCTCAAAAGAGGGAAGGCTGGACCGTTTCCAGCGGCAGATCCTCCCCTGAAGCCAGCCGGTGAGCATAGCGCGTCGTCTCCGGCAGCCTGTAGCGGGTACAGCAGCTCAGGACGATCTCGATGGCTGTCTCCAAGTCCACCTTATGGCCGATGGAGACGTAGACGGGGCTGACGCCGGGACGGGTGCGCAGCACGGCACCAATGACCTCCTCCCCATCGTAAAGGCGAGCGTAGGAACCCCTCTCGGGGCCTGGCTCCCGATGGGTGCCCCAAAGGCGAGATTTGGCACAGCCGATGGTCGGCCTGTCTATGATCACCCCGATATGGGTAGCTATCCCCATGCGCCGGGGATGGGCCAGCCCATGTCCATCGAAGATGAGGACATCCGGCTCCGCGGTCAGTTTCTCCAAGGCGGCCAGTATAGCCGGCCCCTCGCGGAAAGCCAAAAGGCCAGGGATGTAGGGAAATCCGATGGGGAGCTCAGCCACGCTCTTGTCGATGAGCTTCAGCCCCGGATAGCTGAGAACTGCCACTGCGGCCCTGGCCATCTCCCCCTTGAAGCCCACATCAACCCCCGCCACGGCCTCCACTCGGCCAAACCCCTTCTCTCGGGAGACCCTGTTCAGCAGGCGACGCTGGATCTCCATGGCCTCTTCAGGGGAGACATCCCAGGGATGGAGGGGGGTTATCTTCACCTAAGCCTCGGCCTCCTCCCCTTTTACCTGAGCCTCGAGCTCTTCCCTCTTCTTGGCGACCTCCTCTTTGGCCTTGGCAATGGCCTCCTGGGCCCGCTTCCTTTGCTCCTCCAGGATGACTTTGCCTCTCTCCTTCAGCTCGATCCCCCTCTCGCGAAGCAGAGCCCTGGTTTCGCTGCCAGGCTGGGGGGCAAAGATTAGGGCGAGGATCGCCCCCACCATCGCCCCGATGACGAATCCTGCCAGGAAGGTTCCACTATCGTTCTTGGCCATGTTGCTCCTCCTTTCAACTAGCTTCACCCTTCGAACGCCATTTAGCCCATACCTCGGCGGCCTTCTTGGCCGCTGAGGCATAGCTAACGATTTCGATCAAAGGTGAGACCACAGTATCACTAACGAATTTGGTCGTCCTCTGTACCGTATCCGTCGTGTGACCGGCAGAATCCAGGATGGGCTTAATCTCCTCCCTCAGCAACTTGATAAGGCTTTGGACCCTGAAGATCAAAACGGCCAGAAATATCCCGATAACTATGGATTCCACAGCCAGAATGATGATGGCTACGTCACGTACCTCAGACATGGACATTTCACCCTCCTTTGATCGGCACCAAATCGGCAGAGTGCTGCATTCGATGAAATTGTATCATATCTTCCTCAATTTGACAACGAAGAGGAGAAGCCAAGAGGCAATGGTGCCTTCGAGGAGATGAACCTGGCCGATCATGAGGATATCCAGGCCCAGAAGGTTGCCCGCCAGTTCCCCCAGTCCAAAGCCCAGCCAACTGGCGAGCAGGTAATGCAGCAGTTCCACCGCCCTCCGGCCCTGCCAGAGGTGAAAGATAGCGGCATAGATGCTGGAAATAACCAAGGATAAAACTAAAGGTGGGGAGAAAAGCGCAGGCATCCCTGGCCTCCATACTGGAAACTGAATGCTGAATGCTGGAAACCGATTGCCCAGCTTCCAGTTTCCAGCTTTTAGCTTTCAATGATCCCTCCGCCCAAGATCACCTCTCCCTGATAAAACACCACCCCCTGTCCAGGGGTAATATCCCTCAGCGGGCGGGTGAACTCCAAGGAGACCCTCCCCCCGCCCAGGGGAGTTAAGGTGGCGGGAACCTCCACCGCCTGGCGGCGTATCTTGGCTGTCACCTTCAGGGGGGCCTCAGGGGTCCGGCCGGAAATGAAGTTTACCTCCTCGGCTATCAACTCCTTCCTCCCGAGCTCATCTGCCGTGCCCACCACCAGAGCATTGCGCTCGTGGTCAAGCCTCAGAACGTAGAGGGGCCGAGGGGCGGAGATGCCCAGGCCCTCCCGCTGGCCGACGGTATAGAAGGGAAACCCCTTATGTTGGCCGATGACCCGCCCGGAGGTGTCCAGAATAGGGCCCGGCCGGATAGCCTCCGGCACTTGCTCCTTGAGGAAACGCCGATAGTCTCCGTCGGCTAAAAAGCAGAGGTCCTGGCTCTCGGCCCTCTCAGCTACGGGGAGGCCCCGCTCCCTGGCCATCTTCCTCACCTCAGCCTTGGTGTAATCGCCCAGGGGGAAGAGGAGATGGGCAAGTTCCCTCTGGCCCAGCATGTAGAGGAAGTAGGATTGCTCTTTGTAGGGGTCGACGCCCTTGAGGAGTTGATATTCGCCGTCCATTCGCCTTATGCGGGCGTAATGGCCGGTAGCCAAGTAATCGGCGCCCATGTTGAAGGCGTGGTGAAGCAGAAGGCCGAACTTGATATGGCGGTTGCACACCAGACAGGGGTTGGGAGTGCGGCCGCGAGTGTACTCTCGGATGAAGTAGTCCACCACGTGCATTTTGAATTCCCTTCCATAGTTTACCGTGTGGAAAGGGATGCCCAAGAGCTCACAGACGCGGCGCGCCCCCTCCATGGCCTCGTCGGAGCAGCAACGGTTGACGGCGCCACCCTCCGCCCAGAGGCGCATCATTACCCCCATGACTTCATATCCCCTTTCGACCAAAAGAGCGGCGGCCGTGGAGCTATCCACTCCGCCGCTCATGGCCACTACGACTCGCTTTCCCATCAGCTTCTTTCTCGCTTCCCAGGCTTCCAGCCCTTCGGGCGGGCCTCCGGATGCTTCTCGTAGTAATCCTGGATGGCTAAGCGAAGGGCGCTGACGGCCAGATCGGAGCAGTGCATCTTCTTTGCAGGGAGCCCGCCCAGGGCCTCGGCCACCTCCTCGTCGGTCAGGGCCATGGCCTCCTCCAAGGTTTTGCCCTTGACTTTCTCGGTGAGCATAGAGCTGGAAGCGATGGCCGCCGCGCAGCCGAAAGTGCGGAACTTTATGTCCGCGATACGGTTGTCCATAACCCTGATGGTCATCTCCATGAGATCGCCGCAGACGGGGCTGCCCAGTTTCCCCACCCCATCGGCGTCTTCGATCACCCCCACGTTACGAGGGTTCATGAAGTGCTCTATCACTAAGTCGCTATAAGTCAATTCCTCGTTCACTGATGATCTTCCTCCTCGTTGCTCTCCCTCGATAGAGGATCTGCCCTCTGCTTTAAGCCGGCTGGTGGAGCGGACTTATGGCCCGCAGCTTCTCCACGATCTCCGGCAAGACCTCCAGCACGTAGTCCACATCTTTTTCCGTGTTCTCGTTGCCAAGGGTCAGACGCAGGCCGCTAAAGGCATCTTCCGGAGGGATGCCCATGGCCAGGAGGACGTGGGAGGGCCTCGCTTCGCCGATGCTACAGGCCGAGCCGGTGGAGGCGCAGACCCCTGCCAAGTCCAACCTGAGGAGCATGGCTTCCCCCTCCACGTACTTGATGATGAAACTAGCGCTGTTGGGGAGGCGATTAGTGGGGTGACCAGTCAATTCCACATCTGGAATCTCGGCAAGGATCCCCTCGATGAGCCTGTCCCGCAAGGCAGCGATGCGCTTGTTGTTCTCCTCGCGGTGATCCTGAGCCAATTTCAACGCCTTAGCCATCCCTACGATGTAAGGGGTGTTCTCAGTGCCTGCCCGTCGGTGCCTCTCGTGCGCCCCTCCGGTCTGGATGGGAAGAAGGGGCGTCCCTTTGCGAACGTAAAGCAGCCCGATCCCCTTGGGGCCGTAGAACTTATGGGCCGAGAGGGAGAGCAAGTCCACATTCAATCTATCCACGTTAAGATCCAGCGCCCCTCCGGCCTGCACGGCGTCGGTGTGGAAGGGGATGCCCCTCTCCCTGGCGATTCTGCCGATCTCGGCGATGGGCTCGATAGTCCCCACCTCGTTGTTAGCATACATGATGGTGATGAGGACCGTCCGATCGGTGATGGCTTTCTCCACGTCGGCAGGATCGACCACGCCGTATCTGTCTACAGGAAGGTAGGTGACCTTGAAGCCGAATTGCTCCTCCAACTGCTCGCAGGTGTGGCTCACGGCGTGGTGCTCGATGGAGGAGGTGATGATATGGTTGCCTTTGCCCTGGTTCCTCAATGCCCAAGCCACACCCCTGATGGCCAGATTATCGCTCTCGGTCCCACAGCTGGTGAAGATGATCTCCTCGGGATCGCAGCCCAGGATCTCGGCTATCGTGCCCCGGGAATCCTCGATGGCTTTTCGAGCTTCCCTTCCCAAGGAGTGGATGCTGGAGGCGTTGCCGTACTTCTGGCTAAAATAAGGCAACATGGCCTCCACCACCCTCTCGTCAACGGCGGTGGTAGCCGCATGGTCCATGTAAATAGTTCTCATCTCTCGCCCTCCGATGTCCGAGCTTATTTTAGTATCCACGGCAGCTGTTGTCAAATCCCTCCGAGCATTTGAAGTTTTCCCTGTTTTGGTGTAAGATTGAGGCAAACCGTGGCCTTTGGCCGCGGTTACCCGAGAGGAGGGATCTCCATGCTCGAAGCTTTCTTCGCCCCCCGAGCCGTAGCTGTTATCGGTGCCTCACGCAATGAGAAGAAGCTCGGCTACGCTATCCTGAACAATGTGCTCAAATACGGCTATCCAGGACGAGTCTATCCCATCAACCCCAAAGCCGACCGGATCCTGGGCCTCAAATGCTACCCCAGCGTTCTCGATGTGCCCGAGCCCATCGACTTGGCCATCATAGTCATCCCTGACAGATTGGTCGTCGGTGTTCTGGAAGAGTGCGGCCAGAAGGGGATCAGGGGGGCCATCATCATCTCCGCTGGCTTCAGTGAAGCGGGTTTGGAAGGGGTCAGGAGGGAGAGGCAGCTGAGCAAAATAGCCAAGAAGTACGGGATACGGATCATCGGCCCCAACTGCTTAGGGGTCATCGACACTATCTGCCCTCTTAACGCCTCCTTCGCCGCCGGGATGCCCTCCAAAGGTGCGATCGCCTTCATGTCCCAATCGGGGGCCCTCTGCACAGCCATCCTGGACTGGGCCTTAGCCGCAGGGATAGGCTTCTCCCACTTCGTCAGTCTGGGAAATAAGGTGGATGTGGACGAGACCGACCTCCTCGAGGCCTGGGCCGAAGACCCTCACTCCAAGGTGATCTTAGCCTACGTGGAGGGCATCGCCGAGGGCCAAAAGTTCATGCAAATGGCCCGGCAGGTCACTCGGCGCATCCCCGTCGTCGTAGTCAAATCGGGCATCACCGAGGCCGGCTCTAGGGCTGTCTCCTCCCACACAGGGACGCTGGCCGGCTCGGAGAATGCCTACGAAGCCGCCTTCAAGCAATGTGGGGTGATCAGGGCCCGCTCCGTTCAGGAGCTGTTCGACTACTCTTTCGCTTTCGCCCATCAACCACCCATCAAGGGGAATCGGATAGCCATCGTCACCAACGCCGGCGGCCCCGCCATTATGGCCACCGATGCCTGTGAGAGCGCCGGCCTGAAGCTGGCCTCCCTGAGTAAGGAGACGATCGAACGCCTCCAGGCCGAGCTGCCCAGCGCGGCCAACGTTTACAATCCCATCGATGTACTGGGAGGCACCACTGTCGAACGCTACGCCGCGGCCCTGGAGGCTGCCTTAGAGGATAAGAATGTGGACGGGGTCATAGCTATCCTCACCCCTCAGGTGACGACCCCTATCAAAGGGATCGCTGAAGCCATTGGGAACCTGTCCTCCCGCTACGAGAAGCCCATCTTGGGCTGCTTCATGGGCGAGGAAAGGGTAAGGCCAGGGATCGAGATCCTCAGCCGATACAAAGTGCCCAATTACCCCTTCCCTGAGCGGGCTGTGGCGGCTATGGGAGCCATGTTCAAGCACCATCTCTGGCTGGAGAGGCCGCTGGTTACCATCGAAAGCCTCAATGCCGATCGGGAGAAAGTGAAGGATATCTTTGAGCAGGTCCGCTCAGAGGGAAGGCTCTCCATCGGCGATGCCGAAGCCAGGGAGATCATGCAGGCCTACGGGATTTCCATCCCCCGCTCCGAACTGGCCGAGACGGCTGAGGAGGCGGTGGAGATAGCCGAGAAGATAGGCTATCCCGTGGTTATGAAGATCGCTTCTCCCGACATCCTGCACAAGACTGACATCGGCGGAGTCAAACTCAACATCCAAAGCCCCGCGGACGTCAGGGATGCCTTCGACCTTCTGGTCTATCGGGCCACCCATTACATGCCTGAGGCGCAGATATGGGGCTGCTTAGTACAGGAGATGGTAAGGGGGGGCAAAGAAGTCATCGTGGGCATGAAGCGCGATCCCCAGTTCGGCCCTTTGATGATGTTCGGCCTGGGAGGGGTCTACGTTGAGGCCCTTAAGGATGTGAGCTTCCGGGTGGCGCCGATTTCGCGGCAGGAGGCTCGGGAGATGATCTCTGAGATCAGGGCTTATGACCTGCTGAAGGGTGTGCGAGGCGAGAAACCATCGGATGTGGAAGCTATCGTGGATTGCTTGTTGCGATTATCGCAGCTGGCGATCGATTTTCCCGAAATCGTGGAGATGGATATCAACCCTCTAGTGGTCTTTGAGGCCGGCCGGGGGGTGATGGGCGTGGATATGAGGTTGGTGTTAGCGTCTTAACGATGCTGAATTGAAGAGGGGGAGGGATCATGAGCACATTGTACATAACTTCGACCGATGTGTTCTCAGGGAAAACGGCCCTCTGCGTCGGCTTGGGCGAGAAATTCCTGCGCAGTGGGTATGCCATTGGCTACATGAAGCCGGTGAGCGCCGTGGCGGGGGCCATTTGCGAGCGAGCCATCGATGAGGATGTAGAATTCATCAAAGAGATATTCAGACTGAGCGAGGCTAAGGCCCCCGTGATCCTTACGCCCAAACTGGTGGACTCCCTCCTGCGAGGGGAGGAGGAAGCGGACTTCCGTGCCCTGCTGAAGGAAGCTTACGCCCAAGTGGCACAGGACAAGGATGTGATTATCCTGGAGGGAGGAGGCCGATTGGAGGAAGGGAGCATCGTCGGCCTAGCTGCACCTTACATTTCCGAGCTACTGGGTGCCAAAGATCTGGTGGTGATCAAGTACGCTAACGACCTCCAAGCGGTAGACGATGCCTTAAGGGCTAAGGAGGCCTTCGGCGATTCCCTGCTGGGCATTGTCTTCAACGTCGTGCCGCGCCAGAGGATGGAATTCTTAGAGGAGGTGGTTAAGCCCTACCTGGAGGAGCGGGGCATTAAAGTCCTGGCGGTTCTTCCCCAGGAGAGGTTCCTCCTCTCCATCAGTGTGGGCCAATTGACCGAATGTCTGGACGGGGAAGTCCTCTGCTGCCCTGAGGCGCGCGATGAGCTGGTGGAGCACCTGATGGTGGGTGCCATGACTGTGGATGCCGCCCTCTCCTACTTCAGGCGCAAACCCAACAAGGCGGTGATCACAGGCGGCGACCGGCCTGATATCCAATTGGCGGCCTTGGAGACCTCGACCAAATGCCTGATACTCACCGGCAACCTAAGGCCGAGCCCCATCGTCCTCGGACGGGCCGAGGAAGTAGGAGTGCCCGTGATCCTGGTCAAACCGGACACCCTGACCACGGTGGAGATCATCGAGCAGTTCTTCGGCAAGACCCGCTTCCATCAAGAGGAGAAGATCCACTGCTTCGAGAAGCTGTTGGAGGAGCGCTTCAACTTCGAGGCGCTGTACGAGGGCCTGGGATTGAGGCCGGCCAGCGATTAGCGGATTCCGGAGGGCAAGATCCCGGTCTGTTACCACCAAATGACGTCTTCGCAGGGCTCACGGGCTCTGTGAGGGCATTAGATCAGGCTGTTACGGCCAAATTGAAGCTGATTTAGGAGGTGACAATGGATTTCCACCCTAAAAGGTATGTGCTTTACATGGGGCTGCTCGTCGTGGCCTTGATCGTGGCCGCTTGTGGTCCCAGGGCTACGCCTCTGCCCCCGACGGAGACGCCCTCACCCACGGCCACAAGCATACCGCCCACTCCGACCACGGGCCCACTCGTAGTTCCCAGTGGCCCTGAGTACACGGCCAAGGGGGAGCCGTTCAAGGGAGATGCGGATGCCCCAGTGATCCTCACCGAGTTCTCAGATTACCGATGCCCGGCTTGTGCCTCCTATGCCACGACAATAGAGCCCATTTTGGAGGAGCATTTCATCGCCACCGGCAAAGTGAGGTTCATCTTCAAGGACTTCCAGTTCCATGAAAAAGCTCCTAAAGTCGCCGAGGCCGCTCACTGTGCTGGCGAGCAGGGATGCTTCTGGAAGATGCGGGAGAAGTTGTTCACTCAACAGCAGGAGTGGTCACAGGAGCCCGAGTTCTTAGACATCATTAGGGGATATGCTGAAGAGATGGAATTGGATATGGCCCAATTCAACGCCTGCTTGGACTCGGGCAAGTATGCGGCGTACATACAGGCCAGTCTGGAGGAGGGGGAGAAGGCAGGAGTCGGCTGGACGCCAGCCTTTGTGATTAACGGCCAGCTGGTTCCCAGGGGGACTCAGCTTCAGGAGATGTTCCACATGATCGAGGTGGCCTATGCGGAGGCCACCGGTCAGCCGACACCCACTCCTCTGCCCACCATATTCGATCCCAACCCCGAGCGGCCGGGCTACACCTACGGCGGCGATGCCTTCTGCGGCTCAGAGGAGGCGGAGGTCGTCCTCGTCGAATTCGTCGATTTCCAGTCCCAGGATAACCAGGAATTCTTCCTGGAGGAATGGCCTGACCTGAAGGAGGAATTCGTAGAGACAGGCAAAGTGCGGCTCATAATCAAGCATTTTCCGGCCCCTGAGCACACCAACGGGTTCAAAGCCGCTGAGGCGGCCGAATGTGCTGGCCAGCAAGGCGCCTTCTGCTCCATGTACGATCTGCTCTTCCAGCGTCAGGAGGAGTGGAGTCAGGCGGAAGATCCCTCGACCGTACTCAAGGGATACGCCGCGGAGCTGGAATTGGACACTGATGCCTTCGCAACCTGCCTGGATGAAGGGCAGGCGAAGGAGAAGGTGAAGCAGGATTCGCTCATCGCCCAGAGGAACCAGCTCTCCCCCGCGCCGCAGTTCTTCATCTTTAAAGGACAGCGGGGAGGCTACGTGCCCCGAGATAAACTCCAGGAAGCCCTCAAATGGCTGGTGGGGGAGTGAAAGGAAAGGGACGTAGGATGAATGCAAATTCGATCTTGGCTGAGGCTGAGCGTCGCCTGTGCAATAGAGTTGTTGCACAATTGTGGACAGGCCTAAAACCGGAATCGCCTAAACTTTGGGAACTTTTGTCCCCCGCGAAGCGATCTTGGAGGC
>CAYYKQ010000012.1:23744-28030 GCA_964440965.1 uncultured Anaerolineae bacterium | reverse complement strand
AGGCGCGGGGGAAAGAAATCTGCTCGAACCAGAGTTTGCGCAAATTGCGAATTGCAAATTGCGAATCGCGAATCGCCGGGCCAAACAAGATGTATTCATTCGTCGGATCCACCTTCGCCAGCGCTTTAAGGAGGTGGCGTATGTATTGCCCGCTCCCCGTCTCGGGGCGCCCCAGGAAGAAGGCGTTGATACCTATTCGCAATCGGCCTCCTTGTGCTCCGGATGCCAGTTGGGATTTTCGACGGGAAGCCCTCGTTTCGAGCAGCGGCGAGCAGATCGTCGTCGGCGGAGACAAAGATCAGGGTGGGAAGCTCGCGGACGAGCAGCGCCCTATTGAGAATTATTGCACTGGCTAATTGCACTAGAGTTGTTGCACAATAGCGGAGGGATCTAAGACTATTCCGAAAACGACCCGTTTTAGGCACTTTTGGCCCGCACGAAGTGGTTTTCGGAGGCCAGAGCACTCCATTATGCGCAAATTTTGGCCATAGGAGAAAATCGTACTATCAAGGCCAGTCAGCCAATTGTGCAACAACTCTACTGCATCATAGCCTCGCAGCATCTGACGCCGAGTAAGCTCAACGGCAAGGTCAATCACCTCTTGCCCAGTTATCACCACCTGATACTGCTGCTGGGCGTCGCGGATGAAGTCCCTCATTGCCCCTTCGTACTCTCCCTCGGAAATCGAGTTATCGCGACGCTTGCTCGCCAGAGCGGCCGCCACTTCGACAATCCCGATCTGAGCTATGGCGATGGTATTTCCGCTTTGGACATCGCACAGGGCCTCGATCCATCTCGTCCCGATTTCCTCAGCGTAACGCTTGACTATGCCACTGCTGTCAGTAAACTACCACGGGGCAAGCCCCGTGGCTTTGCCCTCTAGCTCGCCGTCAGTCCTGCCAGAGCAGTTTCAGGGTCATCGCTAGTGGCTTCAGAGGCTGGTTTACGGCAGCCCGTCGCTCCGCCCACATACAGCGAAGCGATGTTGTAACTTGCCACGTAGTCAGCGTTATTGTAGTATCCGCACTTTTGACAGCGGAATTCTGGCCCATTGCGATTGGAACTCTCGATGTGTCCACATCTTGGGCAGCTCTGACTTGTGTGCCCGGGGTCAACATAGACCACGGGGATGTTCTTCTCCAAAGCCTTATATTCCAGAAACTTTTGGAGTTGATAGAAAGCCCAGGAGTGAAAGAGATAGTTTTGGGATTTCCGATGCTTGACGGTTTCTCGTATCCCAGACAGGTCTTCCAGCACAAGTACATCACCGGGTTGCAGGGAGTCCACGATGCGGCGGCTGACTACGTGATTTATATAGCACATTCGGCGGTTCTCCCGCCCAGAGAGCCTCTTGAGAAGGCGCTTGGCCGAGCGGGTGCCCTTCGCCTGAAGCTTACGCCGCTTTTCGAGAAACTTCCTGCGGAGGTGGAGTGCCTGTTTGCCAGAAAACTTCTGCCCTTTCGAGGTGGTGGCTAAATTGTTCATTCCCAGATCAACACCAATGGGATTTATGCCTGAAGGTGTGACTTGCTTTTCAATCACAATGTACAGATAGAAATCGCCGTTACGTTCAATCAGTTCAGCAGAGTGGGTTACATCCCAGGTTGCTAACAACTTACGTCCATAATCTCCGGCTTGCAACCCGATCCAGCGCATTCGCCCCCTGGTTGTAGAAATGGAGACGGCCAGTTCCTTTGGCCGATAAGACCAAGTGCGAGCGTCTAACTCGACAGGGCTGGAGAGTTTGAATTTGTGGAACTTACGAGGTCCCCTTCTGTAGCAGGCGGCAACCTGGCGCACAGCTCGCACTACATGATTGGCCTGCAACTCAGGGAAGCGCTCCCGTGTTTTGCGATAGGCGAGTTCGTGCAAGCGGATTTTGTTGGAACATTGGTTTTCATAAGCGATTTCAGAGATAAAATTGAGCGCTTGAGAGTAAATCCTGATTGTCTCTCCAAATGCCCTGGCTTGTTCCTCGGTGCAGTCTAATTTAGCCTTGACAACTTTTTGGATTTTCATAGCGTCCATATTAGTTGACAGTTTATCAAATGGGATGTGGGCCTCGCCTCCGGCGAGCCCGCTTCCTCCCCCCAGCAAGCTGGGGGGTATCCAGCGGGAGAAGTTCTATGAAGCAGGTGGTCATTGCCGCTTTCCCCGTTGTTCGATGATGACCTCGCTGAGGGGCTTGCTTGGAATCTTAAGGGGCTTCTGGCGGGGGCAATCAGGATCGGGCACATACCTCCGCACCAACTCCGGACTGATGGGTTGAATTAAGCCTGTGGAGCGCAGCACCTCCAGGACGTGGCCTCGCTCGATGGCAGGTTTGGCCTCCATCTTTAAACCCCTCTCCAGTTCCTCCAGCAACACCTGATCGAGGGGTTGACCTTTTCCCTGGCCCGCCTCTCCAGGCGGCGATGAAGCTCGATAGGCAGGCGAACGGTTAACTCGATGGCCATAGCTATCGTCTCCGCAGGAATTATACCCCAAATTTACGCGGATTGCCAGCCCTCGCTTTTTCCCTGAAGTACTCTACCGTCCTCCTCAACCCCTCGTCCAGGCTGACCTGGGGTACCCAGCCCAATTCCTCCCGTGCTTTGGTGGCATCCAAGTAGATTTTGAACACTTCGCCTTGAATGGGAGGGCCATGGACAGGATCCAGGGCGTAGCCGGTGAACTCCTTCAGCCGAGCAAATATCTCATTCACCGAGGTGCCAAATCCCCAGCCGAGGTTATAGATCTCCCCGTCGCCTTTATCCAATGCCAAGAGGTTCGCCTCCACGATGTCATCCACATAGACGAAGTCCCTCTCCTGCTCCCCGCTTCCGTTGATCACCGCCTGTTCGCCTCTGAGCATCTGCCCTGTGAAGATGGCCACCACCCCCGCCTCCCCGTAAGGGTCCTGGCGGGGGCCATAGACATTAGGGTAACGCAGGATGGTGTAATGCAGGCCATAATTGATGCCGTAAAGGTGGAGGTAATGCTCCACAAAATGCTTGCTCGCCCCATAGGGGTCAAGGGGGTTGATAGGATGGGCCTCGTCGGCGGGGAGGTACTCCGGCTCGCCATACACGGCCCCTCCGGTGGAGGCATAGATGAACTTCTTAACCTCATACTTTCGGCTCAGCTCCAGGAGGTTAAGGGAGCCAATGACATTAACCTCGGCGTAAAGGACGGGATCCCTCAGGGATTCACGCACGTTCGCCTTGGCCGCGTGGTGATCGACGATCTCAGGGCGCTCAGAGGCGAAGACCTCCTCCAGACCAGAGGCATCGCGGATGTCGAGGCGATAGAATTTAGCCTGAGGATTGAGATTCCTGCGCTTTCCTGTGGAGAGATCATCCACCACCGTTACCTCATGCCCCTCCTCGATCAGGGCATCCACCACATGCGAGCCGATGAAGCCCGCCCCCCCGGTGACCAATATCCTCATCGTCGCTCCCCTTCCTTTGAATTGTTCCCTTTCCAAAGCTATTATACCCCATTCCCGGCGGATTTCCCAAATCCAAACGATAAAGCCCCTCCCGTCTAAGAGGGGCTTTATCATCCGCTCGGGGGCAGGGATCACCGCTGGTAGGATGCCACCAGCAGGATCTGGTGCTTCTCTGCTTCCTTCATAGCCGTGGGATGGATGTAGAAGCCAAACATCACGCGCATCACCTCCCCCTTCATCAATGGCTCCACCAAGGCCACATCGCGGGCGAATTTCTTCACCTCGCGCTCATGGATGCGCGATTTGGCCTCCCCCAGGATGATCACCTTCTTTCCATCCTTCACCCCCTCACCGTACAGATTCAATTCCACCCAATAACCCTCCACATCGAAGATCTTCCTCCCCAGTTCGGCACCTAGGGGCCCTTTCAGTTTCACACCGTAATGGCGTTCAAGGTAACCAGGAAGGACGACGCGGGCGATGTCCTCCAAGCCGAAGCCGATATTCTCGCTCAGCGCGCCCACCTGTCTGGCCAAATCGTGGAGTGCCTCCTCGGTGCGCGTTTGTGCCTGGGCCAGCTCTCCTATCCGTTCCTCGGTGCGAGCTTGCACCTGGGCGAGCTCCTTTACCGCCTGCTCCAGCCCACCTACCCTCTCCTCGGTGCGAGCCTGAGCCTGGGCGAGCCGCTCCATCGCCTGCTCCAATCCGCCTACCCTCTCCTCGGTGCGAACCTGGGCCTGAGCGAGCCGCTCCATCGCCTGCTCTAATCCGCCCACCCTCTCCTCGGTGCGAACCTGGGCTTGGGCGAGCCGCTCCATCGCCTGCTCCAATCCGCCTACCCTCTCCTCGGTGCGAA
>CAYYKQ010000012.1:0-23644 GCA_964440965.1 uncultured Anaerolineae bacterium | reverse complement strand
TGGGCGAGCCGCTCCATCGCCTGCTCCAATCCGCCTACCCTCTCCTCGGTGCGAACCTGGGCCTGAGCGAGCCGCTCCATCGCCTGCTCTAATCCGCCCACCCTCTCCTCGGTGCGAACCTGGGCTTGGGTAAGCTCTCCCATGCGAACTTCCAACTGCGCTTGCGCATGGGCAAGCTCCCTCATCTGGGTCTCGGTGCGGGCCTGCGCCTCCGTGAGGTCCAGAATGGCCTCTCTGAGAGCTCTGAAATCCTCACGTGTCACCTTGATTTCCTTAACTCTTTCGTCCACAATGGCCACTACGGCCTTGTACATCTCGGCCGTTAGCCCCCTCACCTGCTCCATCTCCCCTCCGCTTCCATAGGCATTATACTATCAAAGCAGGAAGGATACAAACTCCCCCTGCCTGAGGGAAAAAGTCGTTGGGAACACAGCGTGCTGTATTCACTTCTTAAATTTTATTTCTAACTCGCAACCGCTCAGAAGGTCGCGCAACTCCTTCGTCGGGCAGATGACCTTCACTTCCACCTCGTATACCTCAGGCGCCTTAACCTCGAGCTGGCAATTGTCCCAGTAAGAGTCATTATGCTTGACCCTCCACTTAGCGTGGCCCCTCAGGAACACAGTGATGACATCGGCCTTGGCCGTCGCACTGACCGAAAGCCGGGTCCAGCGATCATTGGTCTCCGTCTCGTTCTCGCCGTCGTATTCGGCGCCAGATTTAGGCTTGCCTGACCAAATTACCCTATCGTTCAGCGGATCCTTGCCTCCGTAGGGATCGATGCCCACCGCAACGCGATAGAGCCCATCCTCCTCGCTTTTAGAGAGGTTGTCCTTGCTGCTCGACCACACGTAAGCCTCAGCCGAGAAGGTGACTTCGGCGCCTTTGCCGACGCGGATCCGCTGGTAAAGGCCAGCATCATGAGTCCCATAGGTGGAGAAGAACTTCTGGCAAGTGCCTGATGGGGGCCTTTCTGTATCGGGTTTGAACTCTGGTCTGAGCCCATGGCCGGCCTCCACCCCCTCCTCTGGCCGCCAGTCGGGGTTCCACCAGGCATGCCAGCCATATGCCACAACGATTTCGGGCGCTTCGCGCTGCGTAAATGCCCCTTCGAAATCCCCATTGACTAAGGTGTCATGGATATCCTCGTCCTCCGGCTCCACCGGCTCGACATCTTCCACCTCCCCCTTAGCTATATATTCGGCAAGGCGATCGGCCACCTCACCTGTGATGTCGTATGGCCTCCACATCTCGTATCCGCCCATCAGGAAGATGCAGGCGCCCAAGACGTAATCGTCGTGTTGGAGCTGGGCGTCATACCATTTGAGCTGGTTAAAATACTCCTCTGCGGTTATACCCGCCCTCTTCCAGCCGGGCGCAGCATGGGGGCACTGAGCCATGTTATCGATCCCCGTCTCAGTGATAAAGATGGGGATCTTGCAATCCTCCGGCAGGCGGGGGTAGAACCGTCGATGCCTGAGACAGAGCCAGGTAGCCGCGTCTTCCATTGGACAGCAGCCATATTCGTGGAGGCCCAGGTAATCGCCCTCCCGGAGGGCGTCGTAAAATTGGGGCCAGGAGTCGATATCCGGCCCACCGACGCCGAAGTTGCCCACCACCGTCTTGAAGCCTTCCCGATGCATCAACCTGGAAAATTCGCACTCGAATTCATTGAATTGCGGAAGGAGGCCGTTGTATACAGGGACCTCGTTGTAGGACATCCAGGCATTGTAGATGCCCCGCATCCGCTCCGCGAACCCGATGACATGCTTTTCGAAGAACTCCTTAGCATTCCGCACGGGATCATCTAAGGGTTGATCGTGAACGTATGCCCTCCCGATGAGGAAGGTCTCCGGAGAAGCTTCCTTTACCTCCCGCCAGAAGTTGAGGTCGTGATGCATGCTCAACGCCACAACGGGCTTGCTCCGTTTGATGAACTCCTTAACCTCCGGCGTAACCACCTGAACAAAGATGCCTAACTTGCTTCCCATCTTCTCACCTCACTTTTTGGCTGATCCCCTCCCGGTAGAACCAAAAGGGCACCTATTAAAAGAAGATTTTTAGTATTGTACCATATTTTCCTCGTTTGTCAATACTCGATTTCGGTGCTATAATGGTTATTGATCAAAGCTCTAGGCAGTGAAAGGCTATGACGGAGAGGAGTAGGCAAGTGGAACCCGACAGGGAGGGGGAGCCGTGACTGAGAGCTCCTCTCGGTGACGCAGAATAGGATAGTGCGTCAGGGGAAGCTTGCCGAAGTTCGCTCCCGAGCCGACGGGTGAACGTTAGCCGGATGGTCCGATAGCCAAGTGGCTGGGTGGTATCGAAGGCGACCGCCGAATCATTGGACCGGAAGGTTAATCATTAGCCTGCTCCGGTGGCCCGCCGTTATCAGGGCAGCCAGTGCCGAAGGAGAGAACCGGTCGCTGGTGGAAAGAGAGGGCCTGGCTTAAGCCAGGCCAAGCAGGGTGGTACCACGGAGTTGAAAGGTCGCTAACTTCGTCCCTGACGGGGTCGGCGGCCTTTCTCATTTGTGAGGAGGGAGGAGATGCTCGAAAGGATACGGCGGTTAAAAGGGGATGCCCTGCGAGATTTGGAGGCACTGGATAGTTCAGAGGCCTTAGAGAGATGGCGCATAAAATACCTGGGTAAGAAGAGCGAGCTGAATTTGATCCTGCGAGGCATCAGCGAACTGCCGCCGGAGGAGCGGCCGGCGGTGGGCCAAGAGGCCAACCGGGCCAAAATGGACCTCAAAGCCGCCTATGAGGTCAAAGCCGAGGCCCTTAAGCGGGAGGAACTGGAAAGGGCATTGCAGGAGGAGCGGATCGACGTCACCCTGCCAGGCCGGCCTGTCCCCTTGGGGAGGTTACACCTCAGCACCCAAACCCTGAGGGAGATCTACAGGATCTTCGCCGAGATGGGCTTCCAAATCGTCGAGACCCCGGAGGTAGAGACCGACTTCTACAACTTCGAGCTCCTGAATATGCCACCGGACCATCCCGCTCGGGACATGTGGGACACCTTTTACATCGATGAGCAGATCCTGCTGCGCAGCCATACTTCCCCCGGACAGATACGCGTGATGCGGAGATATTGCCCTGAGCCCATCAGGGTCATCCTGCCGGGCAAGTGCTACCGTTATGAACAAGTCACAGCCAGAAGCGAATTCATGTTCCATCAGGTAGAGGGCCTGGCGGTAGGCAAACACGTCACCATGGCCGATCTCAAAGGGGTGCTCATCGAATTCTGCCATCAGATGTTCGGCAAGGAAAGGAAAGTGCGCTTCCGCTGCAGCTACTTCCCCTTCACCGAGCCCAGCGTGGAGGTGGATATAGATTGCATCCTCTGCGGCGGCAGAGGCTGTCGCGTATGCAAGTACACCGGCTGGCTGGAGATAATGGGCGCCGGGATGGTCCACCCCCAAGTGCTCCGCAACGGAGGTTACGACCCCCAGATCTTCAGCGGGTTCGCCTTCGGGATGGGCGTGGAGCGTCCAGCCATGCTTAAGTACCGTATCGAGGACATCCGTTACTTCTTCTCGAACGACCTGCGATTCTTGGAACAATTCTAGCGTCGTAGCGTCCAGGCGTCTCAGCGTCTTAGCGATGCATCGCGTTCGATCAAACGCTAAGACGCTAGGGCGCTTGCCGCTAAGACGCTTGAGGAGGAAAAGACCATGCGCATACCCATCAGTTGGCTCAAGGAGTATGTGGATATCACCTGGCCCATCGAGAAATTGGCCCAGCGGTTGACCCTGGCTGGATTGGAGGTGACGGCCATCGAACGCATGGGAGAGAAATGGGATAGGATTTACGTGGGCCGCATCGAGGAGGTTCGGCCCCATCCCCGGGCCGATCGACTGGTCATTGCTGTGGTGGACTACGGAGCGGGGGAACCTTTAGCGGTGATCACCGGCGCTCCTAACGTGCGGGTGGGCGAAAGTGGCCAAAAGGTGGCCTTAGCTAGGGTCGGCGCCCAACTCGTAGACCCTCATGCCGAGGAGTTGCGCTACTTCACCCTCGAGCCGGCCGTCATCCGCGGCGTGCGCTCTGAAGGGATGCTCTGCTCGGAGAAGGAATTGGGGATCTCCGAAGAGCATGAGGGCGTCATGATCCTCCCCGATGACGCCCCGGTAGGCATGCCGCTGGCCGATTACTTAGGCGACACTATCCTGGAGTTCGATCTGACGCCAAATCTGGCCCATTGTTTCTGCATCCTGGGCATAGCCAGGGAGGTCGCTGCCTTGACGGGGCAGGAGTTGAAAAAGAGGTTAGGAGCTAAGGGTTATGGGTTAACCTCCGTCCCCTGGGTTGACATCGAAATCGCCGACCCCGACCTCTGTCCTCGCTACTCGGCCGCCTTAGTAGAGAAGGTGAAAGTCGCCCCCTCCCCCTTCTGGATGCGGCGCCGGCTGACACTCGCTGGCATGCGCCCCATCAACAACATCGTGGACATCACCAACTACGTGATGCTGGAGTTAGGGCAGCCTCTCCATGCCTTCGATTATGATAAATTAGCAGCCAGAAGCGAACAGCAAGCAGGGAGGCCTACCATCATCGTTCGCCGTGCCAAGCCAGGGGAGAGGATCGTCACCCTGGACGACGTCGAACGGGAATTAACCCCTGATATGCTCCTCATCACCGACCTCAAGGGGCCGATAGCTATAGCAGGGGTGATGGGGGGCCTCGAAACCGAGGTCACGGAGGAGACGAAAGACGTCCTGATCGAGGCGGCTAACTTCGATAACATCAGCATCCGCCGTACCTCTCGTGCCCTGAAATTGCCCACCGAGGCGGCAGCACGCTTCGGAAGGGGCGTAGCTTCCCAGCTGACGACCATCGCCTTAAGGCGAGCCTGCGAATTGATGGAGGAGCTCGCCGGCGGCACGGCCAAAGAAGGGTTCGCCGACGCCTACCCGATCAAACCCGAAACCAAGGTCATCGAGTTCGAACCCAGCGAGGTCGAGCGCATCTTAGGCATCCGCATCCCCACGGAGGAGATCGTGCGCATCCTGAGGTCCCTGGAGTTTGAGGTCAGCGAGGAAGGGGCATCCGTTGCTCGTCTGCTCGTCACCGTCCCCTATTACCGTCTTGACGTCTCCATCCCCGCCGACCTCATCGAGGAGATAGCTCGCGTCTATGGCTACGACAGGCTACCTGCCACCCTCCTTTCAGATGAGCTGCCACCCCAGCATCGTAACCCGGCCTTAGAGGGGGAGGAGAAGGTGCGCGACATCCTGGTGGGCTGCGGGCTGCAGGAGGTGATCACCTACTCCCTGACCAGTCTGGAGAGCATCAGAAAGTTGACGCCTGGCAGGGGAGAGGTCGACGAGAGCCGATATCTCAAGCTGGCCAATCCCCTCTCCAGCGAGAGGGAATACCTGCGTCGTACCCTGATGGCCAGCCTATTGGAGACCGTGAGGGACAACCTGCGTTTCAGGGACCGCATCGCCATCTTCGAAATCGGCCGGGTCTACCTCCCTAAGGAGGGGAGGGCCCAGCATGCTGAACCCCTCCTGCCCGATGAGCCCCGCCGCTTGGCCATCGCCATGACCGGGCCTCGTTATCCACGCTCCTGGCTTACGGGATCGCCCGAGCCGATGGATTTCTTCGACCTGAAAGGTGTGGTCGAGGCCCTTTTAGGCCACCTAGGCCTGAAGGATTGCGCCTTCATGCCGACCAGACATCCCACCTTCCATCCCGCCCGGGCAGCAGCCCTGAGCTTAGCAGGGAAGGAGGTGGGCGTGCTGGGAGAGGTGCATCCCCTCGTCCGCGAGGCTTTCGACCTGCCGGCCCAGCCGGTCTGCCTGGCGGAGTTCGACTTAGAGGCTCTGCTGGAGCCCTTCGGGGGGGATCGCCACTTCGAGCCCATCCCCCACTTCCCGGCGGTGAACCGCGACCTGGCCCTGGTGGTGGACGAGGATGTGCCTGCCCGGGAGGTGCTCGATGCCATTTTAGAGGCAGGAGGAGAGCTCCTCAGGCGCGTCGAGCTGTTCGACCTCTATCGTGGGAAGCCCATCCCTGCCGGGAAGAAGAGCCTGGCCTACTCCCTGACCTACCAGGCCGAGGATCGCACCCTCACCGATGAGGAAGTGAACAGACTGCAAGAGCGGATCGTGCGGCACCTGGCTGAGAAGCTGGGGGCCAAGCTGCGGGCATGAGGTGGCGAGGGCGATGCACGCCCTCTTTGCAGCTCGTCCGAGATGTGGTATACTTTCTGTGTCCTCCTCCGCAGGAGGGCGGGATGGCGATGGAACCAAAGCATCTTCAGACCTTGGAACTGCCCAAAATTCTGAAACGGCTGGCCGAGCATACATCCTTCTCCGCCGGGCGGGAGCTGGCCTTGAACCTCTCGCCCGCGACGGAGCTGGAGGAGGTTCGCAGGCGTCAAAGGGAGACCAGTGAGGCGAGGAGACTTTTAGAGGTCAAAGCCGACCTCCCTTTGAGCGGAGTGCAAGACATCAGGCCCTTGGTGGAGAAGGCCGAGCGGGGGATCGCCCTCTCGCCGGAGGAACTGCTGCAGGTGAGGCATACGCTCCTTGCGGGGCGGAGCCTCCGCCGGAGCCTCATCCGCGTGAGGGGCCAGTTCCCCATCCTGGCAGGCATCGCCGGGCGCATCGAGGAGTGCCCTCGCGTCGCCTCGGAGATCGGCCGCTGCATCAGCGAGAGGGCGGAAGTAGTGGACGAAGCCAGCCGGGAGTTGGCTTCCATACGGCGCCAATTAGAGGAGGCCCATCGCCAACTGATGGAGAAACTGGAGGCCATCGTCAATTCCCCCTCCAACTCGGCCTTCCTGCAGGAGCCCCTCATCACCCAGCGGAGCGGGCGCTACTGCATCCCCCTTAAGGCCGGGTTCAAAGGGCGTATCCCCGGCATCGTCCACGACACCTCGGCCAGCGGCGCCACCCTCTTCATCGAGCCCTTGGCCACCGTTGAGCTGGGCAACCGCCTTCGAGAACTGGAGATAGAGGAGAAGAGGGAGGTGCGGAGGATTCTGTCTGCCCTCTCAGGCCTGGTAGCCGAGGAGGGCGGATCAATAGAACGCACCGTGAAGGCCCTGGCCGAGCTCGATTTGGCCTTCGCCAAAGCCAAGTATGCCGAGGAGATCAAAGGCGTCGAGCCGAAGCTGGTGTCTTTCAAGCAGGCAGCAAGGAGCAGGCAGCAACCAACCACCCGATCACCTAACCACCCGATCATCCAGCATCCGGGTTCCACCATTGATCTTCGCAAGGCTCGCCATCCCCTGCTCGACCCGAGTACGGTCGTGCCCATCGATGTCCACTTAGGCGATGACTATTTCATCCTGGTCATCACTGGCCCTAACACCGGGGGCAAGACCGTCTCCCTCAAGACGGTGGGCCTGCTCTCGCTCATGGCCCAGTGCGGCCTGCACATCCCCGCCGCTGAGAACTCGACCCTCTCCCCCTTCGACGGCATCTACGCCGATATCGGCGACGAGCAGTCCATCGAACAGAGCCTCTCCACCTTCTCCTCCCACATGACCAACATCATCGACATCCTGAAGCAAGCCGACGAGCGCTCCCTGGTCCTTCTGGACGACTTAGGGGCAGGCACTGATCCTGCCGAGGGCTCGGCGCTGGCCCGTGCCCTCCTCTCTCATCTGCGTAGACGGAGGATCACCGCCTTCGTCTCCACCCATTATCCCGAGCTGAAGGTTTATGCCCACGCCACCCCCGGGGTGAAGAACGCCTGCGTAGAGTTCGATGTGGAGACCCTCTCCCCCACCTACAAGCTCACCATCGGACTCCCCGGGAGGAGCAACGCCCTGGCCATCTCCGAGCGTCTGGGACTCCCGACGGAGATACTCGACGAGGCAAGGGGGCTTGTCTCGCCGGAGAGCTTGGAAACCGAAGCCCTGCTTTCCGAGATCAAGAGGGTCCGTGAGGAGGCCCTGAGGGCCCGTCAGGCCGCCGAGGCCGCTCGGAGCAGAGCGGAAGGGCTGGAGAGGGAACTGAGAGAGCGATTGGCAGGGATCGAGGAGGAGCGGTGGGAGATCCTCAGGGAGGCTAAAGAGGAGGCTCGCAGGCAGATCGAGGCGATGAGGAGGGAGCTGGCGAAGATCAGGGCCAATTTAGCCTCGCGGGAGCAGTTGGAGCGCGCCGAGGAGAGGCTGTCTGAATTGGAGCGAAGCGCTGCGCCTCCGAAGCCGCCTTCCCACGCCCCTGCCGGCCCGCTGCGCGTAGGCGACATGGTCTGGGTGAAAAGCCTGAAGGCCATCGGCGAAATAACCGCCCTTTTCGAAGGGGAGGTGGAGGTCCAGATCGGCAAATTCAAAGCCAGGGTTGCGAAGAGGGAGCTTGAGCCCACATCCGCTCCTAAGGAGGGCGAGGAGGAAGCCATCGTCCTCCCCGCCGTTCCCTCCCCAGGCCCTGAGTTGAACGTGCGAGGGCAGAGCGTAGAGGAGATGCTCCTCCGCTTGGAGAGATACCTGAACGAGGCATATCTGGCGGGGCTGAGCCGTGTGCGCATCCTCCACGGCAAGGGTACGGGAACCCTGCGGCGGGCCGTACGAAAGGCGTTGGAGGGCCATCCCTTAGTGGCCGGATGGAGCCCTGCCAGCCCCCACGAAGGTGGCGAAGGGGTGACAGTGGTCGAACTGATCGGCCGGTGATGCGGAAATCGGGACAAAGCGATGAAATGGCTCGGATGTACCGCATCACCAGCCCTAAGGCCACCTGAGATTAGAAGGAGACAAGATATGGAACGACAGGAGGATTGGCGAGCCATTCTGAATCGATTGATCGAATTGGCTCAGCCGAAGGGCTTTCGGAACTATCTGAAGGGCGTTCCGAAGGAGTTCAGCGAGGACACCCGGGCGCTGGTGGTAGCATGTATGGCCTTCTTAGAGGCCGGCTTGGGGGAGGCCATGTTGGATGCGGTGCTGAGGCTCCCGCCGGAGGAGGCCGAGGAGGCTCTGGCCGATATCCAGGCGGCGGCCCTAGCCTTCTTCCCCAAAAGGGGGCAGAAGATGCTTTCCAAGCGGGAGCGCTACCTCTATCAGCGGGCAACCAAACTGGGATCGGTACTGGGCAAAGAGGCGGTAGGCCTGGCGGCCATGTTTAGCCATTACCTATGGGGGGACTACGATCTTGAGGACGATCCTAACCGGCTCATCCAAGAGGCCGATCACCTCTACTCTCGAGATGCGAACGAGGCGCTGGCGTTGGTGGGGCAGGCGGGAGCCCTGGCGCTGCGCGGAAAGAGGCTGTGGAACAGATGGCCCTGCGAGGTTAACAGGGAAATGGAGCCCTGGGTATTTGCCATCATCAACGTCATCAGCAACTTCAGCTTAAGCGGGTGGATTCCCCTGGCGGAGGTGGAGGTGGAGCGGAAGCGATGGCCACGGGAGGAACAACCCATCGAGGAAGAAGCCCCTCCCGAGGACTTATCCGACCTCTTGGCTTCCCTCTTCGAGGGCGAGCACGCCCTGACCACTGAGCTGGTCCAGAAGATGCAGGAGAGGAGGGAAGCGGTCATCCCCTTCCTCATGGACATCGTCAACGATTGGGAGCTGTGGGACAAGGACTCGCCAGGCGGAGGATGGGCACCCATCCATGCCGTGAAGCTTTTAGGCGAGCTAAAGGCCGCTGAGGCAGCGGAGCTCCTCATCGACGTGGTGGCCGATACAGAACCTGAGGAGATCATCCATAGTGCAGCCATCTTCGCCCTCAAGGACATCGGCCTGCCCGCCCTGAAGCCTATCCTTGACTTCATGCGCTACTCCCACGATGTGGATACGAAGCTCGGCTTGGCCGAGGCTCTGGGCAAGGTCGGTCAGGGCAGCGATGATGCTTACCAGGAGCTGGTTAGGTTATTCAAAGAGGCCGATTGGGCCCAGGGCAAGTGCTTGGCTGCTACGGCCTTGGGGGAGCTTGGCGACGGACGAGCCATCCCCCTCCTCAAAAAAGCCCTGAGCGACCCCCGTATCGGGGTATTAGACGTGAATGAGATCGTCTGGGCGCTGAAGCAGCTGGGAGTGAACGTGGATAAGGACGAGGACGTACGAAGGGCATTGGCCAGGATTTAGGGGCAAAGCGCGTTTTGCCCCTACTTTTCCTCGCGACTGACCTCCCTCACGTAGTCGGGGCCGCCCGTGTCCAAGATGAGCCTGGCCAGGGTTACCTTCTTGGCCACATCGGCCATGGTCTCGCTTCCCACTACCCCTTCCACAAACTGCTGCAGCCTCTGCACATCCTCTTTGGTGAAGAGTGCCCTCTCCTGAATCACGTAATGGGCTAATTCCTCCAGCTTCTCCACCGTGGGATACTTGGCGATCAGCCCCTTGATGAGCTTTTGGCGGCTTGTCACCAGGGCGAGGTCGATCTGCGTCTTACAGAGGCTCTGGAATTGGTCGTAGAGCCAGCCCATGTTGAGGCTGAGCTCCTTGCCTTCCCCTCCCACCAACTGCTTGGCCAGGGTGAATTTGGTGCGCATCAGGGTGGGGAGGCCGAAGCCCACGGCCAGGGCGGTGGCAATGGAATCGCCGCCGGGGAGGTAGCGGCTGGACACCCATAAGGCTAAGGCCGCAGCCAAGCTGTTCAGGAGGATGAGGAGCATCCCCCAGCGGTTGCCGAATGCCTGAGCCGGGGTGCGGGGAAAGGTAGAAGCTATCTCCGAAAGGCCCACGGCCGCTCCAATGGCCATCACCAAGAGGTAAGGGGCGAAGATAGCCCATGCCGTTGCCAAGTTCATCTTCGCTCCTTCTATAACCTCAGGGCCGAACGACCCTTCTCGCTCAGGATAAGCACTTCCTGCTCCGGCCCGCTGCGCAGCTTATGGACCTCAATGTAGCCCTCTTCAGCCAGCACCTTCACGTGAGAGAGGGCCTCGTCGGGCAGAATGAGCGTTTTAACCGAGATCTCAAGGGCAGTCATAGCCCCGTTCTCGGCCAGCGCGCCCAGGATCTTCCGCTGATCATCGGTCAATTCGGGCATTTCACCTCCTCTGTTCAGGGGCCCCATCCAGAGCATGAACGCAAAGGCAAATCCATGCCCCGTTTCATACCGGATTAGACATGGCGAGACAAGGACCGCTGGATAAACTATCAGGTGGTTGGTTCGATTAAAGTATACCCTAATTCGTCAGGAATTGCAAAAGCCGCTTAGCGAGCCTCTCCCCCTAAAGCGGACTTACAGCTGAATGGTTTTCAACCTTGCCCCTTTCCCTCTTAGTTAGTAAAATATCCCCCGGGGCGGAGATGTCCTTCGCGACCGTCGCTGGTACAAGGGTCTTCTATGTCCGACACATAAGCGGTGGGGAAAACCAGCGCAATTTGATCCTCATCCACGGCGCTGGAGGGAGCCATCTATACTGGCCGCCCAGGCTGCGCTGTTTAGAAGGGGCCGACGTTTACGCCCTCGATCTGCCCGGACATGGGGTATCCGCAGGCCGGGGGAGGAACTCCATCGCCGCCTATCGGGATTTCCTTGCCGCTTTCATGGATACCCTGAGCCTGGAGAAGGCGGTGCTTGCTGGCCATTCCATGGGCGGGGCCATCGCCCTCTCCTTCGCCTTAACCTTTCCGGATAGGCTGGAAGGGATGGTGCTGGTGAGCTCAGGGGCCCGATTAAGGGTATTGCCAGCCATCCTGGATGGGATTTTGGGGGATTTCGAGTCAACGGTGGAACTCATCTGCAAGCTTGCCTACGGTCCAGAGGCGCCTGAAGAGCTTAAGGAGCAGGGGTTAAAGTGGCTAAGGCAGGTACCTCCGAGAGTGCTCCACGGCGACTTCCTCTCCTGTGATGGATTCGATGTGATGGATCGTTTAAGCGAGATCCAATCCCCCGCGCTCGTCATCTGCGGCTCCGAGGACAAGCTCACACCCCCGAGATACTCCATCTATCTGCGAGACCGAATCCCTCGGGCCCAACTCGTCCTGGTGGAGGGCGCTGGCCACATGGTGATGCTGGAACGGCCTGAAGAGGTGGGAAGGGCCATGGCTGAATTCGTGGCCTCGCTTTAACCTAATGGTGAGGAAACCATGAAGTGCTCTGTCTGTTCCAAAGAAGCGATAATCGAGGTCAGATGGAAAGGAAAAGCCTATTGCGAGACCCACTTCAGGGGATATTTCCTCGGCCAGGTCAGGAAAGTCTTCGATAAATTCGGCGTGAAGGGGAAGATATGCCTGGCCCTCTCCGGAGGCAAGGACTCCGCTGCGTGCTTAGAGGCCTTGACTCACCTCGATGTGGACGTGGAAGCCCTGTTCATAGACCTCGGAATCCCTGGCTTCTCCGAGGAGTGCAGGGAGGCCGCGGAGGCGATAGCTGCTAAGCTTGACGTCGATCTCCACGTGTTAAACCTGCAGGCCAATTATGGAACTACGATCCCTTCCCTCGTCGAATTGGAGGGAAAGAAGCCCTGTTCCATGTGCGGAACCATCCGGAGATACCTGATGAACAAATACGCTTACGAGCATGGGTTCGACTACCTGGCTACGGGGCACAATTTGAGCGACCAACTGGCCTTCGTCTTTAACAACCTAGCGAATGTCTATCTGGTCCCTTTCCGAGAGATCGGACCGGTGCTCAGACCTCGGGAGGAAGGCAAATTGGTGGGGAAGGTTAAGCCTCTCTATTACCTCACCGATGAGGAGTGCAAGGTGTATTCCGAGCTTGCGGGGCTGCCCATATGCGAGGATAAATGCCCCTATGCCGAAACCGCAACCACTAACTTGATGAAGAGATGGCTTCACGGTTTAGATTTAGAGATGCCAGGGGTTTTGAGGAGATTCGCTGAGTCCTTTATGAGGATAAGCGAGGGGATGGAGAGAGATGAAGAGATCTCGGGGTGCAGGATATGCGGATATGCTACCACCGCTGGCGTCTGTAAATTCTGCAGGCTGATGAGAAGGGTTCGACGGAAGAGCCGCGGCTGAACTCGCCCCTCCCTTAAAGCGAGCACCAGAGCGGTTGCACAACAACGCGATTTAACTTAATGCCATATGTCATTGTTCTACTTTGCATGTTTACCTAAAATCGTGCAATCGCTTTATTATCCCCTTGGCTTTGCGAGCCGCCCGAGCCCTGTGGCTGATCCTGTTTTTGACCGCGGGAGGGAGCTCAGCCATCGTCTTCCCGTACTCCGGCACATAGAAGACGGGATCGTAGCCGAAGCCGTATTTCCCTTTAGGCTCATAGGCGATAAAGCCCTCGCACATCCCCTCGGCTGTGTGCACTTCCCCCTCCGGGGTGGCTATGGCGATGGCACAGCAGAAACGGGCCCTCCTCCTCTCCCAGGGGACGTCTTTGAGCCTCCTGAGCAGCAGGCGATAGCGTTCCTCATCGCTGGCTTTTCCCTCGTAGCGGGCGGAATGCAGGCCAGGCTCTCCCCCTAAGGCCTCCACCTCCAATCCCGAATCGTCGGCCAGGGTCACGAGCCCGCTGGCCCTGGCATAGGCTATGGCCTTGAGGCGGGCGTTTTCGGCATAGCTTGCCCCTTCCTCCTCCACCTCCAGCGTAAGGCCCTCCTGCGCCAGGGAGGTCAAAATCACCGGGAGGTCAGCCAACAATTCCCTGTACTCCCGCAGTTTACCAGGGTTTCGAGTGGCGATAAGCAATTTGATCATAGTTGACCAATCCCTCCAAAAGGGGTAAAATTACGCTGGTGACGCAATCCTTGCAGGCCCCTGCTTCGACACGGCGCGTTGTCATTCCACCGCAAACGAGTTGGTCATGCATCAGGGAGGGTGCTATGGAAGTGTTTTATCAAGCCCATGCCGCTTCACTTTGGCTGGGGCTGGCGATCGCCACGATCGTTATCTTTGCCTGGCTGGCCCTCATCCAGATGCGCCTGGGCAGGCTTGAGCCGCGGGAAAGGGGATCACTCACCCCAGAAGCGAGCCAAACGCTTAGCGATTGCCTTGCCCAGGTGACCGACCTGAGACGGATGGTCGAAACATTGGGGGAGGATCTCGATCGCAGCCTGCAATCCTTCGGGATAGTGCGCTTTAACCCATTCCCGGACATGGGTGGCGATCAAAGCTTCTCCATCGCCCTGGCGGATGCCCAGGGCAATGGGCTGGTCATCTCCAGCCTCTACGGCCGCACTGTGTCCAGGGTCTACGCCAAACCTCTGCGAAACTGGGATTCGCCCTATACCCTGACGGACGAGGAGAAGGAGGCTATTGCCCGTGCCCGAAGCAGGGTCGAAGGACACAAACATGTGCCGGTCCAAGAGCACAGCTCCTCCACTTAAACATATCGGGAGGTAATTCATGTTTGGTAGAAAGAAAAAGGCACCTCTGCCGGTGATGGAGACCGTCATCGGTCCCACCGCCGAATTCAAAGGCGAGCTCAAGAGTGATGGTGGGATCCGCATCGATGGGGTCTACGAAGGGAGCCTGGAGACGACGGGCAACCTTATCATCAGCGAAGGGGCTAAGGTTAAGGCCAATATCATGGCTCACAACATCTCCATCTCAGGTGAGGTCAACGGCGACATCACCGCTAACAGGGTGGAGATACTCTCTACAGGCCACGTCGTGGGAGATGTCACTGTGAATTCCTTCCTCCTCGATGAGGGCGGGTTCATCCAGGGCGAACTCATCGTGAAGGATGTCGGGCTGAAGGCCCCCCCTGTAGAGCTCCCGGAGGAATAAGCTCGCTTCGGCCCCCGGAGGGCCTAAGCATCCTCGTCTCCGCTAACCCCTGGCAGGAAAGCGGGTGAGGTGAAAAGGTGCCCTCCTTTCGCACTTTAGCCTGGAAATGGCGCACGACGGAGTGGTTGCATAGATCCCTCCAGATGCGAGGCATCGGTTTTGCTCGATTTACCCGTATAGACATCGCATTTACACCCAATCGTGCAACCGCTCTGGTGAGCAGCGGCCAGAAGCCCAAGACGGCCACATAACCGAAGCCCCCTAAGTAGAGGAGAAGGAAGGGCACAGCGTAGAGATTGCCTCTTTCCAGCGCCACCAAAGTGGTCATCAGAGAATACAAGGCCAACGATGCTTCCCCTAAGGTCATCCAATCGAAGGGGAGGACATAGCGGCTATTGGCCCAGTCGCCTGAATCTCCTTCTAAACGGAATTTCGGCGTGCGTCGGAAGCGATGGCCACGCTTTAGCAGGGCTTCACAGACAGCACAGGTGTTGTTCAGGGCGATGCCCGTCCCCAGGAGGATCAGGACGGGCAGGTAAGCCAATCGCTTGAGCCAATCGGGGTAGAGAGCTCTCTGCGAGAGCACGTACATGATAGGCGGCCCTAAGCTGGCCAGGCTGAGGTAAGCCAGGGGAAGGCGAACTCCCCCATCACAGAGCATCAAGGGCAGCATCAGCAAGAGGAGGATAAGCATCAGAGGGTGGCATAGATAGCCGCCCAAGTGGATCAAGCCCTGTAAGCGGACGAAGAGGGGTTTCGATGACCTTAAGACCGGCCTCCAGAGTTTCCTTAGGCACTGGATGGAGCCTTTGGCCCAGCGGAACTGCTGCCGTTTGAACGCCTCCAACTGGGGCGGGATCTCGGCAGGAGAGGCCACGTGAGGAAGGTAAAGGGTCTCCCAACCGGCCAGCTGGGCCCGATAGCTGAGGTCCAGGTCCTCGCAGATGGTGTCAGCCTGCCAGCCGCCGGCGTCGCGGATGCATTCCTTCCGCCAGATTCCCGCTGCGCCGTTAAAGTTGATGAAGAGCCCCGCCTCCTGGCGGGCAGTCTGCTCGACCACGAAGTGGCCATCCAAAGCGATGGCTTGTGCACGGGTGAAGTGGGAGTAGTCGGCGTTGAGGTGGCTCCAGCGGGTCTGGATAAGCCCCAGCCGAGGCCGCTTGGAGAAATAAGGGACCGTCCGTTTTAGAAAGTCCGGGCTGGGCACAAAATCGGCGTCAAAGATGGCGATGAGATCCCCCCTGGCCGTCTCCAAGCCTCGCTCCAGAGCGCCCGCTTTGAAGCCCATTCGCTCGTCACGATGGATAAGTTCGATGTCCACCCCCCGAGCTCGATGGCGAGCGACGCACCTCTCAGCCAAAACCGTCGTCTCATCGGTGGAATCGTCCAATACCTGGATCTGGAGTTTGTCCCGCGGGTAGTCCAGGCGGGCCACAGCATCTATCAGACGTTCCACCACGTACATTTCGTTGTAGATAGGCAATTGAACCGTCACCGATGGGGGGTCTGTCAGAGGAGGGACAGGAGTAGATTCCCGGCGATGGTAAAGGTAGAGCACGGTCAACACCAGCAAATTGAACCCGTAGATGGATAACAGCGTTGCGGCTAAGGCGTAGAGCAAGGCCAGAAAGGACATTTCCAGGACCTCCGATGTTGGCCTTGGCATGGCGGTTGCACAATTGGGCATAAACGCATCTGAAGGGGTTTTGGACAACCGCTCCAGAACACGATAAATGAGTATACCACTGTTCCTCCCCCTTGACAAACCACTTGTGTTTATCTGAACCAAGGGCTAAGCCATGACTAAGAAGCAGGTAGCTTTTATCGTTTGTGTAAATGCCATCATCTCGCTGCTCATCAGCCTCTCGGTGGTCCTGTTTGTGGAGCCCAGGCTGAGTCGAAGAACGGAGGGGGCAGTGAGGATCGGCCGAGTTACGATCCAGCCCACGCCCACCACCGCGTCCGTGGTCTACATCGTGCAGGAGGGGGATAGCCTATATAAGATAGCCCAAGAGTACGGCGTCTCTGTGGAGGACATCATGCGGGCCAACGCCATTATCAATCCAGACCTCTTATTCGTGGGCCAGGAGCTCATCATCCCCCTGCAAGGGCTCCCTCCACCCACCCCTCTCACTAAGTTCACGTATTCCTTGGAGGGGATAGTGGAGATCAGGGAGGTGATTGCCCCAGGAGATCACCCCAACGAGGTGCTTATCCTCCTCAATACTGGGCAGCCGGTGCACTTGAGGGGCTGGACACTGAGCGATCAGGATGGACACGTCTATACCTTCCCTGACCTCTTCTTAGGGTCTGGAGGCAGCGTGAGGATCCATACCGCAAGGGGGAGGGACACGGTCCATGACCTCTATTGGGGATTGGATACGGCGGTCTGGGAAAGGGGCGATGTGGCCACCCTGAGGGACAAGGCAGGGAAAGTGGTCGCTACCTACACTGTGCCCTGAGGGCATTTGATTGCCTTCAGGTGGCAGGTATCGTTGATCAAGACCGCTGTGAAGCGGCCCTCCTCGTAGTCGAAGATGTCGATGCAGCCGTTGTCCTGCCTGATGCGCCAGAAGTGGGAGTTATCCAGGCCCAGCATGGCGCAGATCAGGACCTTGTTCACCACCTGGTGGGCCACTAAGAGGATGGTCTGACCCTTGTGGCGGGCGATGAGCTCTTTAAGGGCAGCCATAACTCGGGCGCGCACCTCAGCTAAGCTCTCCCCGTGGGGGAATTCGACCAAATGGGGCTTGTCCAGCCATAGGCGGTAGAGGTCGGGGTAGATTTTGGCCACCTCATCGGGGGTCCGCCCTTGCCAGTCACCGTAGTCTATGTCCATGAGGCCCGAGATGGGCCTGACCTGGAGGCCCAGCTTATCGGCAATGGGTTTTGCCGTTTGGACAGCCCGCCTGAGGGGGCTGGAGTAGACAGCGGCTATGGGCAAGCCGCTCAGCCGCTCGGCGAGGGCTTCGGCCTGAGCACGACCCACTTCATCGAGCGCCAAGTCGGTGCGGCCGCGGAAGCGCACGCCCTCAGCGCCGATGTTCCACTTCGTCTGGCCGTGGCGGACCAAAACGATGCGGGTCATAGCTGACCTCCTTTACCTGGGAATAGCCCTATGGATGCTATCGAACTGCACAAAAGCACTATCGTCTTCGATGCCCATTGTGATACGCTCCACGACGTCCTGGCCGGGAAGCGAAGGTTAGGGGAGCGCTCGCGCAAGGGCCATCTGGACCTCCCTCGCCTGCGGGAGGGAGGGGTGACAGCACAGATATTCGCCCTCTTCCCCGGCCGGGAATATCTATCCCACGGCGCCGCCAGGAGGGCCCTTTGCCTTCTGGAGGCCTTCTATCAGGAAATGGAGGCGAATCCCAACGCCCTCACTCTGGCTACCTCGGCTTCCGATATCGAACGGGCCAAGGAGGAGGGCAAGGTGGCCGCCATCATGGGCTTGGAAGGGGCCGAGGCTTTGGAGGGCGAATTGGGCCTCCTGCGCATCTTCTACAGGCTGGGCGTGCGCAACGTGGGATTGACGTGGAACTATCGCAACCGGGCCGGCTACGGGGTGAAGAGCGAGGACAAGGGGCTCACCGAATTCGGTGTCGAGCTGGTGCGGGAGCTGAACCGGCTGGGCGTGATGATCGATGTGGCCCACCTGGCCCCGACGGGGGTACGGGATGTACTGGCCATCAGCGAGGCCCCCGTTATCGCCTCCCATGCCAATGCCAAAGCCCTCTGTCCCCATCGACGGAACCTCTCCGATGAGCTGTTGGAATCCATCGCCGAGAAGGGCGGAGTGGTTGGGGTTACCTTCGTCCCCTCCTTCCTGGACCCCGATGAGCACCACGCTTCCTTAGAGCGGGTGTTGGATCACATCGACCACATGGTGAAGGTGATGGGCGTCGATCACGTGGGGTTAGGCTCCGACTTCGACGGCTTCTCCGGCCAGACGAGAGGGCTGGAGGACGTCACCAAGCTGCCAGGCATCACGGCCGGCCTGTTGAAGCGCGGCTACGGCGAAGAAGAGGTGCGTAAGATCCTGGGCGGCAACTTCCTGAGGGTCTTCCGTCAGGTGGTGGGATGATAGCCTGCCTCGATTCAGGTTGCGTAAACCGCCCAGCGATGGTAAACTAAGATCGCCTGTTAATCCGTCCGTTGACCAGCTCAGGAGGCGGCAGATGGCATCTCAGGTTCTTTACCGCAAGTGGCGGCCTCGAACCTTCGAGGAGGTGGTGGGACAGGAGCACATCACTCGCACTCTGAAAAACGCCCTGCGGAGCGGGCGTGTGGCCCACGCCTACCTTTTCGCTGGCCCCCGCGGCACAGGGAAGACGACCACAGCGCGCATCCTGGCCAAAGCGGTCAACTGCCTTTCGGAAGATGAGAGGCCGTGTAACCGATGCCGCATCTGCAAAGCCATAGACGAGGGAAGGCTCCTTGACCTCATCGAGATAGATGCCGCCTCCAACCGGGGCATAGACGAGATCCGAGACCTCAGGGAGAAGGTCAACTTCGCCCCCAGCGAGGCCCGCTACAAAGTCTACATCCTGGACGAGGCCCACATGCTCACTAAGGAGGCCTTCAATGCCCTCCTGAAGACCTTAGAGGAACCACCTCCCTACGTGATCTTCGTCCTGGTGACCACCGAACCCCACAGGCTTCCCCTCACCATCCTTTCCCGCTGCCAGCGATTCGACTTCCGACGCATCCCCCTGGAGGAGATCGTCGCCCGCCTGGAGCGGATCGCCGAAGGGGAGGGCTTGAGCGTGGAGCCAGCTGCCTTGAGGCTCATCGCTCGCAGCGCCACCGGCAGCATGCGCGATGCGGAAAGCCTCCTGGATCAACTGATGGCCTATGGAAGCGAGATCACCCTCGCTCAAGTCCGTTCGATCTTAGGCATCGCCTCCCCGCAGGCGGTGAAGGAGCTGGTGAGCTACCTGGCGACCAACGATGTATCCAAAGGGCTGGCCCTCATCGAGCAGCTCATGGACGAGGGGGTGGATCTAAGGCAGTTCAGCCACCAGGTAGTGGAGCATCTGCGGGGCTTGCTCCTGATCAAGCTGGGCGGGTCCAATCTGGTCGATCTCACCCCTGAGGCGCTGCGGGAGGCGGAGGAACAGGCGACGCAGATGACCACCGAGAAGCTGATGCGGGCGGTCAAGCTCTTTAACCGAGCGGGCAATGACCTCGGAGGCGGCTTACAACCCCAGCTTCCCCTGGAGATGGCCTTCATTGAGGCCACCCTGATCGAAGAGAGCCCCCCTTCCCCCGAGGGGGAACGTAAGCCCGCGGTCGAGCCAGGAGAGGTGTCCTCGCCGGGGAGCACGCCCTTCGAGGCGGATTTGGAAGCGGTGAGGGAGAACTGGCCTCGCATCTTAGCGGAGATAAGGCCCCATGACCGCTCGGTCGAGGCCCTGCTGAAGTCCTGCCAGCCCGTGGCCGTCGAGGGCGAGGAGGTGGTCCTCGGCTTCTACTACCCCTTCCACAGGGAGAAGATCGAGGAGCCTAAAAACAAGGCCACGGTGGAAAGAGCCATCGCCCAGGTGATGGGGCATCCCTATCGTATCCGATGCGTGCTCACGTCCAAAGACAGACCCCCTAAGCCGACTGAGAACCCCAGAGGTAAGCGGCCGCCTACCCCCCTGACTGAGGACCCCCTCATAAAGGTGGCGGTGGAGAAATATGGAGCGAAGGTGGTCGATGTGAAGTAGAATCGTTGCCCAGTGCACTCTTTGATGCGAGGCGAGCGGTATGCGAACCACCCCTGAGCCAGTGACCAGATTGATCGAGGAATTTAGCAAGCTGCCGGGCATCGGCCCGAAGACGGCGTCGCGCCTGACCTTCTACCTGCTGCGCGCCCCTAAGGAGCAGGCATTGGATCTGGCTAAGGCGCTTAAGGAGCTCAAGGAGCGCACCACCTTCTGCTCCATCTGCTTCAACATCACCGAAGAGGATCCCTGCCCCATCTGCCGAGATGAGGGGCGCGACCATTCGCTTATCTGCGTGGTCGAAGACCCCCTGGATGTGATGGCCATTGAACGCACAGGGAAGTATAGGGGGGTCTACCATGTCCTCCATGGGGTCCTTTCGCCGGTGGATGGCATAGGGCCGGAGGACCTCAAGATCCCCGAACTCATGGCCCGCCTCCGGGCTAACCCCGTTCGCGAGGTTATCCTGGCCACCAATCCCAACCTGGAGGGGGAAGCCACAGCCATGTACCTCTACCGTCAGATCGCCCCCTTAGGGGTGAAGGTAACCCGTCTGGCGCGTGGCCTGCCCATAGGCGGTGATCTGGAGTATGCCGATGAGATGACCCTCATCCGGGCGTTGGAGGGCCGCAGTGAAATGTAGGGGCGTGATCCGGTCGCATCCCTGCATTCAGATGACCCTGGCCTCTTTGGTCAATTTCCCCTCGGCGAACCTCTCAAATCGGAAGGGACTGAGATCAACGAAGGTTTCCCTGCCCGTGATCAGCTCGGCGATGAGCCTCCCCACGGCCGGGGATTGCATGACCCCGTGGCCGCTGAACCCAGCCGCACAGATGAATCCTTCCACACCTGGAATGGGGCCGATGATGGGGTTGTCGTCGGGGGTTATGGCGTAGAGTCCGCCCCAGCCTTTCATGAACCTCGCCTTCTCCAGTACCGGAGCTCGATGCACCGCCTTCTCCACCACCTTGGTCAGGAAATCCCAGTCCACGTTGGTGTTAAAGCTCGGGGGTTCGTCCTTGTCGGTCATGCCCATGAGGATGCCCGGCCCTTCCCTTCGGAAATAAAAGCTGGGGGCGAAATCGATGATCATGGGTATGCGCTCGGGGAGCTCGGCGAAGGGGGCGGTGACGAATATCTGGCGTCGGTAGGGCAGGATGGGGAGCTCCACCCCCACCATCCTCCCTATCTGGGCCGCCCATGCCCCAGCGGCGTTCACCACCACCGAAACGGAGATCTCCCCCTTGGTGGTCACCACGCCCTTTACCCGGCCGCCTTTAACCTTCACATCGACCACCTCGGTCTCCTCATAAATCCTCACCCCCAATTCCCGTGCCTTCTTGGCGAAGCCCATGGCTATGCTGTAGGGGTCGGCGTAGCCATCGGTGGGGCAGAACGTCCCCCCGATTACATCGTCGAGATAGAGATAGGGAGCGATCCCCTTTATCTCCTCCGGCGAGAGCAGCCTGACGGGCACTCCCAGGTCCCTCTGTAAGGAGGCGCTCTCCCGGAAGGCTTCCCAATCCTCCTCGGTTGTAGCCAGGAACAGGTAACCCCACTGGCGGAAATCTATGTCGGTGTCGAATTCCTCGGGGAACCTTTCGAACACCTTGACGCTCTCCAGCATGATCCTGATGTTAGCCTCGGTGGAGAACTGCTGTCTGATCCCGCCTGCGGACAGAGCGGTGGAGCCGGAAGCTAAGAGATCCCTCTCCACTATAACTACCTCATTGACGCCCATCTTGGCCAAGTGGTAAGCGATGCTCGTTCCGGTGACTCCGCCCCCGATAACCACCACGTTTGCTTTGTCAATCATCCCCCCCCTCCGTTAGTCCAAAACTTCCTATCGGCACCTTGGGAACGGTCCCGCCTATTTGGGGATCAGAATCAACAACCCCTCTCTGTCAGCAGCGATCCTCTCCCTGTCGAAGAGCATGGGATGGTACTCCACTGCCCGCCAGGAGGAGATCATGTCGGCGTAGTGTTTATGAAAAGGCTGGCCCGATTGGCCGGTGGTGTGCATGGAGAGCGAGTTGGCAAAATCGCTCAGATCCACGATCTGACGATAGGAGGCTATCCTCTTGACCGCGAAGGGCTCCTCATAGTCGAAGGAAGCGGCATTCACGGTGAAGCCTGAGCCCCCATAGGGGAAGGGGCCCCGGTTGAATATCAGGTGCAGCGGCTTCACCACGCCCAAGGGGTGCTCGAAGGCGGCCTGGTGCAACCTCCCCCAGGCCCATTGCTCGGGATGGTCGCCGAATCTCCTGCCCAGGAAATCCAGGGCTTCCTGGAAGCTTCTCCTCACGATCTCGTCCCTGGTCTCCCTCTCAGGGGTGGAGACGTCGTCAAACCAGGGGTTGTCCGCATCGTCTATGATCCTCTCCAAGGCCATGTGGTGGAGGACGCCCATCTTCGCTCCCAGGTAATCCTTGAGGAGCTCCTCGCCGAGCTCGTCGGCGAAGGTGTTCTCCACCAGCTTGAGGTAGAAGACCTGGAAGATGGCCGCACCGGTGCTATCGGCCCCGTTCCGGAAATCCCAAGCCCTCAACTGCTTCATCGCCCTCTCCTGGAGCCAGCCTTGGGGCTTCAATCGCAGGAGATACCGGCAGAACCGCTCTCCGGGGATGGAGTAGACATCGGCCTGGATCCTCTCGAAGTCCTCCACGGAGAGTTTATCTTTGGCCGCAAGCAGCTCGGCGATACGCTGAGCTCTGTAAGGGGCGTTCCACTCGTAAGAGATAAAATAGGGGTAGTCATCGGGGACGATCTTGTTGTTGGCGGTGACGATGTAGTGGGTGGGCGGGTTATAGAGGCTGGGAAGCTCCTCGAAGGGGATGTAGCCTTCCCACTCATACTCCCCGGTCCATCCGGGCACGGGCACCAATCCCTGCCCCTTAGCTCGGATGGGGATCCTCCCTGGCATCTGGTAGCCGATGTTCCCATCTACATCGGCGTAGACGAAGTTCTGGGAAGGGACATCCCAGTACCTCAAGGCCTCCCGGAACTCCTCCCAGTTGCGGGCCCGGTCCAGGAGCAGCACGCTGCGGAGGAGCTGGATGCCCTCCAGGGCCGTCCAGCGGAGGGCCAAGGGTTGCTTTAAACCCTCCACCACTTCGCTGATGATAGGGCCGTGGCGGGTGATGCGCACCTCCAGCCTCTCCGGCTCCGCCCTCCCTTTGACCTTGATCTCCTCCTCGATGACCTCCATATCCTCCCATTTCCCCTTGTACTCGTACTGGTGGGGGTTATCGGGGTTGACCTTCTCGATGTAGAGGTCCTGGACATCGGGGCCGGCGTTGGTTACCCCCCAGGCGATG
>CAYYKQ010000011.1:0-28112 GCA_964440965.1 uncultured Anaerolineae bacterium | reverse complement strand
TACTCGTAGTCGGTCGCCAGGGCAGCCCAGGCGGCCAGGAACTCGGCGTCGTGCAACAGGAACTCGCACTTGCGATTGGCGCGCTTGATGCGGGCCTGGCTGGTGTAGGTGCCCCGGTGATGCTCCAGGTAGAGCTCGCCGTTCCATACGGGCAGCCGTTCACCGGCCTGTGCCTCGAGGTTCTGGAAAAATCCCCCGGCGGTGCCTGGGCGCACACGGGGCGCACCGGGATGATTGGCCAGCCGCCGACCGTTCTCCAGCATCTCACGGGTCGGGCCGCCGCCCCCATCCCCCCAGCCGAAGAGGGTGAGTAGTTCGTTGTGCGTTTCCTTCTGCTGATAATTCCGCCAGGTGCCGATGACCAGCCGGGGGGAGAGATCACCGTTGTAGGTGTTGTACCGGTGTCCGGCCACATCGGGGGTGGTGATGAAGTGGGCGAGGACCTTCGTGCCGTCCAGCCCCTGCCACCAGAAGCTGTCGTAGGGAAAGCGGTTGTACTGGTTCCAGCTCAGCTTGGTGGTCATGAAATACTTGAGGCCGGCCTGCCTGATGAGCTGCGGGAGCGTCCAGGGGAAGCCGAATGAATCAGGCAGCCAGAGGATGGGCGTCTCCGCATCGCCGAAGTGCTGGCGGAAGAAGCGTCGCCCCAGCAGGAGCTGACGGACCAGCGACTCGGCTCCAGTTAGGTTGCAATCGGCCTCAACCCACATCCCCCCGGTGACTTCCCAGCGGCCTTCCGCCACCCGGGCCTGAATCTCCCGGAAGATGTCCGGATGGTCTTGGGCCACAAATTGATAGAGTTGAGGCTGGCTCTGAACGAAGCGGAATTCAGGGAACTGCTCCATCAGCCGCAGGACGCTGCTGAAGGTGCAGGCAGCCTTGTGCCGGGTCCGGCTGACGGGCCACAGCCAGGCCACATCAATGTGGGCGTGTCCCACAGCAATGATGTCCACATCCAGGGGAGGCCCGGCCGCCGTCAGGCCCTCATCCAGGATGCGCTGGGCCTCAGTAATGCTCTCGTAGAAGCTATCTCCGATGGGTCCCCGCAGGTCGAGCCGCCGAAATGCCTCGTCCAGGGCGTTTAGCAATCGTATTCGGACGGGGTCACAATCGTCCAGTTCCCCCGCCACCCCCAGCGCCACACGAGCTGCGGCGACGAAGTCACGGGTGGGCTGGTGAATCTGCACGATTTCCGGTTGGCCCATCAGGAGGGGTGCATCTCCCGTGCCTACCCAGCCGTGCAGGGCTAGGAGGTGTGTGGCGCCATCGCAGCAGCGGGACGGCAACATGATTTCCTGGTGGCGAGCATTGATGCCCTGATAGGCCTGACCGTCAATGTAGGCCAATGCTTCGGGGTGGACAAACTGGTGGGCGTCCCCGATGGGCAAAAGCAGCGCCACGGGCGGTTGCCAATCGGCGGGCACGGTGAAAGTGGTGCGCAGGGTGAAGCTCTGGCCCCGTTCACCCCAGCAGGTGCCGGGTTCTATGATTGGCCAGCCGCCGTCGTCCACATCCGGGGCAACCAGGGGTTCATCGCCGGCGTGGAAGCGGAAGGGTGGTAGGGGCAAGCGCCGCCGGTAGACCAGCGTTTCAACCGATTCCAGGCGGCGGGCGATCTTGTCTTCAGTGAAGCGGATGCGATGCAAAAGGGTCCTCCTCAACGGATTGCACTTCTACCATGAGGGCATCATTTTGATCGTGATTCTCTGTTCCCCGGATCCTGTGGCCGATAAGATAGGGGGATATACAGAGCGCCCGTTGATCCGGAACTCGGCGATCTGGTTGCCAGGACCTTCGATTTGAATATCCACAGACATCCCACGATAAGGCAAACGGCTTAAGCGCACGCATTTGAATCCTTCGGGCAAGAGGGGCTTGAAACGGATTCCATTCGGCTCAAAAGTCATGCCCACCAATCCCATGAAAATCATGCGCATAAAGCCTGTGGCGCTCCAGCTTTGCCAAGAGCAGGACTTCCATTCTCGGATACCTTGATCCGATTCCTGCATTCCACCATATATTTCGCCGGAAATCGGATGGTAGATTTCCGCGAACTGGAGGTCACGGCAGGCATGATGGGCAAGCTTCCTCAGCTCGTGCTCAAAGAGATCAACTTTACCGTACAAAGCGGCTGCATGCGCCCAGAAGCCCTGAACATGGGGCCAAACCGTGCCACTATGCCGTCCGAAGCTCATGCCGTCTGCGCTTTCGTAGCGGGCAAATGTGGGCCAGAGGCAGGGGATGCCCGCTGGTGCGATGTACTGGTGGCGAAAGATTGCCTCAGCCTGTTCCGCGTCGGCAATGCCAAACAAGAGCGCGAAGGAATGTCCCAATCCCTCCTGATGGTCGCAGCCACCGAATGGGTCAACCAGATAGCGATAGTATCCCACATCTGGCTGCCAGAAGTATCGGTTAATGGCCTCCTTCAGGGCTTCCGCTTTCGCCGCCCACGTTGGGTCCGGGGGCATGCCCAATTCAGAAGCCATGCGCTCTGCCACCACGTAAGCGTAGTAATACACGCAGTTGGTGGAGAGCGCATGCATCGGGATCCCGTATCCGGGTTTAGATACGGCCTGAGGGTTGAACCTGGGCCAATCGAGGATCTCGCTGGAGCCGCCCGTTCGAGCGTAAACATCCGGGTATGCGGCAACCCCATCGCCACAGACGGCTGGACCGCGAAATAGGTTTACCGAAGCATCGAATTCGGTGGATTCCAGATGAGCCAGAGAATGGCAAGTCGCCTCCAGTGCTAAGGCAAGGAAATCCCTATCGCCACTATAAAGATACTGCCACCAAGCGCCTATGGCCCAAATAATGGCATCCCAGTATTGGCCGGCGATTCGCACGATGGCGTCTGTTCTCTCCAGCGTTGACAACAACGTGTTATGTGTGACGTCCGGGAAAAGTAGCCCTGCTCCGTTCCACGCATTGATAGCTGCATCCCGGGTCCAGGGTCTGCCGTAATCCAGACCGGCCATGACCACAGGCTTGGGGCGATCCAGCAGGCCGGATTTATGAGGAACGATATTACCGACCAGATTGCCAATGGCGATTCGAAATGCGCGGTCAATCTCCCGATCGCCAGTGTGAAGATGCGGAAAATAGCAGCTCACTTGAAATGCATCCGGTTTAATCGGGATACATCGCCCGGCCGCTGGACTTTTCTATCCAGCAGATTTTGTCAGCGTTCAGGCGCAACCAGAGGGTTTGGCCTGGCTGGGCCTTGAAATCGGCATCGGTGTTCACTTTGATCTGTTCGGGTCCCAACTGCATGGTTATCAAGTTGTGAGAACCCAGGGGTTCGACGACGAGCACCTCGGCCTGTAGCGTGTCCTCGGCCGGGGCATGGAGCGTTTCGATGTTCTCGGCCCGGATGCCCACCAGCACCTCTGACTCTTTCAACTGGCGAAGCATTGCCTGGGCCTTGGGAGGTGGGTAAATGTCGCCGCCGCTCGTCCGCACCACCACTCGATCATCCTCTGCCCGAATCTCCCCCTCCAGGAAGTTCATCGGGGGATTGCCGATGAACCCGCCGATGAAGAGATTGGCGGGTTTGTCGTACACGTTCAGGGGGGTGTCGTACTGGAGGATCTGACCATCCCGCATCACGGCGATGCGGTCGCCCAGGCTGAGGGCCTCCACCTGGTCGTGGGTGACGTAGAGGGTGGTGGCTTCGATCTCTTCCAGCAGGCGTTTGAGCTCCGCCCTCATCTCCAGCCGGAGCAGGGCATCCAGGTTGCTGAGGGGCTCGTCCAGCAGCAATACCCGCGGCTCCACGGCGATGGCGCGGGCCACGGCTACCCGCTGCCGTTGGCCGCCGCTGAGTTGAGCCGGATAGCGCTCCAGCAGCTCCTCGATATGGAGAAGTTCAGCGGCAGATTGGACCCGCCTTTTAATCTCATCCGCGGGCTTATGTTGCATGCGCAGCCCAAAGGCGATGTTCTCAAAGACCGTCATGTGGGGAAAGACGGCATAGCTTTGGAAGACCATGGCGATCTGCCTTTTTCTCGGCGGGAGGTCGGTCACATCCTGCCCGCCGATATAGATGCGCCCTTGATCCACCTGCTCCAACCCGGCGATGCAACGCAATAGCGTTGTCTTGCCGCAGCCGCTGGGGCCCAGGAGCACGGTGAACTCCCGGTCGTGCACGGTGAGGTCAACGTCCCATACGGCCTTGACTTTGCCGAAGGTTTTGCGCACGTTTTCCACTCGTATCTCAGCCATGGCCACCTCTCTTAAGTTTCACCAGACCTCGGAGGTCTTGCGGATTACCTAAGCGTTATCCCCCACAGGCTAAACAGATAGCGGCGGATGAAAAACATAAATGTGATCGCAGGAATAAGGATGAAAAAGCCTCCGGCGAAGCGGAAGGGGAGAGGCGAGGCCTGGAGCTGAATGAACAGTCGAGCGGGCAGCGTGCGGTTGTAAAGGGTTAAAATGGTAGCGGCGAAAACCTCGTTCCACGAGAGGACGAAGGTGAAGATGGCCGATGCGGCCAGGCCCGGCAGTGCCAACGGCAACGCCACCCGGACAAATGCCTGCAGGCGATTGCAGCCGAAGACCATGGCCGCTTCCTCCAGCTCCTTGGAGACCCCTATGAATACGCTGCTGGTGACCAGGATGGTGGTGGGGAGAGCCATCGCCACATGAAGCAGGGCCACGCTGATCAGGGAATCATATAGGCCCCATTGCATGAAGGTAACCGCCAAGGGGATGGAAAGGATGACGATGGGGAAAGCGCGGGTGGAAAGGATCGTGAGGCGGAAGACGTCCTTGCCCGGAAAGATGTGGCGGGCCAGGCCATAGCCGGCCGGCGCCCCTATCACCAAAGCTAAGGCCAGGCTCAGCAGGGCCACGATGACGCTGTTTTTCAACGAGTCCAGCACATACTGGGCATTAATGAAGAAGAGAATCGTTTCCAGCGAGATAACCCGGGGAAACAACGCTTTTGGCCAGCTATAGATCACATCCTTAGGGCTGAAAGCAGTTATGGTGATGAGGTAGATGGGGATGAGTATCCACAGCGCGATCATGATGGCCAGCAGATATATCAGTCCCCGTCCGATCCTTCTTCTCATCATAGCCTTATTTCCTCCTTGACCCGCAGCGCCCGCAGATAGATGAAGGCGGTGGCCAGGGAGATGGTCAGGATAAACATGGCATAAGTCGCAGCCAGGTGGGGGCTACGGTACTCACTATACCAGAGGTAGGCCTCATTTGCCAGAACCGTCATCCCCCGACCAACAAGAGCCCGCACCACGGCGAAGACCTGGACGGCCAGGATGGTTCGCAGGATCAGCGCCGTCTGGATGCTGGGGCGCAGGAGCGGCAGGGTCACCCGCCACACCCTCTGGAACCAGTTGGCCCCTAATATCTGAGCGGCCTCGATGTAATCCCGAGGGATGGATTGCAGCCCGGCTACCAGGATGACAAAGACTATGGAGGTGGCCCGCCACACCTCGGCCAGGACGATAGCCACGAAGGGCCAGTTGGTCTGATAGTTCAGGAAGAGGAAAGGCTTGCCCAGGATACCCAAGCCATGCAGCAGGGAGTTGAGGTAACCCCGCTCGGTGAAGATGGAGAACCAAATGATGCCGGCTGCCAGGTCCGAAATGGCTAGGGGGATGGAGTAAATATAGACAAGGATATCAGAACCTCGCAGACGTTCCATCATCAGGAGGGCCATAATCAGCGCCAGGATGAATTGGATGGGCACGATAGCTGTGATCAACAGGACGGTGTTACGAAGCGCCTTTGAGAACATCACGTCGTTGAACATGCGCTGCATGTAGGCCAATGTCAGATGCCCATCGTCCGCCTGAAAGGCCAGCCTGAAGGCCTGGAACATAGGCCAGGCGAAGAAAAGGATCAGGTAAAGGGTGGAGGGCAACAACAGCAGGTAAGGCTCCCAATTAAACCGCTTCCACCTCATGGTCATCTCCCCTTCCTAAGAAAGGGAGGAGGCCAAAAGGCCTCCCCCCTTGAGGCGCGAGGCCTTCTACTTCACTTGGCAGGGGCCTACGCTGGGCGGGTCGGGCGGCCAGCAGGGAGCGCCCGTCTCGTTCAGCAACGTCTGCAGCTTCTCAGCCTCCTCCGCAAGCACCGTCTCGATATCCTCGCCATCAATGACGATGCGGGTGAAGGCATCGCGGTAGATCTTGTTGATCTCACCCGAGCGCGGGCCCAGGCCCACCGGCAGCATGGCAGGGATGGCGTCGGCGGCGGCCGCCTGCTTGGACACGGCCTCACCCTGAAGCCTGATGCCCTTGGCCACGTAGCCTGGGTAATCCACTTTGATCATGGGGAAGAAGCCGACCTCCCGCAAGGTGGTGATCTGGATTTCAGGCCTGGTCAGGTATTCGATGAGCGCCTCGCCCCCCTTCTGGTTGGGGGCGGTCACCGGCATGGCCAAGCCGACCACGACCGGCATGAAGCCCTTCCCCTTGGGGCCGGAGGGCGCCGGCAGGGCCACGAAGTCATCAGGCCGCTCCTTGAAGGCGACGATGAGGCGGGCGGTGTGGTCCCAGGCCACCCAGACCTCCTCGGCCAGCAGGGGCTCCTGCATGAACTCATAGGTCATCGACTCTGGGTGGACGTATTTCCACAGGTCCTTGACGAACTCCCACATCTCCACCGCCTCGGGGCTCTTGAAGGTGGTCACCATCCCGCCGGTATAAGACGGATAGATGTAGCCCTCCAGGAAGCGGTGTAGTAATCCGGCGACGGGGAAGCCAGCCTTCTTCTCGCCGGTGGCCTCGTAGATGTTCTTGGCCCAGTCGCGGTACTGCTCCCAGGTCAGGGCCTCGGGATCGGCCCCTTCAGGCAGGTACTCCAGGGCCTTCTTATTGGCGGCGCAGATGTAGGTGGCCTGCATCCAGGGGATGAAGTACTGTTTGTCGGTGCCCAGCTTGCCGAGCTCGATGAAGGCATCGGGGATGCCCCGCTCCTTCGCCATGTCCACCAGGTGGGAGAGGTCCTGCAAAGCGCCGGCAGCCAGCAGGGTTGGGAACTGGCCGTGCAGGGCGCCGATCACGCTTATCTTGCCCTTGCCCGCCTTCACCTCGGCGAGCACCGTGTCCTCGAAGGTGGCATAGTCGGCGGGGATGAACTCCGGGGCGCCGGGGAAGTCGGCCAGGATGACGCCTCGCATCTTCTCCGCCTCCTCCACCGGGACGCACTGGGTGGAGATGAAGCCGACCTTGCCGTAGTCCACGGGCACGGGCGTGACCTCGACGATCTTCTCGACAACTTTGGTCACCTCAACCGGCTTTTCCACCACCTTGGTGACCACCACCGTCTCCTTGACCACCTTCTCTACTACCTTGGGGGTCGGCGGGGCGCAAGAAGCCACCACAGCGGTCAATATGACTATCGTCGCAAATAACGCCAGCCTCTTCATTTTATCTCCTCCTTAGATCTGGGGTTTAGCGGCGCTTTCCGATGCGCCAAATCCACCATTGAGGGAAAATCCGATGGTATCACCTCCTTTCCGTATACCCACATGATTCTCTAACTACCAACTTCGGCTGCACAATGGTGTGGGTTTCCGCTAAGCCTTGCCCTTGGATTATCTGAACCAACATGTGCGAAAGCCTCTTTCCTATCTCGTAGATAGGCTGGTGAACTGTGGTCAAAGGGGGATGGGAATGTTCGGCCAGGGGGATATCATCGAAACCTACGATGGCTACATCTCGACCCACCTTCAGCCCTCTCTCCTGAGATGCACTGATGGCCCCAAGAGCCATCAAGTCGTTGCCACAGACAACGGCAGTGGGTGGATCATCTAGGTCGAGGAGCTGGTTCATCCTTCGATAGCCACTCGATTGGGTGAGTTCGCCCTCTACAACGAGGGAGGGGTCGAAATCTAGGCCATGTTTCTCCAGGGCCCGCTTGTAGCCAATCAAACGGTGCTCAGCAAACATGAGGTAGGAAGGGGGGGAGATGAAAGCGATGCGACGGTGTCCGAGGTTTATGAGGTGCTCCATCGCCTGGCGGACGCCATCCTCGCCGTCTACATCTATGTAGGGGAAATCCATATCCAAGGTGGTGCGTCCAAAGGCCACCGTGGGGAAGCCCTCTCCCACCAGGTAGGAGATGCGCTGATCCTCGCGCCTGGTGCGGGCTACAACTATGCCATCCACCCTCCTCCCCCTGACCATCCTCCTGTAGACCTCCCTCTCCTCGGAACCCAGGGGTTTGCAGGTGGAGATGAGGAGGTCGAACCCCTGTTCGACTGCTCCATCCCCTATGCCGGCCAAAAGCTCCAAGAAGAAAGGGTCCGATAGGTAGTGTTCAGCAACGGGGATCACAAAGCCTACGGTATCCGTCCTCCGCCGGCGCAGGCTCCTGGCGGTGAAATCGGGGTAATAGCCCATCTCCCTGGCCGCCATGATGATCTTACGGCGGGTATCCTCAGCCACATCCTCGTAGCCAGCCAAAGCACGGGAGACGGTGGTAACCGAATAGCCGACCCTTTTGGCGATATCCTTGAGGGTAACAGGCACTGGCTGCCTCCTCGCTGGGAATCCAAATCGTTTCGGAACATATTATATACCAAAACGTTTTGGATGTCAAGCAAGATGGAGTGATTTGACAAATCGCCTGATCTATGCTATCTTTTTGCGAAAGGCGTCGATTGGGAGCAGTAGGCGGTGAGGCGATGATCACAGAGAGCCGGGGAGGTGAGAGCCGGCATCTGAGCCTCACCTGGCGAAATCGCTCATAAGACGAGCGATTTCGCCCCGAACCCACCCAGGAGCCGCCGGCGAAAAGGCTGTCGCATCCTCTGCGAGAGCCGCTAAGCCTGGCCGGAGCCCTCCGTTATCAGGGAACGGCACAAGAGCTGTGCCGGCCGAGCGGGCTTCTGTGAAGCCAACTAAGGTGGTACCACGGGGTAAGGAAGCACCTCGTCCTTAGAGGCGAGGTGCTTTTAGTTTCACGCGTGAGGAGGAGAGTATGGTTAGGAAGATCACCCCTAAAAGTGAGGACTATTCCCGTTGGTATACCGATGTCGTCCAGATGGCAGAGCTCGCCGATTATGCCCCGGTCAAGGGCTGTATGGTCATCAGGCCTTACGGATATGCCCTCTGGGAGAACATCCGAGAGGCTCTGGATCGCCGCTTCAAAGCCACCGGGCACGTTAACGCCTACTTCCCTCTGTTCATCCCTATGAGCTTTTTGGAAAAAGAAGCCGAACATGTGAAGGGCTTCTCCCCAGAGCTGGCTGTGGTCACCCATGGTGGAGGGAAGAAGCTGGAAGAGCCTCTGGTGGTGCGCCCCACCTCGGAGACAGTGATCGGCTACATGTATGCTAAATGGGTGCGTTCCTACCGGGACCTCCCCATCCTCATTAACCAATGGTGTAACGTGGTGCGTTGGGAGATGCGCACCAGGCTCTTCCTGCGAACCACCGAGTTCCTCTGGCAGGAGGGCCATACGGCCCATGCTACAGCTGAGGAAGCCCAGGAGGAGGCCCTGCGTATGCTGGATATCTATGTGGACTTCGCCCAGAACGATGCCGCCATCCCCGTCATCGCCGGACGGAAGAGCGAGTCGGAGAAGTTCGCTGGTGCTGTGACCAGCTACACCATCGAGGCCATGATGGGAGATAGAAAGGCCCTCCAGGCTGGCACCTCTCATTTCCTCGGCCAGAACTTCGCTAAGGCTTTCGACATCAAATACCTGGATCGAAACAACGAGCTCCAGTACTGCTGGACGACCAGCTGGGGGGTAAGCACCCGTATGGTGGGAGCTATCGTCATGGCCCACGGCGACGACCAGGGATTGATTCTACCGCCTAAACTAGCCCCCATCCAAGTGGTGGTGGTACCTATCTGGCATGGTGAGGAGGAACGGGGGACGGTGCTTGCAGAGGCGAAGAAGATAGCGGCAGGCTTAAGCAACCTCCGCTGCCACATCGATGACCGCGAGGAGTATACCCCCGGCTGGAAGTTCAATCACTGGGAGATGAAAGGGGTGCCCCTCAGGATGGAGATCGGGCCCAGGGAGGTGAAGGAGGGCCAGGCGGTGTTAGCCAGAAGGGACACCGGCGAGAGGAAGGCTGTGCCGAGAGAAGCCCTCCCCGAGGAGATCCCAGCCTTGCTGGAGGACATCCAGACCAGTCTCTATCGACGCGCCTTACGGTTCAGGGAGGAGAACACCTTTACAGTGGAGAGCTACGACGAGTTCAAGGCCATCTTCGAAGGCCAGGGTGGATTTGTAAACGCCTACTGGTGCGGCGACGCAGCCTGCGAGGAGGCGATTAAGGAGGAAACCAAAGCTACCATCCGCTGCATCCCCTTCAACCAGCCGGATGAGAAGGGAAGATGCATCTACTGCGGGAGGGAAGCGGAGGAGATCGCCGTTTTCGCTAAGGCCTACTGAGTTCACGACAAAGAAGCGCTGGATGAGGAGGATCGAGGCGAGGGCGATGATCAAGGCCGTCACCTTCGACTTTTGGGGCACGCTCTATCGGGAAGCTAATACTAAACGGGTACGGCTGAAACTTTTAGGAGAGATGCTGAACCACCTGGACCAGCCGAGGGAGCAGGATGAACTGGAGGAGGCCTATGCCTGCGCCATAACCCTCTTTATGGAAACCTGGAGGGCACAAAGGGTCTTTGTGCCCTCGGAAGGGGTGGAGCTCATTCTGAAGCGGCTGAGGATCGAGCCTTCCGCTGAGATGATGGAGAGGTTGGTAGCCGATTTCGAGAATGCCATTCTCAGGGCCCCTCCTCGATTAGTGGAGGGTGCTGAGGAGACCCTTCGCTCCCTCCGCCGCCGTGGTTACCTGCTGGGCCTTATCTCCGACACAGGCTTCACTCCCGGAAGGGTGATGCGCGAGGTCATGCGGGCCGATGAAATCCTCCCGCTCTTCGATCACCTGACCTTCTCGGACGAGCTGGGCTGTACTAAGCCCCACCCCGAGGCCTTCTTGAGCACGCTGCGTTCCTTAGGGGTGGAGCCCAAACATGCTGTCCATGTGGGAGATCTGCCCGAAACGGACATCCGTGGGGCTAAGGGGGTGGGCATGAAGGCCATCCTGTTTACAGCTGTCAGCCACCGTTTCGACGGTGCGGACGAAGCCGACGCGGTCATTAGCAGCTTCGGAGAGCTGGAGGAGGCGTTAGCCAGATTGGGTTGATGCGCTATCCAAATCGACAAGCGCTCTCCCAAACGACCCCAGCGTTCATCACCTCTCGCCCTCGGCGCTTAAAATCCAGCGGCGGTAAAGCTCGCCCAGGTCCCTCCCCGATACCTCTTCGGCCACCCTCAAGAGCCCCTCTGAGGTGGCGATGGCATATTTGTACTTGCGCAGATACTCTTTGAGTATCTCGAAGAAGGTCACATCCCCCACTTCCTGGCGCAGGGCGTGGAAGAAGAGGGGACCCTTTCCGTAAACGATAGGACCGTAATCCTCGGGGGAGAAAGCGGCCACAGGCTGAGCCACCGGCGCATCCCTTCCCTCCTCGAGCACCTGGCGGTAAGGGGATTCGAAGCAGCGCTCGAATACCTCGGCTGCTGCATCCGCTCCGTGGATATCCTGGAAATAGATGAAGGCCGAATAGTTAGCCAAGGACTCGTCCAACCATGGTTCGTCAACCTGGTCATTACCCACCAGGCTATACCACCATTGGTGCGCCACCTCATGGGCGGTGGCTAGCTCGAAAAAACCGCCTCTTTGATCATAAAGCCTGCTGGCCACCGCAATCAAGCCTGGATATTCGATGCCCCCGGCGGTGGTAGGGGTCTCTACCACATCCAGCTCGGCGAAGGGGTAAAGCCCAAAGCGGTTGCTGTAAACCCCCAGGGCATCGCTGGCATACCGAAGGGCAGCCTGTCCACCCCCTTCGTCATCAGGCAGGTAATAAGAGTTAACGGTGGTCTCGCCCACAGAAGTGCTCACCACCTCATACTCGTCGCTCATCACAATGTTGAAATCCCGCATGGGGCCGCTTACGCAGGTCCAGGTCACCGTGCCGTCCGGGTTATCCGCCCTTTTCACAGTGGAGCCGGAGGTTACCACCACCATCCCTTTGGGAGCGGTGATGGATACCAGGTAGAGGGAAGTATCGCTGTAGAGGGCGTCGCCGTATTCGGGGGCTAACTCCACATTCCAGCCCTCGTCGTCATAGACGGGCACCAGGGGATAGAAGTTGGGCAGAGCTAGTACTCCCTCAGCGTAGCAGAATTGCCCATAGCCATGCTCGATGCCTTGAGGTATCCTTACGCTGAATTCAACAGCGATCTCCAACCTCCTATCCGGCTCCAGTGGCTCGGTCAAGGGTATTTTCACGGCTGAACCTTCCAGTTCATAGATGACCTCCGCTTCCTTGCCATCAATGGTCAGGCGGCTTATCTCCGTTGCGCCCCCATAGGCAGGTGTGTTAGGGAAGAGGCGAAGGTAAAGCTCTCTCAAGGCCACCCCTTCGTTGTTGGTGTAAAGGATTCGCTCGCTTCCGGTCAGGGTCAAACTTTCCCTATCGATCGTCAGTTCGATAAAGTAATAGGTAGGATCGTCCAGCGTGTAGACATCGCCCCTGGCCTTAGGGATCATGGCTGCTCCTTGGATCGCTAGATTGGCCCAGAATGGAGTAGGTGAGGCCAAAGTGGGCGAGGGAGCGGACGAAGGGACAGCCGTCGGCGTAGGAAAGGGCAGACAGCCGGCTAAAGCCAGCACAATGATCAACGGTAGAAACGGTTTCCTCATCTTCCTTTCCCTCCAAGGGCCTTATCATCTGGTAAGGCAAGATGATGCTTCACCGCCGCAAGGCCGAGGATCAAAGGAGGTTAAAATGCCCGAAATCGCTGTCACCAGCATATATTTCGAAAACCCAGGGCCAGAGAACACCGAGCGGACCCTGGAGATCGCTAGGAGGCGGGCGGAGGAGTTGGGGATCAAGACCATCCTTGTGGCCAGCACCACCGGCGAAACGGGGGTCCGGGCGGCTGAGCTCTTCAAGGGCTACAATGTGATCGTAGTCACCCACTCCACCGGCTTCAGAAGGCCCGATTTCCAGGAGTTGACCGAGGAGAACAGGGAGGCCATCGAGGCCGCTGGGGCCCACATCTTAACCTGCCTTCACGCCTTCGGAGGGATAGGGCGGGCCGTACGTAAGAAGTTGGGCACCTATGAGCTGGAGGAGATCGTGGCCTACACGCTGCGCATCTTTGGCGAGGGGATGAAGGTGGTCTGCGAGATGGCCCTTATGGCAGCCGACGCCGGTCTAGTAAGAACCGACGAAATGGTCCTGGCCATTGCAGGCACAAGCAGCGGCGCCGATACGGCGGTAGTGCTGAGGCCAGCCCATACCCAGAACTTCTTTGACATGAGGATTGTGGAGCTCCTCTGCAAGCCTCGCTTGGCCGGTTAAAAACGCTGCAGAAGAGGCCCTAACAGCACAGATCTCTGGCCTGCCCCATCCGCCTTAATCCTTCTAGGGGGCTTGATTGGCCTCGTATTCTTCTCTGGTAATGAACTGGCCGCCGGTGATCTCCCGCGATATGACATGGCGATGGGCATCGAAGGTCATTCTCACTTCAATGGGCTGGAAGCACCTTCCACTGCCGATGAGGACTTTGCGCAGGAAATAGGTACCCTCAGCATAGCGAGGGGTCAGGTCATGGCGCAGATCTATGCGGCTTTTGATCTTCTCGCCGCATCTGTCACAGCGAACGTAAACCCAGAGCACATCAGCCTCCGCCTCACCCGTTGGTAGCAGGGAAGCCATCCTCTTGAGAAATCCCATCTCACTCCTCCACAAAGGTTAAGGTGCCAAAGCAGGGATGATGAATTTGAAGAGGCAGATCGCATCCAAGGCGCATAATCCAAAGAAAGGCAGAGCAAAGAAGAGAAGTCTGTGCCGTTTAGGCCAAAATGCTTCGATCCAAAAGGCTAAGGCCGCCCCGCCCACCAGAACCAGGTTGTAGCTCAAATCGCCTTTTAGCAACCCTTGGATGGTTAGGAGGAGGGCCATCGCCGATAGCAGAGAGGCCGCAAGTTTCCCTCGATCCAAAATCTCCTGCAGGCCCAGGGAGAAGGCCAGCCCTATAGGCACAAGGGCTGGGAAGAGATAGCGCCCCTGATGCTGAATGAATTTAACATTGTACCAGAGGTAAGAAAGCAGGGTAAAGAGAGCGGAAAGGGCCAAAAGCCCTAAGGCGCGAGCTTGGAAAGCTGTCAGCCTACGGCGCCGCAGAACTTTAGCGACGAAGAGCAGGAACCCCAATCCTACAAGGGCACAGAGGAGTGCCAGCGCTAAGTAGATCCGCTCATCCACCAACACACCCATCCATCCGAACTGGGCCCAGAAGCTGCGGAAGGTGGTGAGGAGCAATCTCCTCGCCACCCCACTCGCTCCATACCGGGCCAGCCACTCCGATGTACGAGGCTGGCCGACCACGATGGCGTCGTGGCGTTTAAGACCCAGCAGATCGAGATCACCGTAGACCAGAGCGTTGCGAACGAACCAGGGGAAGGCAAGCAGCAGGGAGCAAGAGAAAGGCAGCAGGAGACATCTCAGCATCTTAACATCCCAGCACCTAAGCGGCCAGCAGGCGATAGCCACCGCTGAAAGGGCCAAAGGGATAGCGATGTAGGCCGTGATCTTAGTCAGCAAGCCCAATCCCATCAATAGACCCAACCAGATCAACCGCTTTTTATCCCCTCTGATGTACCTCACCAGCATCCACAGGACAGAAGCGAGGATCAGCTCTGCCAATGCATCGTTGTTCACCGCGGCGGTGATAGCCACGTGCATGGGAACGAAAGCTACGAAAGCCGCTGTCCCCAAGGCCAGTCCCTTATCGGGGAAGATCTCCCTAACGATGCTATAGGCCACATAGAGGAGGGCAGAGCCCAGGATGACGGAGAGGATTCGCAAAGGCAGCAACTCACCATCGAAGAGAAGGTAGATGGGCGTTGCTAGGAAGTAATACAGCGGTGGCTGGTGAAATTCGTAGCGGATGGGGGTTATGCTCATCTCTGAGGGAAACTTGGCAGCTTTTATCTCCTCAAGATACTCGTGAGGGTAGTCCCCCATCCTGAGGACAGGCAAGCGGCGGTTTTCGGCCAGATATTTGATGTAGTTATAATGAGCGGGTTCGTCAGGAGCCTGCCAAAGGGGGGTGAAAAGGGCATAAAGGGTGCCCATGACCAGGTAGACAAAGATGATCGACGTCAATGGGTTCCGCAGCCGAGCGAGTACGATGGACATACGCTGCCTCCAGGGATGTTAAAGCAGTTGCACAATTATCTGAACCCCCAATGTGCCTTGGATTTAAATCAATGTGTAACCACTTTATTTTACACCATCGCCGCTGAAAAGTAAATCGCCCTATTTTCCCCTCGAATTTCCTCACCTGCTTTAAACCTTTACCAGCTCAAGGATTCCTCCTCAGCTCAGATAGCCGCTCTCACGCCTATTTCTCCGGTGAAGAGCGGCAAACAAATGGGAGGTATACCTTCGTCCCCGTCGCCAGCTCGTACCAGAGCGTCCCGTATTCCCCCCCGAGGGCGAAAGTGATGGCTCCGGCCCCCTCCCGCACCGGCACCTCCATCCTTCGCCGCCCTCGCTCATCCAGCGCATACACCCTCACGAAAGGCATCTCCGTCTGAAGCGTGATCGTCACGGCAACGGCCTCCGCAAGTATCGGCTCGCCGCCCCAATCCTGGGGCACTGTGTTCTCCTCATTGGCCCACATGCCAGTGTTGACCACCCGCCCTCCGGTCCATATCAGAGCGGAGCGGGTCCTTCTCAATGGCTGGTCGGTCAGGCTGGTGACCATCACCCCGGCGTATTCGGGCCAGGTTCCCTCCACCACCAGGTCACTTAGAGCGATGGCCTCCCCCGCCAGGCGGCCGGCGACAGCCTGCGTGAAGGGGGTATCCAGTGCGAAATGGCGCCGGCCCAGGCTGTAGGCCAGCTCCCCCGTGTCGCTCACGTAGGTGTCGTTGGGAGCGTTGGCGGCGCCGTCGGCGAGTTCTTGGGTGGGATCGGGCTGGGCGTAACGCTTGCGGAAGCCTTGGGTGAGGGTCGCCTCCTTCAGGGCCACATGGCCGCTTTCCAGGAAGAGGTTGGGATAAGAGGCGCAGAAGTGGTCGTAGAAGCGGTCACGGACGCCCTGGGCCGAGTAGTGGATTTCGGTGGCTGAGGCGGCAGGGCTCACGTCGCCGCGACGGAAAGCCACGGAAGCCAGGGCGGTGGCTGTAAGGAGCAGGGGATTGCTGTGGTAGCGGAAGACGGAGGACACGAGATATGTCTGCTCCCACGGCTCCTGAGGCGGGGCGCCGGAGTGAATGTAGGAGAAGAGGACGACGTTGTCAATCCCGGCGTAGGAGGCGTAGCCCACCAGGCCGGGGATGAGGAGGTACTGGTGGGGATTGTTGAGGGCCCAGTTGGTCTCGCTCAGGCTGGTTGGCTTGCCGGCCAGGCGGGCGGAGCCCAGGTAGGGGAAGATGTGCCAGGCCCACACGGGGAGGAAAGGGTCCAGGTTGCGGATGACGTTGTAGCCTGCCGGCCCGTAATCGCGGGGATGGTCGAAGTAGCGGTGGATGTCGTGGACGTCCACCGCCGGGGAGAGGGCCAGCCACTCCTCGGTGAGGAGGGTGGGGTGCTGGCTGGCAATGACGGGCACCTGCACGCCCAATTCGTGCACGAATTGAGCCATCTCCTCGTAGAAAGCCCGCTCCCTTTCGGCGTAGAATTGGGCCAGGTCGCGGATGCGGCTGCGGCTGAAATCGGTGAGGGGCCAGCCCAGGCGATCGGGCAATCGCTGGACGAGGTCGAAGTCGGTCTCCTCGGGCAAGAGGCCTGTGCCGGTGCCGTCGTCCCAGGCGGCCTTGAGTTCGGCGAATGTGGCGTAGTGGGCCCGCAGCCAGTCGTGCCAGCCCTGGTCGAAGAGGGCTTCGTAGTGGTCGGGCAGGGAGCCCAGGGGCATGACGCCGCTGGCCCAGCGCCGGGTGAGGTAGTTCTCATTCACCAACTCCACCAGGGCGATGGCGGGGTCGTCCTTGTAGGCCAGGCCAGTGTGGGGGTTAACGTGGGTCAGCACATCGGTCACATAATTCTGGAAGAAGGCGGTCAGGTCGGGGTCGCCGGCGAAGAGGGAGAGCTGCCAGGCCTTCTCACCAGCGTCGTAGCCCATATCCAGGAAGGTCTGCAGCTCGGGGAAGGTGCCATAGCGTTCGGTGTAGAAGGTCCGCGCCTCGTCGGAGCTGCGCATGGCGGTGATGGCCGCCCAACAGGCCAGTTGCAGGTAGCTGTAGACGCCTCGCTCCCGCAGGGCGGCGACGAAACTATCCAGGCAGCCGTTCTGGCCGTGGTTCCACCAGGCGCCGTCTACCGCCGTCAGCTTCACCAGGTTGAAGCCCAATTTTGCCAGGCGGGCGGCGATGGTCTCCTGCTCCTCGGGCCAGCAATAGCGCACGTCGTAGGCGGCACCCCAGAAGCGGGCCGGCGTGCCATCGGCGAAGACGAGCCGGTCGCCCTGAGCCTGCACGAAGCCGTGGCGTCCCGCCGGGGCGTCGAAGCTGGGGTGGAAGGGGTGCAGGCTGACGACGCTGTCCGTCGCGTCGTCCCAGGGTGGGAGGAAGGGGAAGCCCTGGGCGTAGTCAAAGCGCAGGGCGCTCACCACGGGGGTGTGGTTTGGGTCGTCAGTGCTCAACGTCAGGCGCAGCTGCAGGTAAGGATGGCCCTGGCGGGCAGGGAGGAAGAAGCGGGGTCGGGGATCCACATTGGGCAGATCGAGCCCCTCATCGGCGAAGTCGGGGTCCAGGAGGAAGGCGGTGTCGGGGTCAATAAGGTGCAGGTAGCGGGCCGGGCTCCAGTCGCTCCAGTTCTGGCCGTCCTGGGAGGTGCGGACCTGGAGGGCCACCCGGGTGAGGGGCAACCGCAGCAGCCGCACGGCGTCGAAGTCCACGTATCCCTGAGGGGCGATGCCAGTGACGAAAGGCTTGAAAAGCAGGCTGACCTGCAGGGTGTAGCTGGCGCCGTCATTGGGCAGGGTGAAGACAACGGGCTGAGCGGGCTGCCAGATGTCAGTGCCATGGCGGAAGTTGAGGTTATCGGAGTAGCAGGCCTTCAGATAGGCGGCACGGGATTTGTACCAGGAGCCGTTCCGTCGCACGGTCAGGTGTACGGTGGCTGAGGCAGTGCGGGCGAACTCCGGGGAGCAGCGGACGTGGGCAGTCAGGATGTAGGAACCACCGGCCTTGGCGGTAACCTCCTGGTGGAAAGCGAAGAGGTTGCCGGAGAGGGGGACGCCGGTCATGGTCAGGCGGAAGAGGCGGGCCCCGCTGTAGGCGCCGTCGGTCACGAGGGTGGGCGTGACGTAGGTGTTAGCATCCGGGTCCTGCGTCCAGCCGTCGGGCAGGCCATCGCCGTCGGCCTCGAAGCCGCCATTGGTCAGCTCCTCAGTGTAGCCCAGGTCCAGGTCCCAGCTCAGGCGGCCCCAGATGGGCGTCGCGATCGCCTTGAAGACAGGGGACGTCCAGGTGCCGGTGGACACATAGTCGCCGTCGGTCGGGGCCAGTGTCAGCCCCGCGGATGTGAGGGTTGTGCCCTCGAAGGTCCCATCGGCCAGGTAGTGTCCTGCATCCAAGGTGGTCGGGCCGGGGGAAATAAGGACAATAGGGGAGATTTCCCCTTGGCTCCCTATGACTGAGGCCCTGCCACAGAGCAGGGCGAGGGCCACGGCGATAAGGGCCTCCTTTTTCATCGTTCTTTGCCCCCATGAATCCAGGTGGGTTCACGTTTTCCTTATTCCTCCGCTAGGAACGAGATGACAATGGCTCGCTCCAGTTAGGCAACGACGTGCCTTTCTGTCCTGCATCTGCGTTAGAAGCTCACCGGCCTGCTGCTCCGATTTCCTGATGCCTACCTCAGGTCTCCATATTTTATTCGGAAAAAGGGATGAATGCCAAATGTCACAGGATCACACGAGGCCAGGAGGACTTAAATGGTGGGATGTCGATTTGACATAGAACGCATGTTCATATACAATTATAGGTGGGAAAGGAGGAAGCATGGATCTATCCCCGCGTCAAAAGAAGATCCTGGAGTTCATCCGGGAGTTCACACGTGAGAACCATTATCCGCCCACCATTAGGGAGATCGGTGAGGCGGTAGGCATCTCCTCCACCTCGGTGGTGAGCTACAACCTCAATGTGCTGCAGGAGAAGGGTTACCTGGTGCGGGACAGGGAGATATCCCGCGGCCTGAGGCTGGTAGAGGATGCAGGGGAATACACTTCGCAGATCGTCAAAGTCCCCCTCCTGGGGCGTATCGCCGCTGGAGAACCCATCCCGATACCCGGCGCCGAACCCTTCAAGGGCGAGACCATAGAGCTGACCCGTGATATCCTCAAGGAGGAGAAGGGCATCTATGCCCTGGAAGTGCAGGGGAATTCTATGATCGACGCCCTGATCCACGATGGAGACATCGTGGTGATGAAGCACCAGCGGGAGGCCATGAACGGCGACTTGGTGGCCGTCTGGCTGAAGGATAAAGGCGAGACCACCCTGAAGAGGTTCTACCTGGAGGAGGGGCGAGTGCGCCTTCAGCCAGCTAACCCCACTATGAAACCTATCTATGTCGACCCCGCCGATGTGGAGATCCAGGGCAAAGTGGTCATGGTCATCCGTAAGGTCTAATAGGCGGGATCTCTCCGAAACATAGGACCTGTCCTCGACACTTTTTAAATCGGGTTAGTTGTGGTAACCCCTGGCCAGGGATAGCTCCGTGCTTTATATCTAGCTGGAGGTTGATATGAGTGAGTCCATTGATGAGCTGCAAGTTTGGCCCATTGGTGCTCTGGCTTTGGTAAAACACATGCTGGATGTATTAAGCTTAGCCGAGATCGTTGACGAATCTTATCCTAATAGCCGAGCAAAGGGGACTTGAGCCACGGCCAGGTAGCCGAAGCCCTGGTTTGCAACCGTTTCACCAGTCCCGCGCCCTTGGTAGTCTCCCTATTTCGTGTTAGTGACATCAGAGGCCACAACCGTCATCAGCTCTTCAACGGTCCAGATATGATCCGTCAAGCCGGCAGCCATAGCTGGCGAAGGAGGTTGCCACCGGCTTTCTCCATCATTGACCTCGATCCAAGCTCTTGACAGCTCAGGTTATATGCCCAATCTCCCCAGGTACAGGATGCCTCGAGCACTTCCCTTCCTTGGAAAGAGAAAGCCCCTTTCGAATCAGCCGACCGTTCATCTGCGGGGATGTCAGAGGTGGCCTTGAGCCATCAAAGCCGTAGTGAATTCATCCTACCCGCAGATGCATGTCTATGTCGACGATCGTACCCCGCCAGAAGGCACCTCAGTCGTCTTCCTCTGGATGCCCCGTTTATGACCGACATATGTCCAGAGGGCGTCCAGCTGGTAATTGGCCATTAGCAGGGCTTCAATCTGTTCAACGCGCTTGGCTGCTTCCTTTGACTCGGTGAATGGCAGCCAGACTGTTGCACTCGGCCAACCACTCCAGGACGGTCTCTGGGGAAAGATGGTGACTATAGAAGGAGGTACCTTTCGAGAATGTTCCATCTCTACCTCCTAATCGTCTGATGTGAGCCCACCACACACCAACACGATTGGAGGAGACTACCAAAATACGCAATTGAACGCCTTGGATCGTTGCTTGGCTATACTCTGAAATGCGTTTATCAGAAGCAGCGGGGGATCCTCGGGGCCGAGGATGACAGTGGGGCATAAAGGTTACCTTTAGGGGAAACCCTGTGCGGACCATCGTAAGGGGGAAATAAGAGGATAAAGCTCAGCTGGGGTGCTGGATGGGTCCAGCTGAGCCGAAGGAGCTTTGTACCAGGCGGGGAGGAACTTAAAGCCAGAGGTGACTGGACAACATCTTAGGGGTTCGCCATTAACCTACCTCCTTAAATTGGCCATCCTCATCGGGGCTCCGATGCGCAGAACCTTATCCTGCCTGGACGTCCCCTTGGTGGCATTGAGGGTATCCACCACCAAGGGGGCATACTCCACGATCCACTCGTAGTCGTAACAATCGTGCCCGGCCACGATGACCACGCAATCGCTGGCCGAGAGCCGCTCCTCGGTTAGATCCACCGACTCCAGGACTACCTCGTCTCGATAGAACACATCGCGCCCCACCTTGAAGCGAGGCACGTAGGGGTCGTTGTAGCTCACCTCCGCCCCTTGGGTTAGGAGCAGTTCTATCACCCGCTCAGCAGGTGAGTTGCGGGCATCGTCCACATTGGGCTTGAATGCCACCCCTAATATCAGGATTTTGGCCCCACGCAGAGGCTTCCCTTGGCTGTTAAGCCCTTCAGTGACCTTCTCCACCACATGGATGGGCATGTCCTGGTTGACCTCGGCGGCCAGTTCGATGAACTTGGTGTAGAAGTCGTACTCGCGGGCTTTCCAGGAAAGGTAGTAAGGGTCTACTGGAATACAGTTATGGACGACAAAGCCGTAAGAAGTGACAAAGGTGTGGGGATCATCGGTTTCGAGCGAATAGACAATGGGAACCGATGATGCCGGCGTTACCTCGCGTACTTGCACTGTAGCGAACTCGCCATGGTCCTGTGACTGCGTGGTGGGCATCCGCTTGCGTCGCCCCTGTTCATAGGCTTCCAGCCGCTGGCGTTTGACATCGGCCAGTAAGGGCTTCAACCGTGTCAATTGTTCAGCGCCATAGAGGCGCAATTGGGGTTTGTCGCGCTTGAAAGTCGGCACGAAGCCCAGGCCCTGTAGGAGAAGCACCATCTGTTGGAACAAGATCGGGCTGGCTGAGAAATAACCCACAGTGGCAGTGTTGATGTAATGGCTGTATTTTTTGCCTCTTTTAGTGTAGGTGCGCATTTCTTGTGTATGGTGAACGTTGCCGTCGCCTCGCAGTAGGCCACTGAGCAGTGCCAAACGGATCTCTGGGGGTGCGGTCATCAGCCGGGGCGGGATTTGCATATCATATGAATTAGTACCGCATTGCAGGATGTCCCTGAGCAGCAGACCGAAAAGGCGGGAGGATACCTTAATGTGATAAGAGTTCCAACGTTTATCCTTGTAGGCTGAGTATTTCACGCCGAGGCGCTTCAGGGTTGCCTTGAGATCAGCGATAAGTTCTCGTTCGTCGGCGTTCAAGGTAAAGCGGGTACGCAATGACTGATCCACGCTGATGCAGCCCTCGCTCAAATAGTAGCCTAGCAATCGGGCAAAATCTGCATCTAGAGTCAACACAGCCGGGATAGAGCTATAAGAAGGGCCCCGGCCAGTGCACAGCAGTACATCCTGGTGTGGAATTGGCATCGCCCCCTCGCGCTCCAGAGCGATGTACGTCGTCAATGGCATCGTATTGTACCGAAAGACGTCCCAATAGTACTTGAGGTGCTTCTTCAGGTATGGTTTTAATTGGGCACGATAGGTGCTAAAAGATCCTTGGCTGGGCCTGACGCGCACCCCCTTGTACTCATTTTCGGGTAATTCCGCGATTAGATCAATGGAAAGCGGCGTAGGATCACAGGGTAGGTCTTTGATAATTATAAGCGCATCGCCGGGCTTTAGCTTATCGGCTCGCTTGACTACGAAATCTCCCCCTTCCAGCGTGATTATAGGATGGCCATCGGTCACCGTAAGCTCCCTGCCGTCAACGGTAACAATCTTAACCATGGGGCCTTCATATGGCCTGGCGGAGACATAGCGAAGCGGCTTGAATACAGCTCTACCCTGTGCTGGATCGAAGACGAGCAATTCAGTATTGGCCGGGGCAACAAGGGTTACGCCATGAATCTGTCTCAATCGGCTGTCTGGAGCGGTGCAGACGCTCTGAAAGTAATCGCCAATGGGCACTATCTTCAGGCCACCATCGCCATCCCTCAAAAATATGTACTCGTCAGGGCTGAGACAATGACCGCCCACGCCGGGGCCAGGATAGAAAGGCATGAAGCCGAAGGGCTTGGTGGAGGCGGCCTCAATGACCTCCCAGATGTCGATGCCCATGCGCTCGCAGAGGAGGGCCAGCTCGTTGACCAGAGCGATATTCACACAGCGGTAGATGTTCTCCAGAAGTTTGGTCATCTCCGCCGCCCTGGGGGAGGAGACAACATGCACCTGAGGGGTCAATTGGGCCAGGAACAGCCGAGCCAACTCGGCGCAACGAGGGGTGAGCCCTCCCACGACTTTAGGGGTGTTCTCCACAGTGTGCACTCTGTCCCCAGGATTGATGCGCTCCGGCGAGAAGGCCAAGTGAAAATCGCGGCCGGCTTTTAAGCCCGACCTCTCCAGGATGGGCAATACCACCTCCTCGGTGGTGCCCGGGTAGGTCGTGCTCTGAAGGATAATCAGCTGTCCTGTCCGCAGGCGCAGGGATATCCCTTCGGCCGCGGCCACGACGAAGGAGAGGTCGGGGGCTTTCATCTCATCGAAGGGGGTGGGCACGCAGATCAATACGATATCCACCTCCCTCAGGACCTCATAGTCGGTGGTGGCCGAGAGGTATCCGCTCTCCACCAGATAGCTCACATCTTCACTGGCCACATCCCTGATGTAACTCTCGCCATGGCCTATAGCCGCCACTTTCCTCGCGTCGACGTCGAGGCCGATGACCTGGTAACCCCTCTTGGCAAAGCCCACCGCCAGAGGCAATCCCACATAGCCCAGGCCGATGACGCATACGCGGGCCGTCTTGGCTTCGATCTTATCCTCCAAAGCCATCTCGCTTTATCCTCCACGATTTCGCATGCTTTTAGCTGGCTAAAGCCCTTACTCCCGAACGCAAGGGGCATCTAAAACCTTAAGGCTACAATCCTCTGACCTGCTCCAGTTTCCACAGTCCGAAGAGGCCCAAGAGAGCGAGAGCGGCGGCAACGGCGTATCCCTCAACAACGCTGGCCTGAGTGAGGAAGAGGGCCATAAGCCCTAACCCTCCGCAGACGAGGTAGATAGCCATCACTGCCTCCCTCTGGGTCATCCCCATGGCCACCAGACGGTGGGAGAGGTGGTCCTTGCCCGGATTGGTGATAGGGTTGAGTCCCCGCCGCAGCCGGGAGACCACTACTAAAGTGGTGTCGAAGATAGGCACCCCTAAGATGACCACCGGGATCATCCAAGTGACCACGTCCATCCTGCCTGGGAAGCGCAGTTTGATCCCCACCGCGGCCAGGATGAAGCCGATGAACATGCTCCCTGTATCCCCCATGAAGATGCTCGCGGGGTTAAAATTGTAAAATAAAAAGCCCAGACAGGCGCCCAAGAGGGCAGCGGCCAGGCTTCCCACCAGGTATTGCCCGTTCATGGCAGCCAGGAGGAGGAAGAAGGCAGAGGCCACGGTAGCAACCCCCGCCGAGAGTCCATCCATATTGTCCAGAAGGTTGAGGGCACTGGTGATGCCCACCACCCAGAAGATGGTCACCAGGACGTTGAGGAGCGGGTGGTGGAGGAAGCTGACCCTGACGCCCGAGGCGACGAGGATAAGTGCGGCTAAGGGCTGTCCCACCCCTAACTTAAGCAGGGGCCTCATCCCCCAGCGGTCGTCCCAGATGCCGCAGAAGGAGATCAGAGTCGCCCCCACAAGGATGCCCACCAGCTGCGAGATGTAGGGGCGGTCCTCTATGAGGAGGGCCACGATGAAAGCGAGATAGATGGCCGCACCTCCCAGGCGGGGCATGGGCCTGGTGTGTATCTTACGGGCGCTGGGCTGATCCATCACCCCCAAGCGGGGGGCAAACTTCCTGGCAATGGGCGTAGCGCCGATGGCGATGGCCAAAGCGCTGGCGAAGATGAGCATGTAATTGATCATTTCTTCCCCTCCAATTGGGCTATGAAGTCCTCAAGTGCGGGCTTATCCTTCTCCGGCGCCAACTTCAGGGCGATCTTGGCCTCCTCGATCGCTTTGTCCCTCTGACCTAACTGCTGATAGAGGAGGGCGAGGTTTTTGTGGCTGCCGTAATCATTGGGAGCTAGCTCCAACACCTTAAGGTTCTCCTTAACTGCCTCCTCCAACTTACCCTGCTGAGCATAGATGTATCCCAGGGCACTGTGAGCCTGCACCAAATCGGGGTTCAGCTCCAAGGCTTTGAGATAAACCTCCTCCGCCCGCTCGAAATCCTTCTTAGCCAGATAATCCTGGCCCTGGGAGAGGTAAGTTTGGATTAAGCTGGGTTGCTGCCCACTCAGCTGGACGATGAGGGCCTCGAGGGATTCTCTATCCTTCTCCGGGGCCAGCTCCAGAGCGATTCTGGCCTGGTTAAGGGCCTCATTGGTGCGCCCCAGGTCTCGGTAGAGGACGGCCAAATTCTTATGGCTCTGGTAATCGTTAGGCGATAGCTTGAGCACCTCGAGGTTCTCCTTCACCGCTTCTTCCAATCTCCCCCGCTTGGCGTAGATATAGCCCAGGGCGCTGTGGGCCTTCACCAACTTGGGATTTATATCGAGGGCCCGCCTGAAAGCCTCCTCAGCCTCGTCGAACTCTTTCCTGCCCAAATGCAGGTCGCCAAGGAGGAGATAGGTACGGTCATATTCTGGATCCAAACTCAGGGAGCGCTGGTACTTCTCGAGTGCCTTTTCGTATTCGCCCATGTAAGCGTAGAGCGATCCCCACTCGTTGAGGAGGAGGGCATCGTGTGGACTCAGAGTCGTCGCCTGACGGTAATACTCCAAGGCTTGCTTCAGCTTCCCCTCGTCGGAGGCCATCTCCCCCCAGGTTCGGTAAAGGCGAGCCAGATTGGCGCTGTGGTCGGTGTTGAGGGGGTTGAGCTGGCGGGCCCGCTCCAGGGCCTTGCGGCTCTCCTCGAAGAGAACGGCCCTCCGATCCGGCTCGGATGTGGCCTTGGCCTTCTCCAGATAGGCTCGGCCCAGGAAGAGGTAGTAGTAGTCCTCGTTAGGAGCCAGCTTGATGGCTTGCCTATAGACAGCGATGGCGAGATCCCATCTACCAGCTTGCTCATATTGGCCGGCCTGCTTATAGATGATGTCGGCCCTGATGGGGTTGACGTTGGTGACGAAGATGAAGAACACCACACCTCCGATCAGGATGAGGTAGAACCACCAGTTAGCCCATCGCCAGAGCCGAGGGAGCGACCTTAAGGGTTCCCATGCCAGCGCGCCGGCCGTAGCCAACAGGAGGAGAAAAAGAAAGGCATAGTAGATCAGGAGGAGGTTAGCATTGGTGCTGGCCGCTCTCAAGACATCGCCTCGCTTGGCCAAGGCCATCAAGATGTTCACCTGATGGGTACGTGCGAGGTTAAAGGCAAAGAAGCATCCCAGGGTGACCACTATGTAGATGGGAACAGAGAGATAAAAGGGGATGCGCACCCTATGCCGCTTGATCGCCTCCCTGGCCAGGATGATGCCCCCTGCCAGCGTCCAGGTGAGGAGGAATAGCCACACCATACTGTAGTGTTTGGCCGCCAGCTTGAATTGGGGGCTTACGTAATCGAAGCCCATGGTGATCAAGATCATTCCCACTGTAAGGGAGGAGGCGACAATAGCCATGGGCCCTTGATCTGTGGTCTGAGGCTGGCTCTTCTTTCCTTTACCCCGCTTGTGGCGTGCCTTCGGCCTCCTCTGGAGATAGTAGCCGATGACCACCACCAGCGCGGCGTAGGTCCAAAAGTAAGTGCGGGTGGCAGCGATGGCGATGCCAAAGTGGATCTCGATGAAGTGGGCCATAAGGCTCGAGAGCAAGGCTATCAGCAGGGGTTGGTAGATCTCGTGGGGCCCCCAAGCAGCCTTGGGGCCCCCTGAGGCACCCTGGGTTTTCTCCCCTCGGCCATAGAAGACGAAGGCTGATACGATAAGGTACGCTGCCAAGCCTAAGGCGATACCCGCAGGCAGCCCGACGCCTGTGAACTCCGGCCCCTTCCAGGCCCAGAGGAACAGGGCGCTGGCCAGTCCACCCGCTCCTGCCAGGCCGAGGAAGATATTGCGCTGCCTGTTGTTTCGGATCAGACCCAGCCACCTAAATCCATAGTAAAAAAGGCTGCCGAAGACGAACATGTAAGCGAGGAAGCCGATCAGCCCCCTGGTCACCAGGGCATCGAATGTCTCATTGTGGGAGCGGTCTGGGGAGGCAGTGCGGGCCTCGGCATGGGCTAACTCCGGCGGATAGAAGGGCTTGTAAGCCTCGAACATCATCTCCGGCCCATGGCCGATGATAGGCCGCAGGGGGTTCAATCCATCGAGTTGGCCGGAGGGGTATTGGATGGGCTTATGGGGTGTTATCATTTTGACAGCGCCACGCCAGATGAGCACCCTCACCAGTCCCGTGCCCGTCTCAGTCTCGAAGACCCGGCCCATCCGGCCAATGTAAGGTGCGTCCCTCAGGGGCGCTAAGGGGCTCCGAGGCAGGTTGAAGACGACCAGGAAGGCCACCAGGACGGCGGCGGCCCCCACGGTGGCCAGCATCACCCCCCTCCTCCGCTTGATCAGGGCAAGGAGGAGGACGAAGAAGAAAAGTCCCTCCATGAGGCCCATCCATGGCCCCCTGCTTTTGGCGAAAAGGGCGCAGATCAACTGGGCGGCCAAGATGAAGACATAGCAAGCTGACAGGACAGTATTGGCGAAAAGGCCCTCCTCCTCGGTGAGGATAGCGGAGAAGGAGTTCACCAATCGTCCCAATGTGAGGGGGATAACCATGATCAGATAAGCGCTTACGAAGATAGAGTTCCCCATGTTGGAGGCCACCCGGCCGGAGACATCAGCCGCCCAGGGCAGAGGGTCCAGTCCATAGCGTTGCAGGAGGCCGTAGAGGGAGATGGGCAAGCTGACCAGGATGGCGGTGGTGACCAGCCGCTCGAGCTGCTCCCTTGTGCGGAGGCCCTGTAGGACCAAGAAGAAGATCACGATATAGGAAAGGGTGGTGTAGGTGCCCTGCAGGCGCTGGTAGGAGCCGAAGAAGCTGATGCGCGGGGTCAAGGAGGCGATGGTGCTCAGGATGTAACTCGCCACCAGGATCAAGGTGGGGATAACCAAGGGAGCTCTAAATGCTGGAAGCTGAATGCTGGTTGCTGGTTGCTGGCTTCTGGCTCCTGGCTTCTGGCTTCTAGCTTCCAGCTTCCAGCTTCCAGTTGCTAGTTTCCAGCTCCCCGTCTCCAGCACCTTGACGATCCAGGCCGCGGCCATGACCAGGGCGATGGAGCGTAGC
>CAYYKQ010000010.1:0-28520 GCA_964440965.1 uncultured Anaerolineae bacterium | reverse complement strand
CCGGAATCGCCTGAACTTTGGGAACTTTTGCCCCCGCGAAGCGATCTTGGAGGCCAGGTCGCCCCATTTCTGCGCAGGGTTTGGCCTTCATAGGAGAAAATCGCCTTTTGGAGCCAATCGGTCAATTGGGCAACAACTCTAGTATTCACATCCTCTCCGGCGCGGTCATGCCCATAAGGTGCAAAGTCTTGGCCAGGACGATCTTCGCCGCCCGAGCCAATTTGAGCCTGGCCTTGGAGAGTTCAGCATCGGCGGGATCGGAGGAGACCACTCGGCAATCGCGGTAGAACAGGTGGAAGGCGCTGGCCAGTTCCTGGGCATAGTAGGCCAGATGGTGAGGTGCAAGTTCTAATGCCACCTGCTCTACAATCTCCGGCAGAAGTAGCATCTTGCGGATAAGGCTCAGCTCCATCGGATGTCGAAGTAGGGAGACGTCGCCGCCGGCGGAATCGAGGCCCTGCTCCTGGGCATAGCGAAGGATGCTGGCTATGCGAGCATGGGCGTATTGGATGTAGTAGACAGGGTTCTCAGCGGATTGCTCCCTGGCCAAATCCAGGTCGAAGTCCATTTGGCTGTCGGCGGCCCGGGCCAGGAGGAAGAAGCGCACAGCATCGGAGCCCACCTCATCTATCACCTCACGCAAGGTGATGATCTCGCCGCTCCGCTTGGAGAGACGGACCACCTCTCCGCCCCTCCTGAGGGTGACCAGCTGATAGATGATGAGGGTCAACCGTTCAGGGTCCAATCCCAAGGCACGCATCACGGCTTTCATGCGCGGGACATGGCCTTGATGGTCGGCTCCCCAGACGTCGATCACCCAGTCGAATCCCCGCTTCATAAACTTCTCGTAGTGGTAGGCGATATCGGAAGCGAAGTAAGTGGGCTCACCGCTGGAGCGCACAATGACATTATCCTTGCTCTCCCCCAACTCCGTGGAGGTGAACCACACAGCCCCTTCCCTCTCATCTACGTATCCCCGCTCCTCGAGGAGGCCCAATACCTCTTTGAACAGTCCACTTTTGTAGAGGCTACTCTCTGAGAACCAATTATCGTAACGAACGCCCATCGCTTCCAGGTCTTCCTTGATGTTGCGGAGCATCTTGTTCAGGCCGATCTCACCGATGGCCTTTATAGCCTCACCTCTGGGCATCTTCAGGAACTTCTCCCCGAACTCCTCAGCGATCTGACGGCCCATCTCGACCATGTAGAATCCCCGATAGCCCCGCTCGGGGATGGGCTCGTCACGACCGAGGGCCTGAGCATAACGGGCATAGAGGGTCTCCTTGAAGAGCTCCATCTGGGTCCCAGCATCGTTAATGTAGTACTCCCTCTGAACGTCGTAGCCGGCGGCGGAGAGCACATTGGCCAGGACGTCTCCGAGGACCGCGTTGCGCCCGGAGCCGATGGTCAACGGCCCAGTGGGGTTGGCACTCACGAACTCGACTTGCACCCTCTTCCCCCGGCCTAAATCGAGGTCTCCATAAGCCTCCCCAGCGGCCAGGATAGCCTCCACCTGCTCAGCTACCCATCCATCATCTAAGGTGAAGTTGATGTAGCCGGGGCGGACTACCTCAACCTTGCCCAGGTAATCGATCTGAGGGATATGCTCAGCTATGACCCTGGCGATCTCCATCGGCGCCATACGGATCTGCCTCGCCAATTGTAGACAGATAGGTGTGGCATAATCACCGTGCTCAGCTCGCTTGGGACGCTCCAAAGGTATCTCAGGGGGAACAAAAGAGGGCAGATCGCCCTGATCCTGAGCCGCCTGAATAGCCTGGCGGAGCAATTCGATTATCCCGCGCTTAACCGCAAGCCATCGTCCAGGGTTACGGGCCATCGCTCATCTCTCCCTCACAGCCATGGCATGGGCAGGGAAGCCCTCATACTCCGCGAAATCCACCACCTTCGGGGCCAAAGCCTCGAAACCTGCCTCTTCGGAGACCAAGCAGACGGAACTCCGCTTCATGAAATCGAGGACGGAGACGGGGGACTGGGCCCTGGCAAAGCCCCCGGTAGGGATAACATTGCAGGGGCCAAGGGAGAAATCGGCGAAGGTGAAAGGGGTAGCCTGGCCTAAGAGGATAACCCCCGCGTGACGGATCCTGGGAAGCACACTCAATGGCTCCCGCACGGCTAACTGAAGATGCTCAGGAGCGTAGTCGTTGACGAACTCGATGCTTTGGGATAGGGATTCGGTCAGCACAGCGCCGCCATAGCGCTTTAAGACATGGGCGCACACCTCCCGACGCTCCTGCGGCAGCTTTGCCAGGAGATCAGGCAGGATCGCCTGGACGCGCTCGACGAGTTCTTCGCTGTGGGTCACAAGGAGAGAGGCGGCATCGGTCGAATGCTCGGCCTGAACTAAGAGGTCGAGGGCCGCTAAGCGGGGGTCGGCCTCCTCATCGGCCAGAATGATGGCTTCGCTGGGGCCGGCCATGGGCCCCACATCCACCTCTCGAGCTACCAACCGCATGGCCGCAGCCACGTACGGGCTGCCCGGCCCTATGATCTTGTCCACTTTGGGAATGGTCTCGGTCCCAAAGGCCATGGCAGCGATGGCCTGGGCCCCGCCAGCTTTGTAGACCTCATCTACGCCCGCCAGCTCCGCTGCCGCCAGCACTCCCCCGCTCACATCCCCCTCGGGGGTTGGAGGAGTACAAGCAATCACCTTCCCCACGCCTGCCACCGAAGCACAGGTCCCTAACATGAGCATGACCGAGGGGAAACCCTTAGGAACATAGATCCCTACGCTCTCCAGAGGTGTCAGCTTCTGCCCTGCCACTATCCCGGGGCCGATCTCCGTCAGCCATATCCCTGGGGGCTTCTCCCTCTCGTGGAAGATGCGGATGTTACGCGCCGCCTGCCGAAAGGCACCCAGAACCTCAGAGCTGACCAGCCTGCGGGCTCGCTCGAACTCCTGCTCGGAGACTTCGAGGTCAGCGGCAGAGAGATGCGCACCGTCGAAGCGGGCTGTATACCCCAGCAAGGCTTCGTCTCCCTCAGTCCGCACATCCTCCACGATGGGTTCGACAGCGGGGAGCAGAGCTTCTATGTCCAAGCGTGAACGGCGCTTCAGAAGCTCAACCTCTTCCATGCCTATCTCGGCCAGGCGATATACCCTCACCTCCACCTCCTGATCGTCTCAATGTCGAAAGTGCCGGAATCCAGTGAACACCATAGCTAGGCCATGGGAATTCGCCGCCTCGATCACCTCCTCATCGCGGATGGAGCCCCCGGGCTGGATGATGGCCGTCACGCCTCCCTCGGCCGCCTCCTCAACTCCGTCAGGGAAGGGGAAGAAAGCATCGGAAGCCAAAACGGCTCCCCTCGCTCTCTCCCCAGCCTTCATAACGGCCAGCCGCACTGCGTCCACTCTGCTCATCTGCCCCGCCCCTATCCCTACCGTGGCCAGGTGACGAGTTTGCTTGCATGGAACCGTTTGCCCACTGCCTTGTTTCGCTAGGACAATAGCGTTGGATTTGACGTGTTTAACGACCTTCCAGGCGAAACGGAGCCCCTCCATCTCCTCAGCCGTCGGCTCCCGCTTGGTCACCACCCTCCATCGCCCTTCATCCTCGACGAGGGTGTCCCTCTCCTGCAGGAGGAAGCCATCCTGCACGCTGCGCACCTCCAGGAATGGAGAGCTGGTCGCTTTCGCCCCGCCGGTGATCTCCAGAAGGCGGCACTGGGGGCGTTTGGACAGGATCGCCAATGCCTCAGGGGTGAAGGCCGGAGCGGCGATAGCCTCCACGAAGAGCCCTTCCAGAGCCGATGCCACCTCGCCGTCGAAGAGGCGATTGGCGGCGATAACACACCCGAAAGCCGAGGTGGGATCGCATGCCAGAGCCGCCTGGAAGGCGCCGGCCAGGCCCTCGCCGCTGGCCACCCCGCAGGGGTTGCCGTGCTTGATGATAACCAAGGTAGGCTCGTTGAATTCGCTAATCAGCTGCCAGGCGGCGTCCAAGTCCAAGACGTTGTTGTAAGAGAGCCCTCTGCCCTGGAGCAGGCGCCCTCCTAAGGGGCCTTCGACCTCACCGGAGATGTAGAAGGCTGCCCGCTGGTGGGGATTCTCCCCGTAGCGCAGGTCCTGCAGCTTAATCAGGTCAAGCTGCAGCCGGGAGGGCAGCGCCTCATCGCCCTCGAAAAGGCTCGAGAGATAATTGCCGATGGCGATGTCATAGCTAGCAGTCTGGCGGAAAGCTTTGAGGGCGAGGTATTCCCTGATCTCCAAAGGGACCTCGCCCCGCAGGCGGAGCTCCCTGAGTACCATCCCGTAGTCATCCGGATCTGAGATGACGACCACAGCTTGGAAATTCTTGGCCGCTGCCCTGAGAAGCGCTACTCCGCCGATGTCTATCTGCTCAATGGCTTCGGCAAGAGTCGCCCCGGGCCTGGCTACCGTTTCGGCGAAGGGGTAGAGGTTAACGGCCACGAGGTCTATGGGCGTTATGCCCTGCTCCCTCAGTTCAGCCAGGTGTGATTCATCGCGCCGCGCCAGGATGCCGCCATGGATGGCGGGATGGAGCGTCTTAACACACCCACCCAGGAACTCAGGGAAGCCGGTGACCTCTTCCACAGCGCGCACTTTAAGGCCAGCCTTCCGCAGGACCTCCGCCGTACCGCTCGTGGACACCAACTCGAAACCAAGCTCTGCCAATCCTTTAGCGAAATCCGCGATTCCGCGCTTGTCGTAGACGCTGAGCAGCGCTCTCACTTGGACCTCCTCCTTAACTCCGCTAAAACATCCTTCAAGCTCAAATCGTGGTAGGCCAGGAGCACCAGGAGATGGTAGATCAGATCGGCCGCCTCGTATACGATTTGCCCTTTGTCCCCCTCCTTAGAGGCCAATACGACCTCCGTGGCTTCCTCGCTCAGCTTCTTGAGGATCTCGTCCTCTCCTTGACGGAGGAGATGAGCGGTGTAAGAACCCTCAGGGAGCCTCTCCCGGCGGTCGCGTATCACCTCCTCCAAGCGTTCGAGGAACTCAAAGCCTGGCATCCTGTCAACCCTCCGGCCATAACCGACGGTAGAAGCAGCTTCGGTGGCCAGTGTGGCAAGCGGGCCCCCTCGGCTCGACTAAGACGAGTAAGGCATCCCCATCGCAATCGTAGCGTATCTCCTTCACGAGTTGGAAGTTCCCGCTCGTCTCCCCCTTGTGCCAGAGCTCGCCGCGGCTTCGGCTCCAGAAGTGCGTCTCGCCTGTGGAAATGCTCCTCTCCAGAGCTTCGGAGTTCATATAGGCGAGCATCAGCACCTCGCCGGTGTCGGCGTCCTGCACGATAGCGGGGACCAGGCCCCGCTCGTCCCACCTCAAATCGTCAAATCGGCTCATAACCTGACAGGCACCCCCTTTGATTGCAGATATCCCTTCACCTGGCGGATGGTGAGCTTTCTGTAGTGGAAAAGCGATGCCGCCAGGGCGGCATCGGCTTGGCCAGCGGTCAAGACCTCGTAGAAGTGCTCCAGTGCCCCTGCCCCTCCCGAGGCGATGATGGGTATGGAGACGGCATCGGCCACAGCCTTGGTCAGTTCGACGTCGTATCCCTCCTGCGTGCCATCGCGGTCCATCGAGGTCAACAGGATCTCTCCTGCTCCTAATCCCTCAGCCCGCCGCGCCCACTCTACAGCGTTGAGCCCCGTCGGCGTCCGCCCGCCGTGGATGTAGACCTCCCAACACGTGCGCTTTGGGATTTGGTTATTGGTCATTGGGATTTTTTTGGCATCTATGGCTACCACGATGCACTGACTGCCAAAGCGCTTCGCTCCCTCGCTGATAAGCTTCGGATTTTCAACTGCGGCGGTATTGATGGAGATCTTATCGGCCCCAGCCATCAAAATCCTTCGGATGTCGTCGAGCGTTCGGATGCCTCCACCCACGGTGAAAGGGATGAAAATCGCCTCCGCCACACGACGCACCATCTCAATGGTGATGTCCCGCCGCTCATAGGAAGCGGTGATGTCCAGGAAAACGAGCTCATCGGCCCGCTCGGCATCGTAAACAAGGGCTTGCTCGACAGGGTCACCTGCATCACGCAGGTTCACGAAATTAACCCCTTTGACCACCCGCCCATCTTTGACATCTAAGCAGGGGATGATCCTCTTAGCCAGCATATCGATAATCAGCATCAGACCTACAGAGCGCTATCACCTCCGAGAGGTCCAGCGCCCCGCTGTAGAGCGCTCGCCCGACGATGATTCCCTCGACGCCCCAGCGCTCGATCCCCTTGAGCCGTCGGATGTCGTCTAAGGAGGAGACGCCCCCGGAGGCAATGACCAGGAGGCCGCTTCGGCGGGCCAGCTTTGCCACGGCATGGGCACTCACTCCGGCGAGCATCCCGTCGCGGGCGATGTCAGTGTAAACGATGCGCTTGAGGCCCAGCTCCTTCATCTGCAAAGCCAAATCAACAGCCCGAAGCCGAGAGAGCTCTTGCCAGCCGTGGATAGCAACCCATCCTCCTTTAGCATCAATGCTCACCAGGATCTTCTCCGCACCGAATTCCTCGATAGCCCTCCTCACTAAGCTTGGATTTTCCACAGCGCTTGTGCCCAGGATGACCCGCTTCATTCCTAAACTCAAAGCCCTCTCGATGCCCCTCATATCCCGCAGGCCACCCCCAAACTGGATGGGGACGGGCACGGCCTCGACGATGCCCCTGAGCACCTCCCAGCTGGGGGCGGATCCGCTCAAGGCGGCGTCCAAGTCGACCACATGCAGCCACTCCGCCCCCTCCTCGACCCAATGCTCAGCCGTGGCCACCGGATCGTCGGAGAAGGCGAACTCCCTCTCAGGACGCCCTTGCTCCAAACGTACGCAGCGCCCTCCACGCAAATCGATGGCTGGGAAGATGATCACCCCTCCCCTCCTATGATGGTGAAATTGCGCAGGATCTTGAGTCCAATATCCTGGCTCTTCTCGGGATGGAATTGGATTCCGTAGATGGCATCGCGACCGATGACGGAGGCATAGTCTATCCCGTAGTCAGTGGTAGCGAGGATGATCTGCGGATCGGCCGGTTCGACGTAATAGGAGTGGACAAAGTAGACATAGGAACCATCGGCCACCCCTGACAGGAGGGGATCAGACCTCCGGATGTGGATCTGATTCCAGCCCATATGAGGCACCTTAAGTTTGACTCTGAATTTCCTCACTCTGCCTTCGAAGACCCCCAGCCCTCGGTGGATTCCCATCTCCTCGCTCATCTCGAAGAGAAGCTGCATCCCCAGGCAGATGCCCAAGAGGGGTTTTCCTTTTTTTAACAGCCTGGTTAACGCAGTCTACAAGTCCCGCCCTCCTCAAATTGGCCATTGCATCTCCGAAAGCTCCCACGCCGGGCAGCACCAGTGCCGATGCGGACTCTACCTCCGCTCGATCTGCGGTCACCACTGCCTCGGCCCCGACCTTCTCGAAGGCCTTCTGAACGCTCCTAAGGTTTCCCATCCCGTAGTCGATTATGGCGATCATCCCTCAGCACAGCACTCCTTTGGTCGATGGGATGCCTTTCCTCCTAGGGTCGATCCTGGTTGCCGTCCCCAGGGCACTTCCCAGAGCTTTAAAAAGGGCCTCGGCCTTGTGATGGTCATCTCGGCCATAGAGGATGCGGGCGTGCAGATTCATCCGGGCATGATACGCCAGGGACTCGAGGAAATGGGGGACGAGGCTCCTGGCCAGTCCCTCGATGCGAGGAGAAGCGAACTCGGCCTCCACCACAGCGTAGGGCCGCCCACTCAAATCCACAGCCACGAAAGCCAAAGCTTCGTCCAGGGGAACGTAGCTGTGGGCCATACGCACAATCCCCTCCCGCTTCCCCAAGGCCTCGTCCAGGGCCTTCCCTAAGCAGATGGCCACGTCCTCCACGAGATGGTGCTCCAGATCGCCGCGGGCCTTCACCATTAAGTCGAAGAGCCCATGTGCTGCCACCTGAGAGAGCAGATGATCGAGAAAGGGCAGGCCAGTGTCGAGCTCGTATTCGCCCTGACCATCGAGCTCGAGCGTCAATTTAACATCCGTTTCCCTCGTCTGGCGATGGATTCTCGCTTGGCGCATATCGTCACATACCTTCTGAAGAAGAGCACATAATCAGCTTAGCCGACGGAGCGCAGCCAGCAAAGCGTCCATCTGCTCTGGCCTCCCCACAGTGATGCGAATGAACTCCCGCAGCCTCGGATCGTCGAGGTAGTAGCGCAAGATGACGCCCTCCCGCTCGAGGGCCTCCCTGAGCTTCCACACATCCCTCCCCACCACCCGACAGAGGATGAAATTGGCTCGACTGGGGTAAGGGCGTAGAAAATCTATCTTCCGGAGTTCGGCATAGAGGCGTTCCCTCTCGGCGATGATGCGCTGGATGTTCGACCGCAGATAATCGAGGTCCGATAGAGTAGCCAGAACCGCTATCCGAGCGGCCACGTTAACGTTGTCAGGCGACTTGGCCCGCCATAAGTGCTTGATGATGTCTAAAGGGAAAACACCGTAGCCCACCCTGAGGCCCGCCAGGCCTGCCCACTTACTGAAAGTGCGCAAGACGATGAGGTTGGGATGCTCTGGCACTAAGTCCACCACGCTCTCCCCGCTGAATTCAGCATAGGCTTCGTCGATCACCACCACCAGTGGAAGTCGAAGCAAGCGCAGGATAGTATCGCGTGGGGTTACGCTCCCGTCGGGATTGTTGGGGGAGGCAAGGAAAAGAAGGGATGGGCGGCTATCCATCCCCTTTGCAGCCCGCTCTACCCCCTCCACATCCAGTGAGAAATCGGCCCGACGTGGCACCTCCACCACCTCCGCCCCATTGAGGGTGGCATAGAAGCTATACATAGCGAAAGTAGGTGGGCAATTGATGACTACATCGCCAGGCTTGACGAAAAGCCGCATCACCAGATCGATCAGTTCATCGGAGCCATTGCCGAACACGATATGGGCCTTATCCACCCCGAGGTAACCCTGAATGGCCTCCCGTATCCGGCCTTGCATGGAATCCGGGTAGATGTGGTAATACCTGTAACCCCCCAATGCCTCTCTGACCTTAGGCGAGGGTCCATAAAGGTTCTCGTTGGCATCGAGCTTGATGATCCGCTCCTCCGGGAGGCTTAAGCGTCGACTCAGCACCTCCAAAGACGAACCGGAGATATATTCGTCTATCCTCCGGATCTCAGGGCGCAGTAGAGCCTCGACATCGAAGGCAGCCACCTCTACCTCCCCCAGGCCTCTATCACCTTCGCGATCCGCTCCATCAGATCGTTGACCTCTTTCAACTTCAATTTATGGCTAGCTCGATTGACTATGAGACACGCCTCGGAGGAAAGGATCTCCTCGATCTCGACCAAGCCGTTCTCGCGGAGGGTACGCCCCGTGTCGACTACATCCACGATGAGGTCTGCCAAGCCGACCTGAGGAGCCAGCTCCACTGAGCCGGAGAGTTTGACCACTTCCGCCGAGATGCCCCGCTTTAGGAAATGCTCCCGCGCCAGGCGGGGATACTTGGTGGCCACACGCAGGCTGCGGCGGAGACGAAGGTCATCGCCCTTGAGCTCCGGCGGTCCGGCTACCACTAACCGGCAACGCCCAAAGCCCAACCTCATGGGTTCATAGACATCCCTGCGCTCCTCACGAAGTACGTCTCTGCCTGCTATGCCCACGTCGGCCGAGCCATACTCCACGTAGATGGGCACATCCGCAGCCCTGACCACCATAAAGCTGAGCCCCTGCCCAGGCTCCTCCCAGAGGAGACGACGGGAGGAGGCCAGTTCGTCGAGGCCTATGCATCCAAGCCGTTGGAAAAGCTCCAGGCAGGGAGGGAGGAGACGCCCCTTGGGCAAAGCTATGCTTAACACTTCAGCAGAACCTCCTCAAGGGCATCCCAGCTCAATCGGCGCCGCCCCTCTGCTGTGACGAGCAAGGCCCCCTCCTCGTCTCCAGCAGCGATGACACGGGGGATCCCCCTCGTCTGAGCGTACTCGAGCAAAGCGGCCTCATCTCGAGCCATCACGTCCGTCTCCACCTTAAATCCATGGAGGCGCAGGCGATGGATGGTCTCCCCGCCAGCGGATGCGGCCTCAGCGGCCACCAGAAGATCGGGGGCGAGATCCACCTTCCAACCCCCTTGCCCCTCCAGGGCCAGAAGGACCCGCTCAGCCTCCAAAGCGAATCCCACAGCCGGCAGAGAGCGGCCATAGAGGCCGATGAGCTCATCGTAGCGCCCCCCACTGCAGATGGGGAAGCCCAGGCCAGGGCTGAATCCCTCGAAAGCGATGCCGGTGTAATAGCTCATGCCCCGTACCTCACCTAAATCTATGACCACATGCTCCGCCAGGCCTTGGGCCGACAACAAGCTGTGAATCCGCCTTAGATTCTCGATAGCACGTCTGGCGCCGTCGTTAGGGGCCAGTTCGGCGGCTCGCTCTAGCACCTCTTGGCCGCCACAAAGGTGAGGCAACTCGTTCAAAGCCCTGGCTATGCGAGGGCTTATCCTCCACCTTTCCAGCGCCTCCCTTAGATTTATCTCGTCTTTGCGGCCGATGGAGGCTTTAAGCTCGTCCATTTGGAACGGGGAGATATCCAATTCCGAAACGATGGCCCTGAAGAAGGCCATCTGTCCCAAGTTGATCTGGAAGCTGCGCAAGCCCGCTTTCCGTAGGGCTTCGACGGCGATGGCGAGTACCTCAGCATCGGCCTCGGGCCCAGGTGCGCCTATAAGCTCTAGCCCCGCCTGATAGAATTCCCTCTGACGGCCGGCTCTGGGCTCCTCATAGCGAAAGACATTGGTGAGATAATAAAAGCGCATGGGCAGAGGCATATCGTACAGCTTGGTGCCCACTATCCTGGCTACCTGGGCGGTGATATCGAGGCGCAGAGCCAGGATATTGCCTTCTCGATCCAACACGCGGAAGGCCTTCTCCTCGAAGTCGGCGCTGCCTCCGACCATCAGCACATCGTAGTGTTCGTAGGTTGGAGGAACGACCTCCGTGTACGCCCAGCTCTCGAACAGCTTGCGCCAGGTGGCCATCAGCATCGAGAGCTTGGCCGCATCCTCTAAAAAGAGATCGCGCACCCCACAAGGCAAGGCCGCTCTGAAAGGCCCCCGGTAGTTCGTAGCCATCTACTCCATCTCCAGCCAGTTCTTCCCCACTTTGATGTCCACCTTCAGCGGAGCATCCAGCTGGAAGGCGCCCTCCATGGTGGATTTGACCAGAGGTTTTACGGTCTCCAGCTCCTCCTCCGGCACCTCCAGCACCAGCTCGTCGTGGACTTGGAGGATCATGCGGCTCTCGAGATCACGTTCATGGATGGCCCGGTGCAGGTTGATCATAGCGATCTTAAGGATGTCAGCGGCTGTGCCCTGGATAGGCATGTTGATGGCCTCGCGTTCAGCAGCTCGCTTGGCGCTCCAGTGGGCCTTCTCGGACATCAGCTCCGGGAAGTAGCGCCGCCTTCCCAAAAGGGTCTCCACATAGCCCTGCTTGCGAGCCTTGCGCTTGGCTTCCTCTATGTACCTTTTAACCTTGGGATATTTAGCGAAGTAGCTCTTGATGAAAGCATTGGCCTCCTCCTGAGAGAGGCCGGTCCTCTGCGCCAGTCCATAGCCACTCATGCCGTAACTGAGGCCGAAATTTACAGTTTTGGCCAGCCTGCGCATCTCCCGCGTAACCGCCTCGATGGGAACGCCGAGCACCGCGGCTGCAGTGCTGGCGTGGATATCCTCCCCGCGTCGGAAGGCGGAAAGAAGGCCCTCGTCCCCGCTGATGTGGGCCATGATCCTCAGCTCCACCTGAGAGTAATCGGCGGAGAGGAGGAGATGGCCCGGTGAGGCTACGAATGCCCGCCTCACCTGGCGACCCAGCTCGGTGCGGATGGGGATATTCTGCAGATTTGGATCGCTGGATGAAATTCGGCCGGTGACCGTTCCCGTCTGGTTGTAGGAGGTATGTACCCTTCCGGTGCGCTTATTCACCAGAAGAGGCAAGGTATCCACGTAAGTGGATTTAAGTTTTGCCAGCTCTCTGTACTCTAAAATGAGGTCGATGATGGGGTGCTTCCCCCTGAGTTTCTCCAGGACTCCAGCAGCTGTCGAGTAGAAGCCGGAGCGAGTTTTGGGAACTCCTTGGGCTGGCAGGCCCAACTCTACGAAGAGGACATCCGAAAGCTGTTGGGTGGAATTGATGTTGAACGGATGCCCCACCATATCCTGGATCTCAAGTTCCAACTCGGCCAGCCGTTGTTGGAGCTCCTCAGACATCTCTTTCAGGTAATCCACATCCAATTTTACCCCCTTCATCTCCATCTCGGAGAGCACAGGCACAAGGGGCATCTCCACCTCAGTGAAGAGCAACCAGAGCTTCTTCTCCTTCAACTCCGGCTCCAAAACCTTCACCAAGCGGTAAGTCATGTCCACATCTGCACAGGCGTAGGGTGTAGCCTGGGAGATAGGCACCTGAGCCATGGTGATCTGGGCCTTCCCTTTGCCGATGAGGTCGGTTATGGGCTCCATCTCCACTCCCAAACGGGCCCAGGCCAGGTTCTTCAAGCCCAAGTTCTTGCTGGCTGGGTTGATGAGCCACTCGGCGATCATCGTGTCGAAAGCCAACCCCTTCACTTGAATGCCGTATCGGCTAAGGATAGTGAAATCATATTTGGAATTGTGCGCGTACTTAGGGATGCTTGCGTCCTCCAATATCGGCTTGAGCTTGCTCAACACGAGCTCCAAGGGAAGTTGGGTCCCTCCCCCGTGTCCTACGGGGATGTAGCAGGCCTCCCCCTCCTTAGCGGTCAGGGAGATGCCCACCAGCTCCGCATCCATGGGATCGGTGCTGGTGGTCTCCACATCGAAGGCCAAGCCTTTGGCATAGGAGAGCTTCGCTGCCAGTTCATTTAAAGCCTCCTCATCGGCCACAGCGCTGTAATTGCCGAAGGCGGGAGGCTTCCCTCCCTCAAACATGGAGAGCTGTTGAGGGGGCTTCTCCTGCTTGCTCGGCGGAAGTCGGTTCACCAGGGTTCGAAACTCCAACTCTCGGAACAGCTCCATCACCTTCTCCCTGTCAAACCTGCCCGCCCGGCAGGCTTCCAAATCGAGCCTGATAGGGGCATCCCTGACGATGGTCACCAAGCGCTTGCTAAGGAAGGCATCCCGACGACCCTTCTCCAGGGCCTGGCGAAAGCGAGGGCTCTTCACCTCATCTAAATGGGCGTAGATCCCCTCCAAAGTCCCATAGCGGCGCAGGAGTTCAGCCGCTGTCTTCTCGCCGATACCCTTTACGCCGGGGATATTGTCTGTCTTATCGCCCACAAGGGCCTTGAAATCCACGAGCTGCTCCGGCTTGAGCCCGTAACGCGCCTCAATGGCCGCCTCATCGTAGACGACCATGTCGGAGAACCTCCGGCGCGAAGTGACTACTCTGGTGTTTTCGTCTATGAGCTGAAAAGCATCGGTATCTCCGGTGACGATAAGGACCCTTATCCCCTTCTCCCTGGCCTGGGCGGCCAGGGTGCCCAATACGTCGTCGGCTTCATAGCCCTCTACCTCCAGGATGGGAATGCCCATCGCCTCCACCACCTGGTGGATGCGTACCAGCTGTCCTGCCAGGTCCTCGGGCATCTTCGCCCGATGGGCCTTGTAGGGCTTATATTCCTCGTGGCGGAAGGTCTTCCCCGTGTCGAAGGCTACGGCTATGTAATCGGGCTTCTCCTCAGAAAGCACATTGAGGAGCATGGAAGTGAAGCCGAAGACGGCATTGGTCAGCTCCCCTTGGGACGTGGAAAGGTCCGGCGGCAGGGCATGATAGGCCCTATAGGCCAGGGCATGGCCATCTATGAGAACGAGCGTTTCCTTAGGCATCTCTCTCCCTCCCTGGCTCCCATCCTCCGTGGGAGGAGCTGTCTTCCTCCTGACCATTTTTCCCGTATTTTACCACCCCGCGAGCGAAAGTCAAACCGCAGGCGAGCTGGCTATTCGCCTCGAACGGCGCGCACGGCCTCCATGTACTGCTTCACCCTCTCCACGTCGACGGGGTTCTCAGCGATGCCATCCACCTTCAGAGCGGTGCCCACGATAGCTCCATCGGCATAGCGCAGGAATTCGGCGATGTTCTCCTGGGTGGTGCCACTGCCTAAGAGCACCGGCCGTTTAGCCAGCTCTTTAGCCCGCTTCACCTTCTCCAGCTCCGGAGCAGCACCGGTCATCTTGCCGGAGACGATGAGGGCATCAGCTAGGTAGAATTCCGTCCATTCAATATGGGTAGCTAAGTCTATCCCAGGGAAGGGCACGGAGTGCTTCTTGTCCACATCAGCGAAGATCTTGATGTGCTCAGCGTTCAAGCTTTTACGTAGACGCAGGAGATCGGCGGCACAGCCGTGGTCGAACTCACCTGTATCCCAGACCCGAGCCCCGGTGAGGAGGCAGACGCGGATGAAGTCGGCACCAGCGGCCACAGCGATGGAGAGGGTAACACGGCCGCCGTTGTGTACCACATTGATGCCCACAGGGATCCCCGAGGCCTTCTTCACTGCCTTCACCACTTCCCAGGCGGCCACGGCCTGGGCAGCTATCGCTTCCGGAGGCACATCCTCCCCCACGTAGTAGGGCAGGTCCCACATGTTCTCCACGATGAGGCCATCCACCCCTCCCTCGATGAGGGCCTGGGCATCTCTAAGGGCATGCTCGATGATCTCCTCCATCCCATAGCCAGCATAGCCCGGCGCACCAGGCAGTGGCCAGAGATGCACCATGCCGATGATGGGTTTGTCCGTCCCGAACATCTCCCTCAGCGATTCCAATCGCAGACTATCTAACCTCTCCCTCCACTTTACAGTCATCTTCGCCCTCCCCTTCACCAAAGCATTACTTGCGAGGAGCCAGCATGCTGCGCTCCTACAATAGATCCAAGAGGCAGCGCAGCTCCCTCCGCCAACCCTGCCAGGAGGGATCCCCTTCGTGCTCCTCCAGAAAAGCGCACACTTCCCTCCTCCCCGGCAACGATCCTCCGGCTCCTTCGACCGATGCGGCCAGAGCACCTAAGGCATTGGCTAAAACAGCCGATTCCCGCCATCCCAATCCCTTCAATCGCCCGAAGATGAGGCCTGCATCGAAGGCATCGCCCGCACCAGTGGTATCCTTCACCTCCACAGAAAAGGCGGGAACAGGGAGATTCCCCTCCTCACTGCTGATCAGACAACCCCGTTCGCCCAGCTTGAGGGCTACGGCCTTCGCTCCACAGCTCAGCAGGCGCTTCGCCGCCTCCTCAGCATCCCTGCAGCCTGTCAAGCGCTCCGCCTCTGCTAAGGTGAGGAGAAGGAGGTCAATCTGGGGCAGCAAATCTCTCACCTCCTCGGTGCGTTTGAGCGTTGCCTCTAACCCCAAGTCCAGGCTCACTGCCAACCCGGCTCTGTGAGCCATTTCCAGAGCTAAAAGGGCAGCATCCCGCTGAGGCTCTTCCAGGAGGGCATAACCCGAGAGGTGGAGGAGGGAGGCGCTGGCGATGTAAGATTCGTCCAAAAGGGCAGGACTGGTGCGAGCATTGGCTCCTCGGTAGCCAAACATAGTGCGCTCGCCATCTGGGGTGACGGCGATGAACATCATCCCCGTCATTGCTTCCTCGTCTCGCTGGATGGCGCTCAACTCAACCCCCGCCTCCGCTAACTCCGCCAGCGCCCACTCGGCCATGGGGTCTTTTCCCACCCGGCCGATGAGACCTGTCTCCACGCCCAGGCGAGCTAAGGCGATGGCGGTGTTGGCCGCCGAGCCGCCGCTGTGCATGCTCGCCCGCTGGGCAAGCCCATCGCCGCCTGAGGGGGGATAATAGGAGATGTGAGCAATGATATCCAGGTTGATGTCTCCTAAGGTTACCACTTGAGGCACTTCACTCTCCTCGAAATGACTTGGTCCTGCGCCTCACCATTACAGTGGTAAGGGATAAGACGATGGTCACGAAAAGAAGGACGATCTCGATCCATCGCAAAGCGCCGGGGCCCAACCATGGCCTGGTGAACTCCCGCTGAGGGACGGGCTGAGGCGTAGTGGGTTTAGCAGCTGAAACCCGCTCCCGAGTGGGGGGTGCAGCGGGCACAGGTGGAGGAACAGCCTTCTCTCTGACCATCCCGGTGGCAAACGGCACTCCCCTTTCCGCCTCAAGTTCTAGTACAACGGTGGGGGGCGGAGCACTGGGAGCACGGCCGATGAAGAGCACATCTCCTGCCCAAACGATCGCCAGGAGGAGGACGGCCAGAGCTGTGGCAACCCTGAGAAAGGCATAGGCCCGGCTCAGCCGGGTAATGGACTTGGCCGCAGGGACCGGGATGGCGAAGGAGCGGGGGACACGCAATGTGGGTAGCTCGCCCAAGAGCTCCACCGTTCGACGGAGCGTGCGCAGGTCCCGGGCGCATTCCTCGCATTCGGACAGGTGGGCCTCCACCAGCTCCCGCTCCTCGGAGGATAACTCCCCATCTATGTAAGCTGAAAGCAGTTCCTGGCGAATTCGTTCACAGGATATAGATTTGCCCCCTTTTCTCCGAGATTTAAACATCGCGCCCTCCCTACTTAAAGACGATAGCGCTCGGGCAGAAGTTCCTCATGTTCCAGGAGCCAGTCGCGCAGCTTAGCTCGGGCTCGACTTAACCGCGATTTAACCGTGCCTAAGGAGGAGCCCGTGATCTGGGCGATCTCCTTGTAGCTTAGACCTTGCACATCGGAGAGAACGAGGGTTACCCGTTGGTCATAGGGGAGCGTCTGGATGCCGGCCTGAATCGCCCTGTTCAGTTCCTGGCGAAGGGCAAAGCTTTCAGGATCCTCCTTACGATCAGGGATAGAATAGAGGGCTTCCAAAGGGGTGGTGGGACGGCGCTTCTGGCGGCGGAATCGGTCATAACAGACGTTGGTGATGATGCGCAGAAGCCAGGCCTTGAAGGAGCCGCCTCGGAACCTCCTCACCGCTCGGAAGGCGGAGATGAAGGCCTCCTGAGTAGCGTCAGCGGCAGCATCCGGATCGCCCAGGATGCGGTAGGCCAGGTTGTAGGCCATATCCTGGTAGGCTATGATTAATCCGTTAAAGGCTTCGGCATCTCCCCTTTTAGCGGCGGCGATGAGTTGTTTTTCGTCCATTTGACTAAATAATCACTTTAGTTTATACTAAATACCAAGCCGGAGTGGCGAAACGGCAAACGCGACGCACTCAAAATGCGTTGAGGGCAACCTCTTGTGGGTTCGAATCCCACCTCCGGCAATTTATTATACCAGCTTCCGTTGAGAAAGGCCAGACTCCGATAAAGCGGCTTTGGATGGTGACCTTCCTTATCCCAGGCCGATGAAAGATGAAGAGAACGCAGCAAACAGCGATAATCCTGAGCTTGGCCATCGCGCTGGCCTTTGCTCTGCGAGTCTATCGCTTAGGCGACAAGAACATATGGTGGGACGAGGGCCTGGCCATATGGGCAGTGCGCAAGGGCTTCACTGACCTAACCCTCTGGACGGCCAGTGACGTCCATCCGCCCCTCTATTTCTGGCTCCTCAAGCCGTGGGTAACGCTGGCGGGCAAGAGCGAGTTCGCGGCCCGCTTCCTGTCCGTCATCTGGGGAGTGCTCACCGTGGCTCTCATCTACCCGCTGACCAAGAGGCTGATCGGCCATGGAGTGGCATTACTGACAACCTTCCTCCTAGCCATCGCCCGCTTTCACGTCTGGTGGTCGCAGGAAATGAGGATGTATATCCTAGCAGCGTTCCTCATCCTCCTCTCCCTTTACCTCTTCACTCGGCTTGAGGAAGGCGCTGAGAGGGTATGGCTATTCTATATCCTGGCCACCGCAGCCGCTTTGTATACCCTCTATTTGGCCGCTCTGGTCATATTGATCGAAAACCTGCTCGTGTTGACCATTAGGAGACCCCGCTCGTTCCTGCTCAAATGGGTCCTCTCTCAGGCAGCAGTTCTATTCCTCCTCACGCCCTGGCTCTATCTGGCCCTTCCTCGCGTGCATACCTGGTCGGTGGTGAGCGAGCCCTTCAAGCTTGGTAGGTTCCTCCAACTCTACTGGCTGGTGGTCCCCTTGGGCATTTCCACCCACCTCGAGCGATACACATGGTTGGCCTGGGCCTTCTCTGCCATCTCGATGGCTGGATTGATCTTCCTGTGGAATAGGCGACGAGAAGCGGGTCTGCTGCTGCTCTCCTCCTTAGCCCTGCCTCCTTTAGCCATCTACCTTATCTCCCTGCCGCGAGGGTTCTTCTATACCCCTCGGGTGGAAGCCCGCTATTTCCTCCCCTTCGCCCCAACTTTTTATATCCTCCCAGCTTGCAGCGTAGTCCTCCTAAAGAGGGGACCGAGGTTAGCAGCCGTCGTGATGCTCACCTTCGTCCTGACCAGCTTCGGTTGGGCTCTGAGGGAGCATTACAGGGGGCGATACCTAAGGGACGAGTTCCAAACCGCAGCACGGGTCATCTCGACTTACGCCAAATCCGACGATGCGGTGCTCCTGGTCTCAGGGAATCGCTATCCGGTGTTCCTCTACTACTACGATCGGGAGTTCGACGGGCGCCCGAGGCCCGTCTTTTACGCCTTGCCCCGATGCTCCTCCCGCATCACCGAGGAGAATGTAGCTAACGAGCTGGAGGGGATAGCCGCCAGACACCCTCGGCTCTGGCTGACTCTGGCCGACGCTCCCATGCAAGACCCACAGGACCTGGTTAAGAGGTGGCTGGATGGACGCTACGCCAAGCCCATCAGCATGGCCCTATACCACAACGAGCTGAACCTCTATGCACCAGAACCCGAGGAACCGGAGGTAGTCGAGGTAAACCCCCAGTATCCTTTGAATGTGCAACTGGAAGGGATCGAGCTTTTAGGCTATGACCTGCCCACGACCGAGTACCGCCCAGGCGATACCGCCCATCTGGGCCTCTACTGGCGGGCTGATGGGGATGTTCGAATGGGGATCGAGCTAACCAATGAGAAGGGCCAGGTGTTGGAAAGGCGAGAGCTCATCTCGGAGGGCGGCCGAATCCATCGCAGCCAATTGGATTTCACGGTCTTCGATAGAACGCCATCCGGCTCCTACCATTTCGAGATATATCCGCTCGATGCCCCCTCCGAGAGGGCCCGCTTAGGGCGGTTGAGGATAACCTGCACCAAACCGCTGCCCAGGGCGGGTGCCATCTCCCATCCCCTGGAGGTAGGGTTAGGGGAGGGGATAGTCTTCTTGGGGTACGACTTGAGTCCCAGAGGGAAGGTGCGAAGGGGCGAAGCCTTAGAGCTAAACCTCTACTGGAAGGCCAAGCGCAAGGTCAGGCAGAACTACACCGTCTTCGTACACTTCTTAGGGGAAGCCTACAACCCGTCCACCAATGGCCCTGTCTGGGCTCAGAGCGATAGCCAGCCCTTAGGTGGAGGGTATCCAACCAGCCAATGGATAGTGGACACCGTTGTGAAGGACCACCACCGGATGATCGTGGATCCCCATGCTCCCCCGGGGCGGTATCGGATTGAGGTAGGCATGTACCTGCTATCCACCGGCGAGCGTCTTCCGGTCCCCGAGGAAGGGGAAGACAGGATTCTATTGCCAGAGGAATTGCAGGTGGAATAAATGTTTAACTGCGGAGCGCAACGATGGTTAAGGAGGCGCAAATGAGAAGACCGACCCTTGATGATTTGGATCTGAGTTTAGGCAAGCGCGTCAGGCTGCACAGACTGCTTTACGAGTATGGGCCGGGCAATGGTACGATGCTGCTTCTGCCCATCGACCACGGCGTGGAGCACGGACCTGTGGACTTCTTCGCCAACCCCGATAGCCTCGATCCGGAATACCAATTGCGCTTAGCCAAAGAAGGGGGCTATTCCGGCATCGTCTTCCATATCGGCTTAGCGGAGAAATACATGCGCGATTACGCTGGAGAGGTCCCATTGGTCCTGAAACTCAATGGGAAGACCAACATCCCCTCCGACGCCCAGGCCTTCTCCGCCCTGGATGCCACCGTTGAGGATGCGGTCAGGTTAGGGGCCGATGCCGTAGGCTACACCCTCTACGTGGGCTCCCCCCGCCAGGATGAGGATTTCATCCAGCTCATGCGCGTCAGAGCTGATTGCGAGCGTTACGGGATGCCCCTCATCGTGTGGAGCTATCCCCGAGGGGAAGCCATCGAGAAGAAGGGCGGGAGGGATTCCCTCTACGCCGTGGACTACGCTGCCCGGCTGGCCAACGAGCTTGGGGCAGATGTGGTGAAGCTCAATGTGCCCAAATTCGATGACCCCCGCAACGAGGAAAGCCCTCCACCCTACAACACCCTCTACAAAGAGATGGATTATGCCAAGGCGGTAAGGAAAGTGATAATTTCGGCGGGCAAGACCTTAGTGCTCTTCTCCGGCGGGAGCAAGATAAGCGATGAGGACCTGCTGGAGAAGGCTCGCATTTGCATGGAGCAGGGAGCAACGGGGCTGATTTTCGGCAGAAATATGTGGCAACGGCCCCTGGAGGAAGCACTTAGACTCACAGCTAAGATAAAGGAGATCATGCGCTCGAGCTGAAGTCGATTTTGAAAGGGGGAAAGAAAAATGGGAGAGATTACTTTAAGCGTCATTAAGGCCGATGTGGGAGGCTATGTAGGCCACTCCAGCATGCACCCCGCTTTGATAGAGGAGGCCACCAAGCACTTAGAGGTCGCGAAGAGGGATGGGGTGCTCATCGACTTCCATGTGGCCCGCTGTGGAGATGACCTGCAGCTGATCATGACCCATACTAAGGGGGTGGACAGCGAGGAGATTCACGGTCTGGCTTGGGAGGTCTTCGAGGAGTGCACCAAGAAAGCCGAAGAGTTGAAGCTGTATGGAGCTGGACAGGACCTACTGGCCGAGGCCTTCTCAGGCAATGTGAGGGGGATGGGCCCTGGAGTAGCGGAGATGGAGTTCGAGGAACGCAGAAGTGAGCCGGTGATAATCTTCATGGCCGACAAGACCTCCGCTGGAGCATGGAACTTGCCTCTCTACCGTACCTTTGCCGATCCTTTCAACACCGCCGGGTTGATCATCTCCCCCTCCATGCACCAGGGGTTCCGATTTGAGGTCCATGACGTGAAGGGAGGAAAACGGATATTCTTCGATTGCCCTGAGGAATCTTATGACCTTCTGATGTTCATCGGGGCTCCCTCCCGCTATGCGGTGAAGGCCGTTTATCAGCGGCAGACAGGGGAGATAGCGGCTGTCTCCTCCACGCAGCGTCTAAGCCTCATCGCCGGCCGCTACGTGGGGAAGGACGATCCGGTCTGCATCGTGCGCTGCCAGCATGAGTTCCCAGCTGTGGGGGAGGTGCTGGAGCCCTTCACCCTTCCCCATCTGGTGGAGGGATGGATGCGCGGTTCACATCACGGCCCGCTGATGCCGGTATCGCTGAAGGATAGCAACCCCTCCCGCTTCGATGGGCCTCCGAGGGTGGTCGCCTTAGGTTTCCAGATAGCTGAGGGGAAGCTCGTTGGCCCACGGGATATGTTCGACGACCCAAGCTTTGACGAGGCAAGGAGGCTATGCAACACCATCGCCAACTACCTGCGACTCCACGGCCCCTTCGAGCCCCATCGGCTTCCCCTTACGGAGATGGAATACACCACCATGCCCCAGGTGATGGAAAAACTGCAGGGAAGGTTTGAAGACCTAGGCTAGAATAGGGAGAGGTCGCTATGAGGATCGGTATCCTAACCGGTGGTGGGGATGTGCCCGGGCTGAACGCCGCCATCAGGGCAGTGTTTCGGCGAGCCCTCGAACACGGCCACCAAGTTTTAGCTATCAAAGATGGTTATCGGGGACTGATCGAAGGGGATATCGAGCCACTGACCAAGGAGATGGTCTCCGAAATCCTCAATGTAGGTGGGACCATCCTGGGCACTTCGCGCACCAACCCGCTCAAAAGGGAGGGAGGCATCGAAAAGTGCTTACAAAGTGTCGATGAATTCGGCTTGGATGCTCTGGTAACCATCGGCGGCGACGATACCTTAAGCGTGGCTTACGAACTCCACAAACGAGGCGTGCCCATAGTGGGCATCCCCAAAACTATGGACAATGATGTGTGTGGAACCGACCAGTGCATCGGCTTCGACACCGCCGTGACCAGGGTGACCGAGGCTTTAGACAACCTGAGGACCACGGCTCGCTCACACAATCGAGTCTTCGTCCTGGAGGTCATGGGAAGGGATGCCGGATGGGTAGCCACCGTAGGAGGGATGGCCGGAGGGGCCGACTTCATCGCCATCCCCGAGGTGCCCTCCAGCCTGGATGAGGTCTGTGAACACGTGGAGAGGCGCTGGGAGGAAGGGGATTACTTCAGCCTCATCGTGGCCTCCGAGGGAGCTCACATCGAAGGGTTGCCTTCGAGAAAAGTGGAGGATGTGGACGAATTCGGCCATAAGCGCTTAGTGGAGCGTGGATTAGGCCCTCACCTGGCCAAACAGATAGAGGCCCGAACGGGCAAGACAGCACGCTGCGTCGTCCTGGGCCACATCCAGCGGGGAGGTTCGCCCACGCCCTTTGATCGCATCCTGGCTACTCGAATGGGTGTGCAGGCCGTGGACATGATCGAGGAAGGGAAGTTCGGCCGCATGGCGGCCTTCAAGGGTGGTAAGATCGTGCCTGTGGAGTTGGAGAGAGTGACTGGCTGCACCAGGGAGGTAGACCTCGATCTCTACCGGCTAACTCAGATATTCTGTTAATCGAGTGCATCCGTTGACCGTCAGGGCACACTATCCCTAACCAGCCAGAGAGAGCACCCGGCCCACTTCACAGCGGCTGACCTGCGGATTTACCTTCTCGGCCCGCCCACTGTGGAGTGGGCCGGTTATCCCCTTACCATCCCCCGTTGTCAGGTCCGTGCCCTGCTCTACCGCTTAGGGACTCGGCTACAAGCCATCCCTCGCGACCACCTCTGCCTCCTCCTCTGGCCTGAGACCTCGAGATCAAATGCCCATCGCAACCTCAGCCACCTACTGACCCATCTGCGCCGCGCTTTGCCCGATCCTAAGCTGTTGTTAGCCTCTGACGATCAAGTCGGACTTGACCCCCATCGCGTCTGGTCGGACACAACGGCCTTCGAGCGGCTGTGTGCTGTCCTCACCGCTCCTCCAGCAGCGGGAAGTGGTTGGGAGGAGCAGGATGAGAACCTTCAACGGGCCATAGATCTCTACCGCGGGCCCTTCCTGGATGGCTTCTCTCCCCCCGCCAGTCCCGAATTTGAGGCCTGGGCTACATTGGAGGGGAGGATATGGGAATGCCTCTACCTGAAGGCCCTGGCTGCCCTGGTTGAGATATGGACAGCCCAAGGGCGGCTCGACAAAGCCATCGCTTGTGCCCAGCGTTACCTGGAAACAGATGACTTGGCCGAGGATATGCACCGCTGTCTCATCAGGCTTTATGCCGCCACCGACAACCGAAGCGCGGCCCTGCGCCAGTTTGAACGCTGCGCTGCAGCCTTAGAGCGCGAACTCGGCGTCAGCCCCCTGCCGGAGACCAGAGCTGCCTACCAAGCTGTCTTAGAGAGCTGGCCGCTGCAGCGCTCGACAGCAGGACCCGCCTGGGCCACCTTGCCCGGCCTGGATGTGCCCCTAGTTGGGCGTGACGGGGCTCTGCGCCGCTTGGAGCAAGCCTATGCCCGTGCTCGAGCGGGACGTGGAGGGGTGGTCCTGATCTCGGGTGAGGCCGGCATCGGCAAGTCACGCTTGATGCAAGACTTCGCCAACCATCTGCGAACCCAGGCTTTGGTCCTGGCCGGTGCTGGCCAGCCCGGCGCACAGCCGCCTTATAATCCCATCGCCCAGGCCCTCCGCGCTGCGGTCGTAAACGATCTTAGACCTTGGACTTCGGAGCTCTCCGAAGTCTGGTTGGCCGAGGTATCCCGCCTGCTGCCCGAATTGCGCACCCTGCACCCCCATTTGCCCTCGCCGATGACGGTTGAACCGGACGAAGCCCGAGCCCGACTATTCGAAGCGCTGTGTCGATTTACCCTGGCGTTAGCCTCCGGCCCGCATCCCGTGCTCCTCTGCCTTGACGACCTCCACTGGGCTGATGGCGCTACCTTGGAATGGTTGGCCTATCTGGGGCGCTGCCTATCTGGCAACCGGCTGCTGGTCATCGGCACCTATCGTAGCGAAGAGGCTGGCGCCGTAGCCGAACTGCGCCATCCCCTATCCCGGCTGGGCATCCTCTCTGAATTGAGGCTAAAGGGATTGAACGCCGATGCGGTCCTCACGCTCCTGCGCCACCTGCTCGGCTCCTTGCCCGGCGATGAGGCAGCCTTTGCCCGCAGTGTAATCGAATTGCTGCAGGACGAGGGCCTGCGGAAGCGGCTGGGGCGAGAGGCGCGAAGGCGGATCCTCGAGGAATTTGCCTGGGATAAGCTGGTTGCGAACGTTGAGAGGGCTTATGGATTAGGGGGTGAGGGTTAGGGGCAGGGGTTGCCTGGTTACCCTTCCCCCATTGACCCGTTACTCGTCACTTTATTGACAGGAGTGCCCCAATAGCCGGGATGGTCGTCATGCTCAGGAGACTCAAGCGCCACGAGCTGCTTTACTATTGGCTGCCAGTGCCCTTCTGGATGGGATTGATCTTCGCCGTCTCCTCTCAGCCCTCCCTGCCCAGCCACCCCAACGGCCTGGTTGATTTCGTCCTCAAGAAGGGGAGCCACATGGCGGAATACGGCATCCTGGCTTTCCTCTTCTGGCGGGCCCTCTCCAAAGGAAAAGGCGCCTGTGCTGCCACCCCTTACACAAGCGCCTTCGTTCTGACCGTCCTGTACGCCCTCTCGGACGAATACCATCAGACCTTCGTGGCTGGGCGCAACGGACGCCTCGGCGACGTCGGCGTTGACGCCCTGGGAGCGGTGCTGGCACTCCTCCTTATCCGACACTTTGGCAGGCAAGAACGATCATGGGGCTAAACCCCCGTGCTGAAAAGGCAGAGCCCCTTCGAGGCTGGCTTATGAGCCCGCAGGGCTTCGCTCCTTTAGCCTTGATGTTTACGTCGGGGCTTATCTTGCCCGTTAGCGCTGGACCTTAAGCACGGCCCCGGTGCTGGCCGAGGTCACCATGGCGGCGTAGCGGGCGAGATAGCCCTTTGCGACCCTAGCCGCAGGCTGCCAGCTTTCCTTTCTCTTCTCCATCTCCTCGGGCGACAGCCGCACCTCTAGTCGCCTGGCGGGGATGTCTATCTCCACCACGTCGCCATCCCGAAGCAGGGCAATGGGCCCGCCCTCGGCGGCCTCGGGCGAGATGTGGCCGATGGCCGCTCCGCGCGTGGCCCCGGAGAAGCGGCCGTCGGTGAGCAGGGCCACGTCCTCGTCCAGGCCCATGCCAGCCAGCGCCGAGGTGGGCATCAGCATCTCCCTCATGCCCGGCCCTCCCTTCGGCCCCTCGTAGCGAATGACCACCACGTCGCCCCGTTCGATCTCACCGCCCAGGATGGCCTCCACCGCCTCCTCCTCGGAGTCGAAGACCTTGGCCGGCCCCCGGTGGACGAGCATTTTCTCCGCCACCGCCGCCGATTTCACCACCGCCCCGTCGGGAGCCAGATTCCCGCGCAGGATGGCGATACCCCCCTCGGGTCGAATTGGCTCTTCTAAAGTCTTGATGACCTCCGGCCGCCTGATAACTGCCTCGGCGACGTTCTCCCCCACCGTCTGCCCTGTAACGGTCAGGGCGTCCAGCTCTATCAGGCCGCCCCGGCTCAGCTCCTTCATCACCGCGGGGATGCCCCCGGCCTCGTCCAGGTCCTGGAGGTGAAAGGGCCCAGCGGGGCTCATCTTGGCCAGGTAGGGAGTCTGGCGGCTGATCTGGTCGAAGAGCTCCAGCGGCAACTCGACGCCCATCTCGTGGGCGATGGCCATCAGATGCAGCACCGCGTTGGTGGAGCCTCCCAGGGCCATGTCCACGGCAATGGCGTTGGCGAAGGCTTCTTTCGTGAGGATGTGGGAGGGCCTGATGCCGCGCTCCAAAAGCTCCACGATCTTGACGCCAGCCCCTTTGGCCAGCCTGATCCTGGCCGCGCTCACGGCGGGGATGGTGCCGTTGCCGGGCAGGGCCATGCCCAGGGCCTCGGCCAGGCAATTCATGGTGTTGGCGGTAAACATGCCGGCGCAGGAGCCGCAGCCGGGACAGGCCGCAAGCTCCAGCTCCGCCAGTTCCTCCTTGGTCAGCAGGCCTGCCTCCAGCCGCCCCACCGCCTCGAAGATGGTGCTAACGTCCACGTCCCTCCCCTGGAAGCGGCCGGCCAGCATTGGCCCGCCGCTCACCACGATGGCCGGTATATCCAGCCTGGCGGCGGCCATGAGCATGCCAGGAGTGATCTTGTCGCAATTGGTGACGAGCACCAGAGCATCGAAACTGTGGGCCAGGGCCATGGCCTCCACGCTATCGGCGATGAGCTCCCGGCTGGGGAGGGGGTATCGCATCCCCGCATGGCCCATGGCGATGCCGTCGCAGATGGCGATGGTGGAGAATTCCACCGGCGTACCGCCAGCGGAGCGAACGCCAGCCTTCACCGCCTCGGCCACCTCGTCCAGATGGCGATGCCCAGGCACGATCTCGTTTTGGGAATTGGCCACCCCGATAAGGGGCCTGTCCAGCTCCTCCGGCGTGTAGCCCAGAGCGTAGAAAAGGCTGCGGTGCGGGGCGCGCTGTGTCCCCCTTTTGACTTGATCGCTGATCATAAATCTAAACCTCCTTAACTTACAAAGAACCTCACGCTCGCAACTCTCTGCGAGCGTGAGGTTCGGCCTGCCAGGGCGCTGAGCGGCTTAGAAGATCACCGTGAGGTACCAGATCGAGAGGATCAGGTAGATCGCGCTCACGATGGAGATGAGCGCCAAAGCCCAGTTAGTAGGCCTGGTCCACTTGGGGAACTTCTTGGGGATCATGACGTAGTTCATGTAGATCAGGGCGGGGCAATAGATGGCCATGGAGATGAAGTTAAACACCCCACCAAGCACGAGTAACGGCCCGGGCTTGGCGAGCAGCATGGTGATGGCGCTGATCACGGTCAGGATGGCCACGAAGACATAGTACAGGCTCCTGAAGGTGTACTTCCTGGCCCACGCGAACACGGAATAGAAGAAGTCAGCGTGCATCCTGGCGCAGGAGTCGGTAATCCCCAGCCACGTATCGCCTAGGAAAGCTGCAGCAATGAGGAACCAGATCGCTCGGCCGATAGGCCCCCAAGCGACCTCGAAGAAGCGCGATTGAGTAACAACCAGCTTCCAACCGGTGGGATACGCTCTCGCGGGAAGCAGGAGGGCCCAAGCCAACCAGCACATCAGCGTCACAGTGAGCAGGTTAAGGCCTACCGCCACGAGGTTGTCAATGCGCAGGTACTTGATCCACTCGAGGTAGTTCTTCTTGTTCTCCGTCGTGTCCTCAAAGGCGTAGCCCACCTCGGGGATGGCCTCCGGCTCGCCGGTAATGGGGCTGGTGATCCTTCCCACGTGTGCAGCCATCCCAATCCCTTTGTCCCTGATCCAGTAGCTGTACATGACGTTGAAGAAGCCGCCCATGCCAGCAAAGCAGATGCAGGTCAGCAGCTTACTAGTATCGGCGGGGTCCCACTCGGCTGGGAAGTAGAAAATGGGGGTGAAGTAAGCGGCGAAGTAGCTCCCCGCAGTTCTCAGGACTTCGGGGCGGGCTACTGCCGCCACGAGGCCCACGATGCAGACGACAACCACTACCTCCATGAACCTCTCGATCACCTTATACACGACCCTTCCAAATACGAGAGCAGCCAAGTAAACCACCATCATAAGGTAAGACCAGAAGAGGGTCCCAGCCCTGGGCGACCACCCTGGAGGAAAGCCAGTGAGCTCGAAGAGCCCTGTTGCGCCGCCGCTTAAGTAGCCACCGAACCAGGCGAAGCTAACGATCATCATGATCCACATTGCCCAGGCAAATACCTTGTGTAGCCTGGCAAACCCCTGGAATAGCCCCTCGCCGGTGGTGGCGGTGTACCTGTTGATCTCCTGGTTCACAAAGTACTGCATGATGCAGGCTGGGAGCAGAAGACCAATGAAGGCCGCTCCATACTTGGCCGTCATGTAGGGCCACCAGATCAGCTCGCCGCTGCCCTGGGCCATGGACGCCCAGATGAGGCCCGCCCCCATGGCCGCCCAGGTACCAATAAAAGGAGGCACTTTAGCGACCTTCAACGGCGCCAAGGCGCCAAGGGCGACCTCCTTGGCCTTCTCAGCAGGATTCTTAGCTGCCATTTTGCATCCTCCTTTGGAATCCAGCGTGTTCAGCCTACGCTGGCTGAACCTCATGAAATAAGACAGCTTAGTTCGCTTCCGTGCATCACCTCCTTTCCCTGCTCCGCTCCGCTGCTTTGGGGAATCGCGGCGCTTCAATGGCCTTTTTGGCTGATAAACTCCCCTCGCAGCAAAGCACTCCTCTTGATTCAAATCCAAAGGGGATTGGCAATTTGGTATAACCAATTGAATTTTAACACGGTTTTCGAGATCTGTCAAGGGCAGCGAGAAAATGTTCCGTCAAAGCCAAATTTCCCCATGGTGGTCAAAGCCAAATCTCCCCATT
>CAYYKQ010000009.1:0-28851 GCA_964440965.1 uncultured Anaerolineae bacterium | reverse complement strand
CCAAGTCCACCTCGCTCACCTCGGGCAGAGGCAGATCGTCCCGGAGGAGCCCCTTGGGCAGTTCTGCCTCCGGCACGTCGCATTCGGGCAGATTAACGCCGACGCGTCCAGGGGAGCTGAGCTCGAAAACCAGGGGCTCGGTCATGGCGTCACCTCCTGCAGCGCCTCTACCAGGCGGTCTATCTCTTCTCTCGTGTTCATCTCTGTCACGCAGAAGAGCATGCAATCCGCCAGGTGAGGATAAGCTTTCCCCAGCTCGTAGCCACCGATGATTTTCTGCTGGAGGAGCTGGCGGTTGATCTCAGCGGGAGGCTTCGGGCAGCGGACGACAAACTCCTTGAAGAACGGCTTATCGTCCACCAGTTCGAAGCCGGGGAGCTCGGCGATGCGCTGGGCGGCGTAGTGGGCCTTATGATAGCAAAGCTCGGCCACTTTGCGAAGCCCTGTCTTCCCCATCGCCGCCAGGTAGGCCCCCGCAGCCAGGGCGCACAGGGCCTCATTGGTACAAATGTTGGAGGTGGCCTTCTCGCGCCGGATGTGCTGCTCGCGGGGGGTGAGCGTCAACACGTAGCCCCTTCTCCCCTCGACGTCCACCGTCTCGCCCACCAAGCGGCCGGGCATCCTGCGCTTGTACTTATCCAGGCAGGCGAAGATGCCCAGATACGGCCCGCCGAAGCTGATGGCGTTGCCCAGGGATTGCCCCTCGCCCACCACGATATCGGCGCCGTACTCGCCAGGGGGCCTGAAAAGGCCCAGCGAGATGGGGTCCACCGCCACGATGAGAAGTGCCCCTGCCTCATGGACGGAATCGGCGAGCCCGTCAACTTCCTCCAGTTGGCCAAAGAAGTTGGGGTTTTGCACGATGAGACAAGCCGTGTCCTCGTCCAGCATGGTCTTGAGATCGTCCAGCTCCCTTGCCAAATCCTCGTCGCCGGTGACGGCGATGGCCGTGCCGCGGGTGTAGGTGCGCAGGGTCTGGCGGTATTCGGGGTGGACGGCGGGCGAAACGATGACCTTCTGGCGCTTCTCCCGTGAAATCCTCACCGCCATGAGGGCTGCCTCGGCCAGGGCAGTGGCGCCGTCGTAATGGGAGGCGTTGGCCACCTCCATCCCGGTGAGGGCGCAGACCATAGTCTGGTATTCGAAGATGGTCTGGAGCGTCCCCTGGCTGATCTCAGGCTGATAGGGGGTGTAGGCGGTGTAGAATTCGGAGCGGCCGATGACGTGGCCCACCACGCTGGGGACGAAGTGGTTGTAGGCCCCTGCGCCCAGGAAGCAGGCGTAGTGGTCGAGGTCGGCGTTCCGCTCGCTCATCTCCCGCAGCTCCCTAAGGATCTCCGCCTCTGAGAGCGGCTTAGGCAGCTTTAGCTCGGGGAAGCGCACCTCTTCGGGGATATCAGCGAAGAGCTCCTCGATGGATTTCACTCCTATCGCATCCAGCATCTCCCTCCTGTGGGCATCGGTATGAGGAAGGTAAGAAGACATCAATGTCCCCCTTTCTCCGCCTCGGCGGCGATAAACTCCTCATACTCCTCAGGGGTCATGAGCTCATCCAGCTCATCGAGGTTGCTGGGCTTGAACCTAACGAACCAGCCCTTGCCGTAAGGGTCCTCGTTAACCAGCTCCATGTGCTCAGCCAGTTCCTCGTTGACCTCGATTATCTCTCCGCTGAGGGGCAAGTAGCACTCGGAAGCAGCTTTGACCGATTCCACGGTGGCGAAGACCTCCCCTTTCTCGAATGTCTCCCCCACTTCGGGCAGCTCGATGTAGACGAGATCTCCGAGCTCCGACTGGGCGTAGTCGGTGATGCCCGCTTCGGCCTCATTACCCCTGACTCGTACCCATTCATGCGTCTTGGTGTAGCGGCATTCCGGATCGACCTTCATTTCACCCCCTCCTTAAAATAACTCTGAAGTATGACCCCTCGTCACCACGGGAAGTCGGAGGCGCATCGATTACGCAAGCGACCCCCATGATGCTTTCTCTTCCTCTTCAGGGAAACGGGTGAGGACCGTAGCCTTCTGGGAGAGGAGCACCCTGTCACCCAGCTTCAGCTCCTCAATGGGCTTCGTCGGGGGGATCCTCTCGCTGGGAGGCAAGGGGATTATCTCTATCTCTGTCCCCGCTCGATTGTACTTCCTCTCGACGTAGGCCAGCCCAACCTGGAACCCCCGAGCGTCCAAGGCGCAACTAGTGACCCGGCCGATGTACTTGCCCCTCTTATCGAAGACGGGATCTCCCAGCTTGGCCATCTTCACGCCCTTTTCCTTCATCCTGAAGCGGATAAGTTCCATCCTCCTCGTGGCTTCCTTCTCTAAAAGGGCCTTCCTCCCGATGAAGTAGGGCTTGTGGAACTTGACGTACGGCCCGAAGCCGGCCTCTATAGGGGAGATGTTGTAGGGGCCAGCGAGGTCGTGCCCGTGCAGCGGCAAGCCGGCCTCAGTTCTCGTGGAGTCCCTGGCCCCAAGGCCCGTGGGCTTTATGCCGAAGGGTTCACCCCTCTCCAGTAGGAGGTCCCAAAGCTCCACAGCGCAGTCGGGATGGACATATAGCTCGTAGCCGATGTCCTCGCCGGTGTAACCGGTGCGGGCGATGAGGAGGGGTATCCCAGCCAGCTCTGCCTCGGTGAATTCCGTCCTCCTGATCCTGGCCAGCTTCCTTCGCAGCTCCCGATCATCGGTCAGACTCTGGAGTATGGCCAAGGAATTAGGTCCTTGCAGGGCTATGTCAACCTTTCGGTCATCCCCTGAGGAGGGATCCTTAAGGTCCCTGATGATGACCTCCCCTCCGACCTCCAGATCAGGGTGTTCCCGATCTATCAGATATTCCCCGGAGTGGACAGCTTGCAGCCAAGCGAAGTCCTTCTCGGCGTTGGCCGCATTGACCACCAGCATGTAGCGGTCCGCTGCCCTGCGGTAGATGAACAGGTCGTCGATGACATTGCCATCGGGGTCGAGGAGGTAGGAGTACTGGGATTGCCCATCCCCGATCCAGCGTACGTAGTTAGAAGTGACTATGTCCAGGAAATTGGTGGCGCCTTCGCCAGCCACCTCCAGCACGCCCATATGAGCCACGTCGAACAGGCCAGCCGTGTTCCTCACCGCCCTGTGCTCATCCAAGATGCTGGTGTACTGAACAGGCATCTCCCAGCCAGCGAAGTCGACGATCTTAGCCCCGAGCTTCAGATGTTCCTCGTACAGGGGTGTCCGCTTAGGTGGGCCTTTTCTCTCCTCCCATCGCCACTCCTTCTTCTCCACCCTGGGCCTTACGCTCTCCAGATATTTCTGGCCGATGAAGTAGGGCTTGGCAACGTGAAAGAGCGAACTGTGTCCAGCATAAAGGGAGAGTGCATCGAGCTTGGGTTCTCCCTCTCGGTAGAGGGGCAATCCAGCCTCTGATCTGAGGGCATCTCTGGCCTCCAGCCCTGCAGGCTCAGCTCCCGCCTCCAAGAGGCGAGTCCACAGCTCGACAGCTTTATCCGGATGGACGAGGAGATCAAATCTCACCTCACCGTTCCCATAGCCATTATGTAAGATGAGGACATCGATTCCGCCGAGCTGGCCTTCCCAGAAGCGGGAATTTCCGATCTCGGGCAGATGGGGGTTCAGTTTGTGCAGGACATTGAGGGATTTCGGCCCGTATAGGGACAGCGCCGTCCTGCGTGAATCCCCATCCGCATCCTCCATCAAGTCCCTGATCACCACCGGCCCCTCGACCTTACGGAACAGGTCATCGTCGTCGAAGAGGACATAGCCATCGCTGAGATCGCGCATCCAGACCTTAACCCTGTCGGCGTTGGCAGGATTAGCCATCACCAGGAACCGATCGCGGGCCCACTTATCCGCCTCAAAGCGAAGGATGGTGACGTCGTCTATGAGCTTGCCCTTACGATCGAGGAGGAAGGAGCGCTGGCTCTCGCCGGGACGGAGTTTAGACACGTCATTGGTGGAAATCTGCTGCAGGAAGGGCAGCGCCCTCTCCCCGATTACCTCCAAGAGGGCCATGTCGCCCAGGTCGAAGAGGGCAGCCCCATTTTTGGCCATCTCGAGCTCCTCTTTGGGATCGCGGAAGTGAAGGGGAACGGTCCAACCCATGTTCCTGACAAGCTCAGCGCCGAGCCTCCGATGTTCAGCGACTAACACGGTCTCCCTTGTGGGGGGCTTCTCAGGAAGGAACCAGTAGTGAGGGTAACCCATCCCTTGGGCGGGGATCTCCACCTCCGCCCGAGCTGCCAGCTCCTCCACTTCGCGCTTCGCCTCCTCCAGGATGTCCATCTCTATCTTGCCCCTCCACAGGGGCCCCAATAACCCCTCGTAGACGTAAGGCTTGATGTTGAGGAGCAGCCGGGCGATTATGTCAGCGATTTTATCCATCTCCTCCACCCCCATCCCTCGCTGAGTGACCCAGGGGGTGCCCAAACGGATGCCTCTGGCCTCGGAGGCGTCTTTGTCGCCAGGGATAGTGTTCTTGTTGGCCACGATGCCCGCCAAGTCGAGGATGCGGGCCCCTATCTCGCCCATGAGCGGGAAGCCGGTTCCCGCATCGATGGGCCTCAGGTCGATCACCAGGAGGTGGGTGTTCGTCCCCCCATAGGCCAGCTTTAACCCTCGCTTCTGGAGTCCCTCGGCCAGGGCAATGCAATTCTCCACGATCCTCCTCTGCACCCTCTTGTACTCCTCCGTCTGGGCTATCTTGAAAGCCACCGCCATGGCAGCGAACTTGTTGACGTGTGGCCCGCCCTGCGCGCCGGGGAAGATGGCCGTCTCTATCCGCCTGGCCATGTCCTCATCGGTGGTCATGATGACCGCCCCCCTGGGGCCGAAGATGGTTTTGTGGGTGGTGAAGGTGACTATGTCGGCGATGCCCACGGGGTTGGGATACACCCCAGCTATGGCTAACCCCGCGGTATGAGCGATGTCAGCCATGAGCAGAGCCCCGCAGGCATCGGCGATCTCCCTAAATTTGTGCCAATCGGGGGCCCAGGAGTAGGAAGTATAGCCAGCCACGATGAGGTTAGGCTTGTGTTCCAGGGCCAGGTCCATTATCTCGTCGTAGTCTAGCCTTTCAGTGACCTTGCTTGTCCCATAGGATACGACCTTGTAACGCCTACCAGAGATGTTGAGCTCGCTGCCGTGGCTCAGGTGCCCGCCTTGCGAGAGGGACATGCCCATAATGGTGTCGCCTGGTTGGAGGAGGGCGTCATAGACGCCCAAGTTAGCGGGCGTTCCGGAGAGGGGCTGGATGTTTACATAGATCTGGTCGGCGCTGACCGAATCCGTGGCGAAGCACTGGGCGCACCGCCTCTGGGCCAGGCATTCGATCAGGTCTATGTAGTCCATCCCCTTGTAAAACCTGCGGTCTCCGTAGCGCCGGTAGTAGGCCAGCTCGCGATCGAAATGGAGCAGCAACTCCTCCTCTTCCTCGGTCATCTGGATGCGAGGATACCCCTCGGCGTAGAGATTGTTAAACACCGAGCCCAAAGCCTGGCGGATGGGCTTGGGGCAATAGCTCTCGGAAGGGATCATGATGAGCTTCCTGGCTTGCCTCTCCTCCTCGAAGTCGATCAAACTTGCCACATCGGGATCGACCTCATGCAAATCCTTCCCAAAAACCAGGTCCCAATACTCTCCCATTATCAAACCTCCCCTCGAAATTCCGAGCTCACATGCCTGGGCAAGTCTTCGCCCCTGGCCCAGGCTGCCTCCACCAGGGCATATAGGCCACCCGAGACCAGGGAGTGGCCTCCCAGGACGACAGGGATAGGGGCTTTAATGGCCGCTTCGGTGAAGTGGCGCAGCCAGAGATCGGAGATATTCTCCGGCCGGCGCAGATCGGAGTAGAAACGGTCGGCGGCCGGAGGCCAGATCCTCAGATGGGCCAAAAGGATGCGGCTATCCAGAAAAGCCGCCTGCGCCAGCTCGCTCAAGGCCTCGAAGAACCCTTCGATCCCCATCCCTTCTAAGCAGAAGCCCAAAAGCGACCTCACCTCACCTCGCTCCTGACGGCCACTGGCACGCATCCCCCTCTCCTCGGCGAAGATCCGAACCTGACAGGCCGTCTCGCTCTCTAAATAGGCCCAGGTGGATGCACTCACCCGTCCCGCCACCAACACTTCCGCATCGCGGTCGGTGAAGAACCCCAGAGCCCTCTCTAGATGGGAGGTGTCCAGCTCCAGGCCGTCGAGGTAGCGACGCGTATGCGGGCCCACCGCGGGGTGCATCCTCAGCGTCATCAAGTCGATGGGAGTATCCACATCCAACTGGGTAGCGGCGTTGCGGGGAAGCTCCCGGCAAGGCAGGCCCGCTTCCTCCGTTAGAAGCCAGCCTAGGTCATTGTCGAAGGCGGGAGGGTCGAAGGCTTCGATAGCCTCAGCGGGAGTGAAGGCCACGAAGTCGGTGGAGTAGAAATTATTGGCGATGGCGAGCTTATCGGCCTGTGAAACGGCTTCGGCTATGCAGGCCATCTTCTCGGCAGGGAGGAGAGCACCGCTTCCGCCTCCCATGTAGAATAGCTTTTCGATCCTATACTTTCCCACCAATTCCCGCAGCCGGCGCCCAAAATGGAACCCCTCGCCCGAGGTATCCAGCTCGACATGCACAGGCTCATCGCGTAGGGCTTCGGCCAGGGGAACGGAATCGGTGGCCACGATGATGCGGTCGAAGCAATCAACAGCAAGCGCCTTCTCAATGGTGTCCACGGCGATAGCCTGCTTGGCCCCAGCTACCATCTTCTCGATCTCGCTCCCTCCACCAGAGCCGACCATAACCAAAAGGGAGATCATTTCCCACCCAACGATCCGCAGAAGAACGCAGGTCTAACTTGGCGGATCTGGCCTCCTATCGGCCAGTGAACGCATGGCTATCACCCGGCCGTTTTTTACGTAGACCCGCGTCACTCGGGACATGATAGCTGTGACCACCTCGTAGTTGATGGTTTCTGCCCAGGCAGCCACCTCCTCCACGCTGATCTCCTCATCCCCTTGGCGCCCGAAGAGAACGACCTCATCGTTCAACTTCACATTAGGGATGCCGCTGATATCCACCATCAATTGGTCCATGCATACCCGCCCCACAATGGGAGCCCGCCGGCCATGGATGAGAACCTCCCCACGATTGGAGATGAGTCGGTGGTAGCCATCGCCATAGCCAACAGGAACGAGGGCCACCGGAGTGGGCCTAGTGGTCGTGTAGGTGCGGCCATAGCTTATGCTGGAGCCAGCCGGCAAGGTGCGCACCCGCGCCACACGGCTTTTGAGGGTCATGGCTGGCCGCAAGGGGATGGAGTGGTTAACCTCAGGGGAGGGGTAGAGGCCGTAGATGGTGATGCCACAGCGGACCATATCCAGGTGTGTCTGGGGCAAGTCCAAAGTAGCAGCGCTGTTAGCCACATGCCTGATGGGGATCTCAATGCCCGCCTCTTCCAATTCCCCCAACACCTCCTGGTACAGCTTAAATTGGAGGTGAGTGTAGGATTTATCGGCCTCATCGGCGGAGGAGAAATGGGTCCAGAAGCCCTCCAGGCGCAGGTTGGGGAATTCGGCCAAGCCTTTAACAAAGCCTACCACCTCATCGGGTAGAAGGCCGAAACGGCCCATCCCCGTGTCCACCTTAACGTGGATGGGGATGGTCTTCCCCTGAGAGGCCGCTGCCTCTGACAGAGCCGAAGCTACCTCCCGCTCGGTGACGGTGGGGGTGAGATCATAGTGGACAATGGCCTCTGCCTCCCAGGGAGGGGAATAGCCTAAGATGAGGATAGGGGCGGCGATCCCTGCCCGGCGCAACTCAATGCCCTCCACAGCGCGGTTCACCGCTAAGCGGCTGGCCCCGCTCTCCAAAGCCACTCTGGCCACTGGCACTGCCCCATGGCCATAAGCATTGGCCTTGACCACCGCCATGAGTTCCACTCGTTCGCCGATCAAGCCCTTCAATCGGCGGACGTTGTGGGCGATGGCATCGAGGTCCACCTCTGCCCAAGTGAGTCTTTGGTCTCGCAAATCCTCTTCCCTCTTCCCAAAAGAGGAGGAAGCGCCCCAGAGGCATTCACTCGTCGTACATCACTGTCGATTCCTTGTAGAGCCTGGGGCTTTTCCTCCTAAGGAAATCGTCCAGAAGGGCGTTCTTCTCCTCCAAGGGTATCTTCTTCGAATCGAGGATCATCAAAGGGAAGTTCACCCGCAAAGCCCTGTTGGTGATGAGGTGTCTGGTTATGCCTGCGGGCAGTTTCATACCCCTCTCAGCGATCTCCACAATCTCCTTAGGGGTGAATTTGGGGAAAGCGATGAGCACGTTATAGCCCTCATGGCTGTGCCTCCGAAAGAGAGCACCGATCTGGCTGGTCAATTCGCCCAGCTCGAGCACATCGCGGGCTATCTCGGCCTTATAGATGTCGACCACTTTGTTCAGCAGTTCAACTCGCGATGCAAGGCCATTTCCCCCTTCGACGGCATAAGAATCCCCATCGCTGAAAAAGATGCCACACAGAGCTTTCCTTCTCCTCAAGAGCTCGGTTACGCTCAGATGATCGGCTTTCCGAACCTTGGCTCCCTGGACGCTGCCGAGTTGACGGAGGAGCAGGTCCTTGTCCATTCTGGTCAAATGGCACCATGAATCCAACCGCACCTGCTCTTCATCGTAGTAATCGACTACCTGGACCAAGATGTCCCTGCAGCCGAGCAATTTCAACGTATCGATCCTGTTAGCGCCATCGAGGTGCACGTATCTTTCCCCCTTGCCCCCCAGCCTCGCTACGATAGGGGGATCTTTCAGGACTCCATCCGCTTTGATGACGATGGCCAGCTTCTCCGACCTTCGCCTGTCATGGTGCTCGTGAATGATTATGCTATCTAAAGGGACAATTTTTAAAACCGGCAAGCTCGTGCTCAACTTCTACCCCTTCAGGAAAGGACCTCGGGGTTGACGAGATATTTAGGGCGTTTCCCGTCCAGCGCGGCGATAACCCCTTCAGCGGCATCGATAGATGCCCGGATCTGTGCCTCCTTAGTTGAACCTCCGAGATGGGGGGTAAGGACGACGTTATCCAGCTCTAACAGCGGGCTCCCAATGGGCGGTTCCTCGGCGAAGACATCCAAAGCGGCACCGGCGATCATCCCCTCCCTCAGAGCCTTCACGAGATCCCCCTCGTCAATCACCCCTCCCCGAGCACAATTGATAAGGTAAGCTGTGGGTTTCATGCGCCGTAAAGCATCGATATCAATCATCCCTCTGGTCTCAGGGGTCAAGGGGACGTGAATGGAGATGAAATCCGCTCTCTCAAGGAGTTCGCCAAGTTCGACCTTCTCCGCTCCCAGCTCGGATATCCTCTCCGCAGTAAGGTAAGGATCGTAGGCGATCACCTCCATCCCGAAGGCTCGACAGAGGCGACACACCTCAGCGCCTATCCTCCCGATGCCTATGAGTCCCAGGGTTTTCCCTTTGAGTTCGACACCCATGAGGGCCCTTTTCTCCCACCTGCCACCCTTCATGGAGGCATCCGCCTTAGGGATGTGTCTTACGAGGGCGAGCATATGCCCTAAAGTAAGTTCGGCCACGGAGGTCGTCGGAGCAGCAGGGGCATTGACCACCGGGATCCGCCGCTCAGTGGCCGCCCTGACGTCGATGTTGTCCACCCCAACCCCTGCCCTGGCGATGACTTTAAGCTCCTTCCCAGCCTCTATGATCTCCCTCGTCACCTTCGTCCTGCTGCGCACGATCAAGCCATGGTACCGAGCTATCGCCTCCAATAGCTCATCGTGCGAGATATCGGGCCTGTAATCCACCTCATGGCCCTGTTGGCGAAGGAGGTCAAGGCCCTCGGAGGCCAGAGGATCGGTGACCAAGATCTTCATCTCTCATCTCCTCAGTTCATTCAGAGAGGCCTCCATCGCCTCAAGTACTTCGTCGATGTCTTCCTCGAAGACATACCCGAGATGGCCGATGCGGACTATCTTCCCCTTGAGGCGCCCCATCCCGCCAGCTATCAGGACCTCGTGGTCCTCGCGCATAATTCGCAGAAGTTCGTCTGCTTGGATGTCAGAGGGCACTTTAACCGCTGTGACGGTATTCGATGCACAGCTCTCATCGGCGAAGAGCTCCAGCCCCAGCTCTTTAACCCCGGAGCGGGTATGCTCTCCCACCCTCCTGTGTCTGGCAAAGACGTTCTCTATCCCCTCATCCAAGATCATATCCAGGGCTTTGTCAAGGGCGAAGATAGTGGTGATGGCGGGGGTGAAGGGGGTCTGACCCTTCTCAGCGAACTCCTTCATAGCGGTGAAATCCCAGTAAAACCGGGGCATCTTAGCCGTGGCGTGGGCCTTCCAAGCCTTCTCGCTCACACTGACCATGGCCAGTCCAGGGGGGCACATCCACGCCTTTTGTGAGCCGGTAACCACTACATCGAAGCCCCATTCATCGGTGCGCAGGTCGATCGCTCCCAGGCCGCTGATAGCATCCACCAAGATCAGGGCATCGCTGGACTCATGGACCACCTCTGCGATGGCCTTCATATCGTTAGTGACGCCTGTGGAGGTCTCATTGAAGACGACCAGCACCGCCTTGGTGTCGGGATTCGCCTCCAGTTTCTTACGAATGAGGTCTGGGTCGGCGGCTTGCCCCCATGGGAAGTCCAGCTTGACCACCTCCGCCCCAAAGGCCTTAGCACAGGCGGCGAAGCGATCTCCAAAGACGCCGGCGGCGATAGCCAAAACCTTGTCGCCAGGGGAGAGGGTATTAGTTATCGAAGCTTCTACGCCGCCGGTTCCGGAGGAGGTGAAGAGGAAGACGTCGTTCTCGGTTTGGAAGACCTTCTGCAACTTCTTAACGACCTCCTTCTGCATGGCCTCATATTTAGGCCCCCTGTGGTTGATCATCTGGTTACCCATCACCTTAAGGATCTCCAATGGCAATGGCGTGGGTCCGGGGATTCGCAGGTTCATTTTTCATCTCCTTTCTGCTCGCTTAAGAGAGCCTTGGACTAGGAAAACTTGGGAATCCATCGCTGCTAAGGAGCACCCTCACTGAGGTAAATAGAGGTACCTTTCCGCAGCTGGAATGCCCTTCCATAGCAGGTGAGAACACAAAGGCTTTGCGAAGAACAGCCCAGGCGAGATGCCTGGGCGCTGCTTTACTCACAAACTAAAGTGGTTGCACAAATGCAACTAGGCTTACCGGTACAACATTGAGTTAATCCTCTATTGTGCAACCACTCTACTATAAACCTCCTCATCGGGATAACATAGCTTCTTACCCTGATAAGGGGCTGTTAACCACCCAGATAAGCCGCCTTCACATCGGGATTGGCAGCGAGTTCCTTACACGTCCCGGATAGGACTATCTCTCCCGACTCCAATACATATCCTCTCTGAGCGAACTTGAGTGCCATAGCGGCGTTCTGCTCCACCAGGAGGATGGTGGTCCCTTCCTTATTTATCTCTCCCAGGACCTCGAACAGGTTCTTCATCAAAAGCGGGGCCAACCCCATTGAAGGCTCATCCAAGAGCAGCATCCTTCGCCCGCTCATCAACGCCCTGGCCACAGCTAACATCTGCGATTCCCCCCCGCTCAAAGTATCGGCCTTCTGATTTTTCCTCTCCGCCAGGCGGGGGAAGAGGTCAAATACCATCTCGAGATCCCTCTTTATCCCTTCTGGGTCTCTTCGAGCGTAAGTGGCCAACTTAAGGTTCTCCATCACCGTCAGGTTGCCGAACAGCCGCCTCCCCTCGGGCACATGAGCGATACCTAGCTCGCTCACCACTTTGTGAGGGGGATAACTTAGCAGATCCTTCCCATCGAAGATCATCTTTGTCCCCGGCTCGACGGGGATAAGACGGGAGATGGCTCTAAGAGTTGTGGTCTTCCCGGCTCCATTGGCACCTATGATGGTTACTATCTCCCCCTCATCCACCTCGAAGGATATCCCATGGAGAGCCCTTATCGCCCCGTAAGAGACGCGTAAGTTCTCGACCGAGAGCAGCATCAGAACTCCTCCTTGCCCAGATAAGCCTCGATCACCCTGGGATTGTTCCGAATCTCGTCGGGGGTTCCATCGGCGATGATCTCCCCGAAATCTATGGCCTTGATCCTCTCACAGAGGTCCATGATCACCTTCATTCGGTGCTCGATTATTATGATGGTCAAATTAAACCTCTCCTTCACCTCCCTGATGAGATCCATGGTCTCGTACATCTCGCCCAGAGTCATGCCCACCGTAGGCTCATCCAATAGGAGGAGCTTCGGCTCTGAGACCAGTGCCCTGACCATCTCAACCTTCCTCTGGAGGCCATAAGGGAGATCCCAGGCTCGAGCATCAGCGTACTCGGTGAGGCCGAATATCTTCAGAAGCTCCCAGGCCCTCTCCTCTATCTCCTCTTCCTGCTTCTGGCACTTCCTTGTCCAGAAGAGGGCATCTATCAATCCGTACTTCTTCCTGGAGAAGTGGGCGAGCTTGATGGTATCCAAGACCGACAGGTGGCGCCAAAGCCTCAGCTTCTGAAATGTCCTCCCTATGCCCCTGGCGGTTATCTCATGCGGAGGAAGTCCCACTATGTTCTCTCCATCGAAGAAGATCTCCCCCTCCGTGGGCCTGTAGATACCACAGATGAGGTTAAAGATGGTAGTCTTCCCCGCTCCATTGGGCCCTATCAGGCCAACTATCTCTCCCCCCTCCAGATTTTCGTGGAAATCGTGAACGGCCCTCAATCCACCAAACCAATGGGTCAGGTTCCTAATCTGAAGCAGGGGCACGTCTAACCTCCTTTCTCAGAAATTCGAACTCCCTGAAGGAGATGAGCCCCCACGGGCGGCGGATCATGAAGATGATAAGGATCACGGGGATGAGTATCCACTTGCCCACTTCCAGAGGGCGAAGCGCCTCCATCAGGAATCTGAGGAGTACCGCTCCAATGATCGAGCCGGTGATGGAATTCAATCCGCCCATGTAGAGCATGGCCATAACCGTTGCCGTCTTCATTATGCCGAAGGTGGCGGGATTGATGTATCCCATGACATGGGCGAAGAGGCCTCCGGCGACCCCTGTCCAAAAGGCGGAGAGCAGGAAGGTGATGACTTTAACACGTCGAGTGTCCACGGTCATCACCTCCGCTGCGAGTTCATCATCCCGAACCCCTGGTGCTCCTTTGCCTAGGATGCTGGAGACGTAGTTGCGCATCGTCCATAGACCTATGACGGTCCAGATGAAGACCACCGGGAGATCGGCCCACTTCGGCATATTCATAAACCCTCGCGGGCCGCCTACCACCTCTAAGTTCTCAAAGAGGCTCTTGATGATAAAGCCGTACGCCAAGGAGATGATGGCCAGGTAGTCTCCTCTGGTTCTGAAGGAGGGGATAGCCACCGCAAGCGCTGTTAAGGCTGAGGCCAAACCCCCGATGATCAACGCTATAGGGAACCCGATGGGGAAACCCAAGCGGACCAGGGCTGGAGGGAGCCAGGGGGGACCGAATACATCGTCGGTAACGAAGCACCCTACAGTGAGGATAGAGGCGGCGTAGGCGCCCACCGCCATAAACCCGCCGGTCGCGCAGGAGAATTCGCCCATGTACCCATTGGTCAGATTCAAGCTCACCGTTAAGAGGATGTCGATAAGTATGAACTGGAGCACCAATATCCGATATTCGTCGAGGCCGCTCCATATATGCAAGGCACCGTAGAGGAGCACAAGGAGAAGCGGCATGGAGAACTTGGAGGGCATCTTCCTCGCCAGGGGAGCTATCAACCAGGCCACGACGAAGATTGGTACAAAGTAGATCACCAGCAGGTAGACTATGGCGCTGGGAATCAATATGGGCTTTGTCAATATGTACCTGACGCCGAAGAGCCTTGGCACTGTCCCCATGCCCAGCAGCGCAGCTATCTTATCCCCCACCAAGCGTTCGATCACAGCGGCCACCAGGAAGCCCGATATCCAGGTTTGGATAGGGGTCCCGGTGAACCGCGACCTTAGCCTCTGACTTAAGGACCTCACTTCGAACCCCCTTTGACCAATGATCGCTAATTCACACCCGAAAAAAGCATCCACCAACCGACAAGCGAACTGGCCCCATTTCAAAATGGGGAGTAGCAGACCAAGTCGCTTCCTAAAATACCTTTAGCCCTGCCCAGCTCAGGAGGGCACCAGCTTGCTTGTCGAAGTTTTTATAGCCTCAGTTGGGCGCTGTAAGGTTCGCCGAAAAAGCCGAGGGGCCGGAAGGTCAGGATGATAAGGCAAATGGAATAGGCGATGAGGTCACGCAAAGTTGAGGGGAAGATAGCAGCAACGAATATCTCGATGAACCCCAGGAGGTAGCCAGCGAGCATAGCCCCTAATATGGAGCCCCTTCCCCCTAAGATGGCGGCGATGAACGCCTTCCAGCCGACGAGCATGCCCATATAAGGCTCGAGGACAGGGTAGGAAATGCTGAAGAGCACCCCGGCGATGGCTGCAGCGGAGGAGCCGAGGACAAAGACGGCAGGGGCGATGAAGTCCACGGAAACGCCCATCAGCGGGACTATGGGAAAGTCATATGCACAGGCTCTCATAGCCAATCCCACCTTGGTCCTGTGGACGATGAAGCGCAGGGCTAGCATCACGGCTAAGGCAACGCCGATCACGATTATTTTGGTGTTGGTGACGTTTACCCCCCCTATCTTATAGGTTACTGTCTCTATCAAGGGAGGGTAATGCCGCCTCTCAGCGCCAAGCGCCCACAGGTTGGTGGTCTCCAGAAGCAGGCCGATCATCAAGCCTGTGACCGCAGCCGAAGCCCGAGGCGCATTCCGCAGGGGCCTATAGGCCACCCTCTCCACAAACATCCCCACAATAGAGGTCCCCACCATGGAGCCGATGATGGTCAACACGAGGATCAGCCAAGGGGGCATGGAGATGAGGCCTCCCGCGGAGATCGCTACCAGGCCAACGCAGACGAAGAGGCCGATATAGGCCCCCGACATGAAGATATCTCCATGGGCAAAGTTGTACAACATGAGGACGCCGTAAACCATGGAGTAGCCTATGGCGATCAGGCCATAGAAGCTGCCCCATTGCAAAGCACTCGCAAAATATTGGAGGAAAGCGGTTAAACTCACCTTTGATACCTCCTGAATTCAGCTAATAGCAAATGGCCTCGCTACAGCATCGTAGGGTTCTTCGTTTTACAAAGGCGAGACCACTTGCTAATGGTGGGGCGGGCGGAAGCCCGCCCCACCATTAGATGCGACAAGAATCATTCGGGAGGCTTCATCCCAGGAGGACAAGCCCAGTCCACAAACTCTATCTCATGCTTGGCATTGTACTCAACGATCACGGCGCACTTGATGGGATCGCCCTCAGGGGTGAAGCTCATGGTTCCGGTTACACCCTTCCACTCCTTGATCTTGGCTAGCTGGTCCTTGATAGCATCCCTGTCCTTAGCCAGATCGCCGGTCAGGCCGCCGGTGTTCTTGATGGCCTGAAGAAGGATCTGTGCAGCATCGTAAGCCAAGGCTCCCACATCGCTGGGCGGACGGCCATACTTGGCTTTAAAGGCATCGATGAATTCCTTGGTCCTGCCCTTGGCCCCCACCATAGCGTAGTGGGTGGTGAACCTGTACCCCACGCAGTCATCGCCGCAGAGAGATGCCAGATCGCCTCCTGCCCAGCTGTCGCTTCCGAATATCGGCTTATCCCATCCCAGTTCCTTGGCCTGCTTGACGATCAGGGGGACCTCGTCGTAGTATTGAGGGGTGTAGAGGAGCTCGGCACCCGAAGCGATGATCTTCGTCAGCTGGGAGCTGAAATCCCGGTCCTTGGTGGTGAAGGTCTCGAAGGCCACCACCTCGAGCCCTAGATCCTCGGCAGCTTTCTTAAAGTACTCGGCCAGGCCCTTGGGGTAATCGCTGGCCACATCGTAGAGGACAGCCACTTTCTTGACCTTGTAGTAGTCCTTGACGTACTTAGCACCCACCTCGCCTTGGAAGGGGTCAATGAAGCAGGCTCGGAAGACATAAGGGCGGTTCTTAGTGGTCCTGGGGTTTGTGGACCAGGGGCTGATATCGGGGCAATGGTAACGGTCTGCCACCTCACCCAAGGGGATGGACTGCTTGCTGGCGTAGCAGCCGATCAGGGCCAGCACCTTGTCCTCCTTGATGAGCTTGGTGCCCGCGGCCACAGCGGATTCAGCTTTGGACTCGTTGTCCTCGAGGAGATACTCGATATCGTAGGTAACATCGCCGACCTTCAATTTGTAGCCGATCTCATCGAGCGCCAGCCTCACTCCCCAATCCCCATCCTCCCCCACCTTAGGGATATCGCCGGTCATGGGAGCGACGTTTCCGATCTTGATCACCCCTCCATAGGGGACCGGCGGGGCAGCGGGCTTGCATCCAAAGAGGGCGGCCACGAACACCAAAACCATAACTAAACCTAAAATCTTCCTAAGCATTTTCCCTCCTTATTTGCATTCACTGCTCGCCTGGAAACGCCCAGCCCAGGCCGCGGAGTCGAACCCTTTCCGCCGCAAGCAAACTTTTACCCTGGATCACCCCCTTTCGACATCGAGGTACTCTAACAGCCTGTACAAAAATGCAAAGGGCCGTTCATTTTCTCTCCCTGCCTCCAATTAGCCTTAACCTGAGACAGGAAATGCACGGTCCTTTCATTTGTAAGCCTTTGCTGCCAAGGCGGGTGTCCTCCTCGGTTTTGCCCTTCAGTGCCCTGGGTATCTTTACGTGAAAGATTATAGCATGATTTTCTTAATATGTCAAATCAACGTAAAAATTTCCCCAAAGAAAGCCGTCGCTAGGCCGGCAACGACCCTATCAAGGTGAAGATTCGCGCTGAACTTCCCGCTCCTTGGCCAGCTCGTGGGGGCGGCGGTAGGAGCGGGTAGCCCAGAGGCGAACGCTCTCCGGTCCAAGTACCTTACGGGCAAAGATGAGGTATCCGGTGTGAGCTACCATGCGGTCTGCTGGCCGCAGCCTCCCTGGCACAGCTTTGTAGGGGCGTAGCAGTAGCTCCTCCACCTCCACAGCGGCGAAACCATGCTCCTGTAACGCCTCTATTAAGCAGCTCACCTGATTAGTTGTGGGCAAGATAGCTCCAAAGAAGCCACCCCCTTTCAGAGCCGCGTAGGCTTGGGCCAGGTAATCCCAGGGGGTACGCAGGTCCATGAAACAGGCATCCACCTCCACCTCATCGAACCCCTGGGCGATGTCCCGCTCTTTGAGCTCCACGTATTCCCTCAATCCGGCTCGCTCCAGATTTTGCGCCGCCAGCTCCAACACCTCGGGGCGTACTTCGTAGGAGTAGACCTTCCCCTGAGGACGCACTGCCGCTGCTAAAGCCAAGGTGAGCCCACCGCTGCCGGTGCCAGCCTCTATCACTCGCCGTCCTGAGCTGATATTCATCTTTAACAGCACGTATCCGATATCCTTGGGGTACATAATCTGGGTGATGCGTTTCAGGGAGCGGATCTGATCATCAAAGGAGGGTTCCAACGCCAGAAATGGGTATCCGGTATGAGAGAACACCATCCGCCCCAAGGGCCGGCCCAGGATATCATCGTGGGCCACTACCCCTTGATGGGTCTGGAGCTTCGCCCCGGCCTCCAAACGGATGATGAAACTTTTGCGGTCCTTTCCCAACAGTAGAATCAGGTCCCCTTCCCTTGCCCAGTCCATATTAGTTCCCTAAAGGGCCGAAGCTACGACTTTCACCGCCTCCATCAACTTAGCTCTCCAATCGCCTTGGAGGGGAAGTGAAATCTGGCAGGGCTTAACCTTAGCCCAACCCCCTAATCGCCGCTGAAGGCGGTTTATAGCCATGCCTTGTAGGTGGTCCGTCTTAACAATTAACTGCTCTCCCTCGCGGAAGATGGCTTGGATCCCAGCCCGGAGGGCCAGAACCTTGAGGCGCAGCTGGTAGAGGAGGTTTTCCACCGGCTGAGGGAGGGTACCAAAGCGATCCCTTAGCTCAGAGGCCATATCATTGACCTCCTCTAAAGTGGTCAATTCGGCCATGCGACGATAAAGCCGCAGGCGCAGACTCTCCTGGAGGATGTAATCCTCAGGCAGGAATGCATCCAAAGGCAGGCTTATCTGCACCGCTTCGCCTAGAGGCCGCAGATAAGCATCCATCTGCCTTACCAACTGGGACGAACGGTCACCCATCTCCCCCTTAAGTTCCCTTACTGCTTGGGCGAGGAGTCGTGAATAAAGGTCGAAGCCGATAGCATTGATGTGGCCATGCTGGCGGGTTCCCAGGATCTCGCCCGCCCCCCTGATCTCTAAGTCGCGCATAGCCACACTAAATCCTGCCCCTAACTCGCTGGCCTCCAGAATAGTCTGTAAACGCTGGCGGGCCGCCTCGTTCAAAGGCCGGTGGGGATCATAGAAGAAGTAGGCATAGGCTTGGCGAGCGCTGCGCCCCACTCGTCCCCTGAGCTGGTGAAGATCTGCTAATCCGAAGCGGTCAGCGTGATTCACGATGAGGGTATTGACGTTGGGGATATCTAAGCCGTTCTCGATGATCGAGGAGCAGACCAGGAGGTCTATCTTACCCGCAGCGAAGTCCAGCATCACCTGCGATAGCTTATCCTCCTTCATCTGGCCGTGCGCGACAGCCAAACTGGCCTCGGGCACAAGCTCCTTCAATCGCTTGGCCACTCGGTTAATGGTCCGCACCTGGTTATGAACGAAATAGACCTGTCCCCCACGGGCCAGCTCGCGCAGGATAGCCCTGCGGATCAGAGCCTCGTCGTACTTGCCCACATAAGTCTTAACGGGCAAACGCTCCTCCGGCGGGGTGTTGATGATGCTTATATCCCGCACCCCCATGAGCGACATGTACAAGGTGCGGGGGATGGGTGTGGCCGTGAGGGTCAGGACATCCACTTCCTTCCGCTTCTGCTTGAGGAGCTCTTTATGGGTCACGCCGAAGCGCTGCTCCTCATCGATGATGAGCAGACCAAGGTCCTTAAAGATCACATCCGGCTGGAGGAGGCGATGGGTGCCGATGACGATGTCCACCGTGCCCGCCCTCAACCCGGTCAATACCCTCTCCTGCTCGGCGGGGGAGCGAAAACGAGAAAGCATCTCCACCTCCACAGGGAAGGGCTTCAGCCTCTGGCGAAAGGTGTTAAAATGTTGCTGGGCTAATACGGTGGTGGGGACAAGGACGGCCACCTGTTTGCCGTCCATCACCGCCTTGAAGGCGGCTCGCACAGCGATCTCCGTCTTGCCATAGCCCACGTCGCCGCAGACAAGGCGATCCATGGGCCTCGGCTTCTCCATGTCGGCCTTAACCTCTTCGAGGGCCTTGAGTTGATCCTCAGTCTCAGGATAGGGGAAAGAGGCCTCCAATTCCCTCTGCCAAGGGGTATCGGGGGAAAAAGCATGCCCCTCTATCACCTCACGCGTCGAATAGAGCTCCAGGAGCTCGCGAGCCATCTCCTCCACCGCCCGCTTGGCCCTCTTCTTGACCTGCGCCCAGTCAGCTGTGCCCAAGCGGTTTAGGGGCGGTGGGCGGTCGTCTATTCCCACATAGCGACTGAGGCGATCCACCTGGTAGATGGGGATGTACAATTTATCGCCCTCTGCATAATCGACCTGCAGGTACTCCCCCTCCGTTCCCTTGATGAGGAGCTTCACTAAGCCTCTGAAAATGCCTATCCCGTGTTCGACGTGGACCACATAGTCACCAGGGGCTATGTCGGCGAAGAAATCCTCCGAGGGTACTGCTCGCCGCCGGGGAGCACGGCGGGGTTGAGGCTTCGGCCAGCCGAATATCTCGGTATCGGTGAGGAGGCAGCAGATGGCAGGCGAGGGCCTGTCCCCCGCATCCTGTTCGCTGCTCGCCGAAAGCATCCAACCCTCGGCCAATGTGCCGTGCACTATGGTCAGGCTGCCTGGTGGAGGCAACTGAGCTATCCCCTCCACCGGAGCAGCAGCGAATCCCTCCTGCTCCTCCCAGAGCTCAGCCAGGCGTTGGGCCTGCTGGCTTACCACTACCAGCCTCACCTGAGGCACCCGCTCTCCAGAGGGATGTTCGCCCGCTTCCTTATCCTGGATGAGCGATGGCGAACCCACTCGCCGTTGTTCGCGGTAAAGGGGCTCCGGGATCCGCTCGCGAGCAGGTTTGCCAGGATGCATCATCTCCCGCCAATCCTTTAAGGCGCGTTTGAGCTGGCCGCCGTAGCGATGACAGGGGGTGAAAGTGTTCTGTAGAAGCAGACCCTCCTCTCCCAGATGCTCATATCCCAGAATCAAAGGTTGTCGGTCCGAGATGATCTCCCGCAGCTCATCCCAAGTGAAATAGGGGAGCAGCCCATAGGGCATGCCTATCTGCGCCAACCCTTCCCGCATCTCGAGGGCCTTAGCCTCCAAGTCGGCCACGGCGGCCTCAAGTTCGTTCATGTCCTCGACGATCAATAATCCATCGGGCGGCAGGTGGTCGATGAGGGTGGCAGGTTGGGGGTAAAGGTAAGGGAGGTAGAATTCGATGCCTTCAAAGATCCGTCCCTCCTCTAAAGCTCGGACATCGTCCTCGAATTCCTCCGCCACGGGGCCATCCGATTTGCGCAGCATCTCAACTGCCAATGGCCCCTTGCCTGGAAGGGCCTCGCTCGCCGGCACTATGGTGACAGAGGACACCTTCTCCTTAGAACGCTGAGTGGCAGGGTCGAAGAGGCGCAGGGAGTCGATCCGATCCCCGAAGAACTCGATTCGCACTGGCCAAGGGTTCGACGGGGGGAAGACATCCAAAACGCCACCGCGCCGGCTGAGGGTCCCCGGTTCGATCACCACGCTGGTGGGTTCATATCCCAAGGAGAGCAGCCCTTCGAGCAGCCCTTTGGGGGAGACGAATTGGCCGCAGTTCAGGGTATGTATGCCGGCTCGAAACTCTTCAGGAGGGATGGTCTTCTGCATCAAGGCACGTGCTGAGGTGATAACTACCAGCTTTTGGGCTCCATCCAGCTTACAGCCGTTTAAGGCGGCCAAGGCCACCAGCCTTCTGTTAACCGTTTCAGGCGCCCAGGCCGCACGCTCGTAAGGGAGGGCATTAGGTTCAGGGAAGAGCAGGATCCCCTCAGGTGCCTCTGACCAGAGGCGAAGCTGCTCATGTAATTCCCTGGCGCGTTCCACCCGCCCCGTCACCACCAAGATTGGCCGCGCCAGATCCCGCTGCAGAGCAGCGATGAAATAGGGCCTGGCAGAGGAGAGAAGGCCGAGGGGGAAACAGGAGTTGGAACCCTTCCTCAGCTCCTCGAGCAGCTGGCGGTAAGCAGGTATCTCATTAACCAGAGGCAACAAACCCGATAGATTCATAACCTCGACAATCGATAAGTGGGCCATCCTATGCTAACGGAGGATCAGCGAGGTCCCCGGCCTCTGAGATCATTAGGTTGCGGACAGCACGTGGCGACTCGATAGATCATGAGGTGCTAAATCTCGCCGATTGTACCTATTCATAGCTGCAACGATCCCTTGGGTCAGAAAACATTTCACCGCAGCCACAGCTCTCCGATAGGCATCCTCCATGATCGTCTTCTCCTCGGGAGTGAAATCGCTGAGGACGTAGCTCACGACATCTCCATCCACTGGCCGGCCGATGCCTATCCGCAGGCGGGGAAAATCCTGGCTCCCCAGGTGCTCGATGATGGAGCGCACTCCCTTATGCCCTCCCGAGCTGCCCCCGGCGCGCAGCCGAATCATGCCCAAGGGCAGATCCAGATCATCATGGATGACCAGGATATCAGCTAAAGGTATTCCATAGCTGTAGGCGAGGGTGCCCACAGCCTCCCCACTCAGATTAACATAGGTTAAGGGTTTAACCAAAGCAACTTTGACCCCACTGATCTCACCGTTGGCCAGGATGGCTTTAGCCTGTCTCCTCTGAAACCTCAGGCCATAAACCTGAGCCAAACGGTCCAGGCATTGGAACCCGACGTTATGCCGGTGGTGAGCGTACTTGGGGCCAGGATTGCCCAATCCCACGATGAACTTCGCGCCCCTCAGATCGGGCCGACGGAAGCGCCTGAGTATATCCATCGGGGTTAAAATAGCAACTTAATTATGAGCTGGCGCAGGAGGATCAGGAAGCCCACCAGCAGGAAAAGCCCTCCCGCTGCGCCGGCGCCATAAAGGAAAGCCTTGCCCAGGTCTCCCACGTCGATGGTCGATAATGCGATGGAGCTCGTCGGCCGAGGGATCACTGTAACGGATGGGGTGGGCGTAGGGGTGGACGTTGGGAGTGGGGCTGGTTGCTCGATGACTATGGTCGGCGTTGGAGGGAGGGGAGTGGGCGTGGAAGTGGGCGTGGGAGTGGGCGTTTCTGGGGGCTGAGTGTTAACCACCGAGATGCCCCGCACGAAATACTCCTCGTAATTGCCATCCCTGTGAACCACCCTTAGCCGCAGGCTGTACCTCCCGTCAGGCACCAGGGTGGTATCCCATACGGCCAACTGACCGTTGATCACCGGCACCTTATGGATATGCTCAACCATTATCCACTGCCCGCCGGGCTCGGAGGCGTAATGGACCTCGTATTTCCAGAAATCGGGGAGGAAAGCGCTGCCCGTGATCACCACCCGTCCCCTCACCGTGGCGTTGTCCCGTGGGGAAGTGATAACCACCAAAGCCTCCTGCCTTAAGGGCAAGGCCATCGGCGCCGCTTCCAGCTCCGTTACCCAAAAAGTGGCAACGAAGAGGGGAAGGAAGATCAAGACCGATATCTTCTTCATGGCACTCCTTCACCTGTAGCTATCCTCTGAGTAGTTTAGCACGAAAAGATTATAAAAGCAAGAGGAGGCAAGGGCTGCATTCCTATTTGCCGGAAGAGAATTTTATGGTAAAATACAAACTCGGTAAGGGAAAGGTGAAAGCATCGTGAGAACCACTATCGTCATCCCCACCTATAACGAGAGCGAAAACATCGAGGCCTTGATTGAGGAGATCCTGGCCCTTCCCATCTCGGTTCATATCATCGTCGTGGACGATAATTCGCCTGATGGGACGGGCGAGATCGCAGACAGGCTAGCTAGACGGCATCAAAGGGTGGAAGTTATCCACCGCCCGGGGAAACTCGGACTGGGCACAGCATATATCGCTGGTTTCAAGCGGGCCTTGGCCCTCGGGGCGGAGCTGATCGTCACCATGGATGCCGATTTTTCCCATCAGCCCGCTTATCTACCCCAACTGGTGGCCAAGAGCGAGAAGAGTGGGTTAGTTATCGGCTCCCGTTATGTCGAGGGTGGAGGTATCCGCTACTGGAGTCCGGTGAGGAGACTTCTGAGCTGGGGAGGCAACACTTTGGCTCGCTTAGTCCTGGGGCTGTGGGCCCGCGATTGCACCGCTGGCTTCCGTTGCTACCGTCGAGAAGTTCTCGAATCCATCGATTTGGATAGCATCTTCTCCGACGGTTACTCCTTCCTGATAGAGGTGCTCTATAGATGCCAACGAAAGGGCCATCGGATAGCTGAGGTGCCTATCATCTTTGAGGATAGGCGCCATGGCATCTCCAAGATATCGCGCCGCGAGGTGATGAAAGCCCTTTACACCATCCTGCGGCTCGGCTTAGAGCGCGCTTCGACAGCCATCCGGGGGAAACTGTAGTGGAATACGTGGCCTGCAATCTGTGCGGCTCAGACGATACGGAGCTCCTTTACCCAGACACTCTATCCAAGGACTCGGCTAAGGATGGTGCGGAACATCTCCGTTGTACCAGCTCAAGTTATGGCCGACACTACGCCATCGTCAGGTGTCGAAACTGCGGACTGGTGTACGCTAACCCTCGTCGAGAGGAGGATGCCATCCTCAAAAGCTATGAAGAGGTCGTTGATAATACATATCTGGAGGAACGAGAGGGAAGGATACTGACCTTCAGGCGAAGGCTGGACTGCTTGGAGAGACTGGCGCCTTTCGCTGAGGCCCGAAGATTACTGGATGTAGGCTGTTATACAGGTATCTTCTTGGAGCTCGCTCAAGAGAGGGGATGGGAGGCCTGGGGGGTGGAGCCTTCACGTTGGGCTGCCGAACATGGACGAAGAAAAGGGTTACGGGTGATAGCCAGCACACTGGAGGAGGCCAGTTTCCCCGATGATTTCTTTCACGTGGTGACCATGTGGGATGTGATCGAACATTTAACGAATCCTCTAAGGACACTTAGGGAGAGCAACCGCATTCTAAAGGGGGGTGGCCTCATCTGCATCCACACCATGAACATCGAAAGCCCCTTCGCTAAGCTGATGGGCCCCCATTGGCCCTGGCTGATGGAGATGCACCTCTACTATTTCTCGCCCCGCACTTTAGAGGCGATGCTGAAGAAAGCGGGCTTCGAGGTGATCAGGATGGTCACTCAGGGCCGCTTCGTGCGCTTAGGCTATCTGCTCTCCCGGCTTGAAGCCTATGCTCCATCGCTCAGCAGAGGTCTGGTCAGATTGGTGACCACCCTCGGCCTGAAGGGGCTGATCGTGCCCATCAATCTGGGAGATTTGTTCACTGCCTACGCTCGCAAAGTCAAATGTGCCCACAGGTAGCAGGATCTCGATGGCGGATTGTCGATACCTTTGACGATTTCTCGGCAAGGGGTGAATTGGCGGAGGATCGCCGAGGAGGAGGTCTTCCCTAAATTGGGTGAATATTTGCCGTTTATGCGAGAAGCGCGGCGAAATCTGCTCGCCATCTGTGGGCCGGTTTATGAAAGGGCTTCCATTTAGAGCAAAATCATCATTGAGGGAGATCGCCATTTACCATCCCCGTGAGGGAAAGGGTTACTAAGTATTTGAAAACCCTCTCCAAGGGTCTCGCTTGATGACTTGCGTTTCCCCGAAAGGAAGGTGAGCGATGCCATTCCCATGGGGTGAGAAGGAATACGATCTGTTCAAATATCTCTTCGTCCTCGTCTCCGTGGCCTTCGTCACCATCCTCGTCTTGATACTCCTGAGTCCCTTCCTGAAGCCCTTCATTGAACAGCTCATCAAGTATCTTGGTCCAGCTGTGAAGGGGCGATGAGCGAGGGAACCGACTTGATCGAAAGGACAAAGGTTTTCCTCCTTGACCTGCTCTTCCCGCCGCGGTGTATTGGCTGCCGAAGGAAAGGGATCTGGCTCTGTGCCAGTTGCATCGATAAGATCGAACTGATAAGGCCGCCCATCTGTCCTCTCTGCGGCCGCCCTGTGTCCCAAGGTGGCCTTTGCTCCTTCTGCAGAAGTGATCCTCCGCCCCTCGACGGGATACGCTCCATCGCCTACTTTGAAGGGATCATGCGTCAGGCTATCCATCGCTTCAAGTATGAGAACCTACAAGCCTTAGCCATCCCTTTGGGCGAGATGATGAGCGATTACTGGCGGAGGTCACCTCTCCCCGCAGACGTGATCGTCCCTGTGCCCTTGCATCCCCACCGCGAGCGGGAGAGGGGTTTCAACCAAGCGACGCTCCTGGCCAGGGAACTGGGGAAAAGGATCGACCTGCCGGTGGTGATCGGTTCCCTTATCCGCGTGCGGGAGACAGCTCCCCAGGTGGGCTTGAGCGCTCAGGAACGGCGGGAGAACGTGGAGGGCGCCTTCCTTTGCTCAGACGAGAGGCTGGCAGGAAGAAGGGTCCTGCTGATCGATGATGTCTGCACCACCGGCGCCACCCTGGCGGCTTGCGGGATCGCCCTGAGAGAGGGCTCCGCTCGCTCGGTTTGGGCCCTCACATTGGCCAGACCTCGGTAGAAAGGAGTCAAAATGAAATTGATTATCCGAGCCAAAAACCTTGAGGTGACCGACTCTCTGCGCCGTCACATCGAAAAGAAGGTGGGCAAATTGGATCGTTATCTGCCTACCCTAGATGAGGCGCATGTCGAGCTCTCCGCTGAGCGGACGAAAAGTGCGGAGGAGCGGCAGGTGGTACAGTTGACCCTCAGGGATGGGAAAACCATCCTGAGGGCTGAAGAGAGGACGAACGATATGTTCGCCTCCCTCGATGCTGCCTTGGATAAGATCCGTCGCCAAATCAGGCGTTACAAGGGCAGGAAACAGGATCGTTGGCAGGGTAAACTGAGGGGGAAGCCCCCTCCGAAGGTGCGCGAGGAGGAAGCCCCTCACATCGTCAAGGTTAAACGCTTCCAGATAACCCCTATGGACGAGGAAGAGGCGATAGAGCAGATGGAGCTTCTGGGCCATGACTTCTTCATCTTCTTCAACGTTAACACCGATAGCATAAATGTGCTCTACCGGCGTCGGGACGGCAATTACGGCCTCATCCAACCGGAGCTCGCCTGAATAGATTGAGGCCCAATCGGACTCGCCAATGAAGGTCATCCTCTTCGTCTGCACAGCTAATATATGCCGTTCGCCTATGGCCGAGGGCCTCCTCAGACGCAAGCTCGAACAGGAGGGGCTCTCGAAAAGCTACGAAGTACGCTCCGCTGGGCTATGGGCGATGGATGGCCGGCCAGCCAGCCCATATGCCATCCGGGTTATGGCTGAGCGGGGCATTGACATCAGCGGCCATAAGGCCCACAGCTTGGATCTAAAGGATATAGAAGAGGCTGATCTCATCCTGACCATGGAGAGTGACCAAGCCGAATCGCTCCGCTTGGAGTTCCCTGAGCATCGGCAGAAGATATTCATGCTGAGCGAGATGGTCGGGCGGCGTTACGATGTATTCGATCCTTATGGTGGTCCCCTGACTGAGTATCGCCTCTGCGCCGCCGAATTAGAGGAGCTTATTGAGGAGGGCTTCCCGCGTATCAAGAAATTGGTCGATTGGGGAGAGGATTAAGAAGCTTTCTCAAATATCAAAGAGGCCCTTAGGGGCCTCTTTGATTATCTCCTAAAAATGGACAGAGGGGTCACCATCCCTCTATGAACTTCCGCCATCCCTCGTTTTCCTCAAGGTAATGGCCGAAGAGGTAGCTTGCCGTGGGCTTCGGTTTATAGGGCTTGCGGATCAAGCTCATATGAGCCTCCTGAAGCGTCCTGCCCCCCTTCCGACGGTTGCATTCTGGACAAGCGCTCACCAAGTTTTCCCAGCAATACTTGCCCCCATAGCGGCGAGGGACGACATGGTCCACGGTCAGGTTCTTCGTCCGCCGGCCACAGTATTGGCAGGTATAGTTATCCCGCCGGAAGATCTCCTTCTTGCTGAGCTTGATCCGTGGGCGGGGGCGGTACACCATGTGAACCAGCTTGATCACTGAGGGCATAGGGAAAGCCCTGGATGGGGTGTGGATGTAACTTCGGCTGTTTTCCAACACCTCCGCCTTGCCCGTTACCGAGAGGACCACAGCTCGCTTGACATTACAGACGTTTATAGGCTCGTAATTTAAGTTGAGAACCAGAACCGGCGAATCCAATTTAGACATCCCGCGTACCTTTGCACTAACCTGGTGAAGCATAGCACAGTTTTCCGATTTTGTCAAAGCCGCCACAGCCGCCATAGTCGCAGGTAAGTCACAAAGCTGTAGTAAGCCATGAGCAAACTCAGCAGCAAACCTCGCCAGCCATCCTTGTAGCCCTCTAAGGTGATGTATCGCCGCTTGAACTCCCGCAGAGGTTGCAGGATGAAATTATGAGGCTTGGGCCTGATGCCCTGTCTGAAGAGGATTTTGGCCTCGTAGTGAGCATAGAAACTCTGCCTCTCGATAAACTGAGACACGGTATCGTAGTTATAATGAATCAGAGGGGCCTTTAGATGTCCTTCCTCGCCGTTTAAGATGACCAATTCGTGCACTTCCCGCTTAGGGTCATAGCGGGCTTTACCCCGCCGAAGGAGACGCAACTGATAATCGGGATACCAGCCTGCATGGCGGACGATCTTGCCGAAGATGTAGTTATACCGGGGCACCCACCAGCCATCCCGCGATGGATCCTGGATCGCGCTCCGCGCCTCTACTGCCAGCTCCGGTGTGATTCGCTCATCGGCATCCACGAAGAACACCCAATCGCTATCCACCATCTCCAAGGCGGCGTTGCGCTGCTGGGCGAAGTCGTGAAATGGATGCTGGATGATCCTGGCGCCCAATTTGCGGGCGATCTCCACAGTTCGATCCTCGCTGAAAGCGTCGAAGACCACGACTTCATCGGCCCATTTTGCACTCTTGATGCAATCGGCGATGTTCTCCTCCTCGTTTTTGGTGAGGATGACCACAGAGAGTTTAGGCATCGTTACATCTCCGCCACCATCCGGTAAGCTGCCAAACGGCTCTCTAATTCCGCCCTGCTTATCTCGCCCCGTTTGTAAGCCCTCAGTACTCGGCGCCTCTCCGCCCACAGTCCCATCCGCACGATGCGGCGCACCGCCCATTGGTAAAACCGGCTGTAATGCTTCTCAAAGAGGAGGTAGCGGCTCCGCCAAAGCTCAACGAACATCCGCTCGCGAACCTGTCCTGTGCTCTGCGCCACATAGTGCACAACCTCGGCCTGAGGCACGCAGTACACGCCCCAGCCCGCCTCCTTCATCCTCATGCACCAATCTATCTCCTCACAATAGATGCGAAACCTCTCATCCAGAAGGCCCACCTGCTCGATGGTCTCTCCCCTCACCATCATCGCCGCCCCCAGAGGGTGATCGATAGGGAAGGGCTCCCCCTGCTCGTATAATCGATGGGGGTAGCGGCCGTTTAGGCGGGATTCGACCAGCCGATGGTGGATGGGGAAGAAGTCGAAGAAAACCTGGGCAAGGGTGGGAAAGGCGAAGGCCGAATGCTGGAGGCGGCCATCGGGATAGAGAAGCTTTGCCCCGGCAACGCCAACGGAGAGGTTCTCATCTAAAAAACGAACCATCGTGGCCAGGGCATCGCCCACCACGATGGCGTCGGGGTTGAGGAGGAGAATATAACGGGGGGGTAGGGGATAGGGGGTAGGGGTTACCCCCCTATCCCCTACTCCGTATCCCATTT
>CAYYKQ010000008.1:22446-29106 GCA_964440965.1 uncultured Anaerolineae bacterium | reverse complement strand
ATTATCATTTGAGGGAATTATACCACTTCGGTAACATTTTACATGAATGAATGCGCTCATTTGACTCCTCACCTTGAACGGTGGTATAATCGAATTGCCACCGACCGGAATACCGGCGGTGAGCGCTGAAGATAGCACGGTTTAAAGCCCTTGTCGCTTGGATCGCGGTGCGACCGAGACGGCGAGGATAGTTTCATCTGGCCTTTCGGCTCGCTCCGAAAGGCCTTTTGTTTCCAGCCACAGGAAAGTGAAGACTTCGTCTGACGAGCCGATCATCAGAATCGAAAACCTCTGCTTCGCCTACAACGCCGACTCCGAGAATCCTGTCGTCGCCTTGAAGGACATCAACCTGGAGATCAACAGGGGAGAGTACATAGCCATCATCGGCCATAATGGGTCGGGGAAAACCACTCTGGCTAAACACCTCAATGCCCTCCTCATCCCCACCAAGGGCGATGTGTGGGTGAAGGGCATGAACACCAGGGATCCCTCCTGCCTCAGGGAAATCCGCAGCACGGTGGGGATGGTGTTCCAGAACCCCGATAACCAACTTGTGGCCACCATCGTGGAGGAGGATGTGGCCTTCGGCCCCGAGAACTTAGGCTTGCCTCCGGAAGAGATAAGGGAGAGGGTGGATTGGGCCTTGGAGATCGTGGGCATGCTCCCTTTCCGCAACTATGCTCCCCACCTTCTCTCCGCTGGCCAGAAGCAGAAGGTAGCCCTTGCCGGGGCCATGGCTATGAAACCGGAATGTCTGATCCTGGACGAATCCACCACTTACCTGGATCCCGCTGGGAGGAGGGAGGTCCTGGATGTGGTGAGGAGGCTCAATGAGGAAGGCATCACCGTGATCACCATCACCCATTTCATGGAGGAGGCCGTCCAGGCCGATCGCGTCTTGGTGCTGGAGAAGGGGCGCATAGCCGTACAAGGGACGCCGCGCCAGGTCTTCAGGTGGGTGGAAAGACTGAGGGCCCTCCAGCTGGATGTCCCCCAGGTGACCGAGCTCGCCTGGAGGTTGCATAAACGCAGCTCGAATTTCCCTGCCGACCTGCTAACCGTGGAGGAGATGGTTGAGGAACTATGTCAACGGATAGGGAGGAGAACTCATTACCTTTGATAAAAGTAGAGGATCTATGGCATACCTATCTGAAGGGAACGCCTTTAGAGGCCGTGGCCCTGCGCGGCGTGGACATGGAGGTCTACAAGGGGGAGGCAGTAGGAATCATCGGACCTACAGGAGCTGGGAAATCCACCTTAATCCAGCATCTCAACGGGCTTCTGCGTCCTCAGCGAGGCAGAGTCATCATCGATGGCGAGGACTTAAGCGATGAAGGGGCAGATATCAGGGCCATCCGTCGGAAGGTGGGATTGGTCTCCCAGTATCCTGAGCGGCAACTCTTCAGGCCCACCGTCGCCGAGGACATCGCCTTCGGTCCCCAACAATATGGCTTGCCCCAGGATGAAATCCATCAGCGAGTGAGGTGGGCCATGGAGATGGTTGGGCTCGACTTCGAGGAATTCAAGGATCGATGCACCTCCTCGCTGAGCGGGGGTGAGATGCGCAGGGCAGCCATCGCTGGCATCCTCGCCCTCAGGCCCGAGGTATTAGTCCTGGATGATGTGACCTCGGGTTTGGATCCAAAGGGCAGGCGGGACCTCATAAAGAGGATCGAGAGGTGGCATAGGAAAGAGGGAATCACCCTGGTCATCGTCTCATCGAGCATGGAGGAGATCGTCCAGCTGACGGAAAGGATTTATGTCATGAAAGAGGGACGAATGGTGATGAGCGGAGCGACCCGAGAGGTATTCGCTCATCCCCAGGCTCTGATCGAATACGGCTTAGGGGTCCCCCAGGTGACGGAGGTGATGTACACCCTGCGGATGCGCGGCTGCGAAGTAGCGACCGATATCCTGACCGTAGCCGAAGCCGAGGAGGAGATATGGAAGATCTTGAGAGGGAACTTCGCTTTCCGAACTTTAAGAGGGATGGGCGGTGGAAGGATTTGAGTTTCTACGCCACATCATTGTAGGCCAGTACCTACCAGGGGATTCCCTGCTTCACCAACTCGATCCCAGAGTCAAGCTGGCGAGCTTTATCCTCCTGATAGCCGCTGTCACCTTTACCTCGTCGTACTTAGGCAATGCTATCCTGCTGATAGCCATCCTCGGACTTATCATCGCCTCTCAAATCCCGATAAGGTATACCTTGGCAGGGGTTCGTCCCGCCATCCCCTTCATCGTCCTCTTCGCTGTGATGCAGCTGCTTTTCCTCGGTGAATTTTACATCCCCCCTGCCGGCCTTCACACCATCCTCAAGTGGGGCCCGGTGCACATCACCAACGGAAGTGTGCAGCTGGTCATCGTCTCCATCTGTCGCCTTGTGGAACTCCTCTTCCTGGTAAGCCTCCTGACCTTCACCACGACCACTACCGAGCTGACCCATGGGGTGGAGAGCCTGATGAGCCCTCTGGCTAAATTCGGCTTCCCTGCCCATGAGCTCGCCTTAGTGATGACTATCGCCCTCCGCTTCGTGCCCATCCTGGCCCTGGAACTGGAGGCCATCGCCAAGGCCCAGGCCTCTAGGGGAGCAGATTTCGGACGCAGAGGGAGGTTGCGGTTCGTCCAGCAGGCCAGGCAGCTTCTCCCACTGCTCGTGCCCCTCTTCATTAACGCCCTCCGCCGAGCTGAGGACCTGATCCTGGCCATGGAGGCGCGCTGTTACGTGGGAGGCAAAGGGAGGACCCATCTCGTTCGATTTCACAGCTCCCTTCGTGACTATGTGTTCTTGGCTCTCACGCTTATCTTCTCCGTCTCCATGTTAGTGGTATTTTAGCGGGGCGTCGGCGCACCACCTCATCAACTGAGGAGTGCGATGACTCCCGTTATCGCAGTGCGAAATCGGGAGATTCACACTTCAAAGGGGAGGAAAGGGATGTACAACGCCATTACCGATGTCAAGGGGATCAAAGTGGGTCATTACACCGATCTCAAGGCGGCGACGGGCTGCACGGTGGTCCTCTGCGAAGGAGGCGCCGTGGGCGGAGTTGACGTGCGTGGAGCGGCACCAGGGACCAGAGAGACAGACCTCCTCCGTCCTATGCACTTGGTCGAGAAGGTCCACGCCATCCTCCTGACCGGAGGGAGTGCCTTCGGACTGAACGCAGCTACAGGGGTGATGCGTTATTTGGAGGAGAGGGGGATCGGCTATGACACCAAAGTGGTCAAGGTGCCTATCGTGCCCGCCGCTGTCCTCTTTGACTTAGCCATCGGCGACCCCAGGGTCAGGCCTGATGCTGAGGCGGGATACAAAGCCTGCCTGGCCGCCTCCGCAGGGCCGGTGGCCGAGGGAAATGTGGGAGCCGGCACCGGAGCCACGGTGGGCAAGCTCCTGGGCCCCAAATACGCTACCAAGGGCGGCCTGGGAACGGCCAGCCAGAAGATCGCCCGAGGCATCGTGGTGGGGGCCATCGTCGCCGTCAACGCCCTGGGAGATGTAGTCGACCCGGAGAGCGGGAAGATCATCGCTGGTACGCGAAAGCCGATGGGCAAGGGGTTCCTGAACACCGCGGAGAGGATGAAAGGACATTTAGGGCAAACCATTCTGACCTTTGCCAACACCACCATCGGCGTGGTGGCCACCAATGCCCGCCTCACCAAGGAGCAGGTCAACAAGGTGGCCCAGATGGCTCATAACGGCTTAGCCATGGCTATCAGGCCTGCACACACTATGTTCGACGGCGATGCCATCTTCGCCCTCTCCTTGGGCAGGAAAAGGGCAGACGTAAGCGTCATCGGTTCGGTGGCCGCCGAGGTGGTAGCCCAGGCGATCGTAAGGGCGGTCACTCAGGCGGAGGAATTGCTAGGCGTGCCGGCGGCAAGGGATTTGGCAGCGAGCCTATCAGCGGATTTGTAAACGGATGGGTAGTCTCCACCTTTGGTGTTGATGGCCTTGTAGGAAAAGGCCATTGAAATGGGGAGGCGACACCACTTGTTGCCGCGCAGGAGCGAGAACAAATTCTCGCGTCCACTTCAATTACCAAATAGGGAAGACGATTAACGGAGGAAAAGGAAGGGGAAAGATGGAACGTGTATTCACAGTGCGAAAGATAGTCATCTCAGGGATTCTGGCGGCCATAGCCATCCTGCTCAGCATGACCCCGGTAGGGTATGTGCCCGTCCCCACAGCGGCTGGCCATGCCACAACCATGCATATACCAGCCATCATCGGAGGGATAATGGAGGGCTGGGTGGTAGGAGGGGTGATCGGCCTTATCTTCGGGCTGACCAGCTTCTTCCGCGCCACCATCCCCCTCTTCAAAGACCCTTTAGTGGCTATCCTGCCCCGCATCTTCATCGGCATAACCGCTGCTTTCTGCTATGCTGGGCTGAAAAGGTTCAACGAGCATGTCGCCCTCATCGCCGCCGCTACAGTGGGCACGTTGACCAACACGGTCCTGGTGCTGACTATGGCCACCATCAGGGGATACCTTGCTCCCGCCGTCTCGCTGAGCATAGGGGTAATCCATGGCATCCCCGAGATAATCGTAGCGGTCATCATCACCCTGGCCGTGATGGCGGCCCTCTCGCCCTGGAGGCGAACGCTCCCCTGAGGAAGGACCGTTAGCTCGGGATGATGACGCATCCGCTCGCTTGTCCCTCGGTTCAAGTGGGCTTGCCAGGTTGCTGCGAGCGGATGCGTCAGTGGAAGGCAGCTCTCCTTGGGAGGAATTCACCCTCTCCTGCCTCTCCCACAAATTCCCCCTCCCGGACGATGATCCGCCCTCGCAGGAGGACGGTGGTCGGATAGCCCCTTACCTTCCAGCCCTCAAAGGGGCAGTAATCAACGTTCTGGTGGAGGGTCTTGTAGGAGAGCGTCACCTCTTTGTAAGGGTCGAATATCACCAGGTCGGCGTCGCTCCCTACGGCGATGGTGCCTTTCTTAGGGTAGAGGCCGAAAAGCTTAGCCGGCGTGGTAGAGCAGGCATCTACGAAGCGGTTGAGCGATATCCTCCCCTTCCCCACCCCTTCGCTGAACATCAGCGGGATGCGCGTCTCCACCCCCGGTGCGCCGTTGGGGATCTTAGTGAAGTCCCTTTGCCCCCGCTGCTTCTGCTCAGTGAAGGTCCAGGGACAGTGGTCTGTGGAGACCACCTGGATGGAGTTGTCGGCTAAGGCACGCCATAGAGGCTCCCAGTTACTTTTATCCCTCAGAGGAGGGGCGAGGACAAACTTCGCCCCCTCAAAGCCTGGGAGCTCATACTCCTCCTGCGAAAGCAGCAGATGGTTGACAGTGACCTCAGCGAATACCTCCTGCCCTCTGGCCCTGGCCCTCTCGATGGCCTCTAACGTCTCACGGCAGGTCACGTGGACGATGTAGACGGGGCAACCGACGACACTCGCCAGGGTTAAGACCCGGTTAGCGGCCTCCGCCTCGGCGATGGGAGGTCGGCTGAGTGGATGATAGCGGGGTTCGACCTTCCCCTCGGCGATGAGCTTGGCCTTCAGATGCTCGATGAGGTGGTGGTTTTCCGTGTGGACGATGGGCAGCAGGCCACACCTCCAAGCGGTTTCTAAGAGTTTTAACATCTGGCCGTCATCGACCATCAGGTCGGGGTAAGTGGTATAGAGCTTCAGGCTGGTATACCCCTCAGCGGCGAGTTCCTCGATCTCCGCTAAATGATCAGGCTCAGCGCTGATTCCCGTGAGATGGAGGCTATAGTCGATGGCCACTTTTCCATCGGCCTCGGCCCGTCGGGCCCGTGTGGCCTCACGCAGGCTCTGGCCAGCTTGGACGTTGATGAAGGAGATGATGGTGGTCGTCCCTCCGCAAGCGGCAGCGATGGTTCCAGTGGTGAAATCGTCAGTGGATACCACCCCGCCCACCGCGAGGCTGATATGGACGTGGACGTCTATGAAGCCCGGGAAGACATACATCCCAGAGGCCTCGATGGTCTCCTCGCCTTCCAATCCCTCCCCGATGAGGGCGATCTTCCCGCCTTCGATGCCGATATCGGCTCGGTAGATATCCGAGGCGGTGACGATAGTCCCATCTTTAACGACTAAATCCACTTCTCTTCCCTCCCTAATCGTAACTCTCGATTATGCTGATCAAGGATGTTACCATCCCCTTAGGCCAAAGCGGAAATGCCAGCAGAGGGCCTTGTGAAGAGCCCTTCCCACCATGTGCTGCTTTCTGAAATAAGGATCCCCTTGCCTTTGACAAGGGGATCTTTCTAGCCAGAATTACCTCCACTGTGAGCTTCCTATTTTCTGACTTCGGCATGCTCTCATTCTCCGCACGAAAGATACCACAAGATCGGATCTTTGTCAAATCCCCTTCGACCTCGGGGTGTGGTAAGAATAAGAAAAGTTGGTGACTTCACAAGAACTTACGGAGGCGTTGCCATGCTTCATCCCAGCGATTGCTCAAGGGTTCGCTCCTGAGGCTAAGCACAGCCTGAGCCCCTCACTTCAGTCGGGCTCTCACCAGGTTCCTACAGGCACTCTCCACAGGACCGCTCCCAGGCGAACACCCGACAAATCCCCTTCCCCAAGCCGGTCCAACCCCCCCTCTAAGGGGAAATCCCCCACAGCGGGGACACCAGTAGTATGCCCTTGAAACCCTTATCTCCCTTTCCACCGTCTACACGCTCTTCC